>CAMBXM010000222.1 GCA_945871815.1 Singulisphaera sp. GP187
AGCGTGCGCGCGAGTGCGGAGCCGCAAATCATGGCGATGGCCGCTGGGCAGAAGCCTGCAGAGACGGCGCCGACAGCGCGGGCAGCACAAGGAGCTCGTTCGTTGCTCGACACCGATGCGGCTCACGGCCACGACGCCTTCTGGCTCGCGATGCTGTGGCTCGGCCGCAATGCCGATCCGGCCAACGACCGCCGCGACCATCGACTGGCTGCCGTTGCGGCAACCGATCTGCCGCAATGGCCGCAGGCGCGCATGCTGCTCGCCGCCTCGCGCGTCCGCACCGCCAAGACCTCGGCCGAGCTCGACGAGAACGAACGCCGCGCTGACTACGAAGCGATCCTCGCGGTCGACCAGGATCATGTCGAGGCACGGACCCTGCTGGGCCAGATGCTGCTGACGGGCACTGGCCTCGTAGCCACTGCCGAAGGACTTGCGAGACGGTCCCTCTCGATCGCCGGCGACCACGAACCATCGCGCCTGCTACTCGCCGAAGTGCTGCAGCAGCAAGGTCTGGTTGCCCACTCGGCTCGCGAACTCGATGTCGCCGCAGAACACGAGGATGCTAGCGTTCTCTGCTTGCGCGCTGCTTTGCGCGCTTTGGCCGACGGCAACCGCGACGGCCGCGAAGCCGTGGTCGCGTTGCAGCAACGCATCGCGGACCGCAGCGGCGACGCCAACGATCGTCTGGCCCTCGCCGAACTGCACTTGCGTCTTGGTAACCGCAACGACGCCCTCGCAGCCGCCGACGCGACGCTCCGTTGCGAACCTCTGATGCGTCGCGTGTTCGAACTGCGCGCCGAGCTTGCCGAGAGCGACGGCGACCACGAAGCCGCATTGCGTCACTGGTCAGAGTGGCTGCACCTCTGCCCTGACGACGACGACGCCCTGGTCGCGCAGAGCCGCCTCTACCGCCAACTCGGCCGCACCGACGACCAGATCGAGACCTTGCGCGCGGCGATCGAATGCAACCCGAATCGCCGCGACGACCAGCGCTACCTGGATTATCTCGCGAGTGAGACCGTCCCGTTCCATACCGCTTGGGCGATCGATACCAAGGACCTGCGCAATGCGGGCACTCCCGCCGAGTCGATCGACAACAACGATCCACTGGTCCATCTGCTACGCCAGCGCGTCGTGCAAGCGCACAAGAACGGCACCACCAGCGAGTACTACCACGTTTGCGTCCGCATCTTGAGTGACGCCGGTGCGCGCCAGATGTCAGGCTACCGGTTGCCCTACTACGCCGGGGAGCAACGTGCGCGCCTGCTCGCCTGCACGATCTACAAGGCGGACGGCACGGTCGAAGAGCCGCGCCTGCGCGGAGCGTCGGTGGCGTTGCCCTCGCTGCGTCCTGGCGACATGGTCGACGTGCAGGGCCGCGTCGATGACATGGGTCCGAGCTTCTTCGGCGAGTACTTCGGTCTCGCCCACTTCCTCGCCGCCGACGACGGCAACGCGGTGGTGCGCTCCGAACTCGTCGTCATCGGGGAACTCGGCCGCGACTACCTCTTTCAGGCCTCCGGGGGCGCGCCGCAACCACACATTTCTACGCTGGCCGACGGCTCCACCGCGTGGAAGTTCGCGCTCGATGCCGTTGCCCGCGACAAGCCTGAACCCGGCCGCCCCGATGCGCGCGAACGCGCACCACTCGTCCGTTTCACCACCTTTCGTTCGTGGGATCACTTCGCTTCTTGGTGGTGGAACCTGATCCAGGGCCAACTGGAGACGACGCCGCCGATGCGCGCCAAGGTGCAAGAACTCGTGAACGGCTGCACGACGCAAGAGCAGCGCATTGCTGCGATCTACCAGTTCGTGTCCACCGAGGTTCGCTACGAGGCCTGGGAGTTCGGCGTGCACGGCTACAAGCCGTACGCAACCTCGGTGATCTACGAACGTCGCCACGGTGACTGCAAGGACAAGGCTCTCCTGCTGTGCGCCTTGCTCTCCGAGATCGGCGTCAAGGCCTCGCCTGTGGTGATCTTTGCCGATGACATGCGCAGCGAAGACAACCTCGAGCTCGCCATGGTGCACCACTTCAACCACTGCATCGCGTGGATGCCCGAGCAAGACGGTCGCCCAGCGATGTTCCTCGACGGCACCGCAACGCTACACCCGGCGGGCACGTTGCCGGAGATGGACCAAGGGGCCAAGGTTGTCGTCGTCGAGCAGGGCAAGGCGCGCATCGAGACGGTTCCGTGGACTACGCCCGAGCAGAACAACGACCGCGTGCGATGGGATCTTGAATTGCGCGACACCACCCTGCGCGCGACGCAGGTGGAGACCCCGCTCGGCAACGCCGCCGTGCGCGCGCGCACGCAACTGTCAGTCGAACCTGCACGCCGCAAAGAACACCTCGAGCGGCAGCTCGTGTCGCGCTTTGGCCCGGTGACCCTTGGCGACGTCGACTGCAGCGATGTCCTCGCGCTGGCCGAACCCGTGCGCCTGCGGGTCGACTTCGCCGTGAAAGAACTCGGCCAACGCAGCGCGATCGAATGGCAGTTGCCGTCCACGTTTGCCGACGAGCCCTTGGCGCAGATGACGGCGGAGACCGAACGGACGACACCGCTGCTGCTGGGTGTCCCGCGCGCCGACGAGCGCACGGTGTGCTACCGCCTGCCTGAAGGCTACCGGCCAACGTCGCTTCCAGAACCCGTGGAGCAGAAAGGACCGTTCGGCAGCTTCACGATGACTTGGCGATTGCAGGGCGACCAGATCGTCGTCGATCGCAAGCTCGCACTCGCGAAGCCACGCGTCGAAGCCGCCGACTACCCAGCGTTCCGCGACTTCGTGGCCGGCCTGCGCAGCGCCGACTCGCAGCGCATCGTGTTGAAGAAGGAGGCGCGATGAAGCTCTCTGCCCGGCTCGCGTACCGCTTGGCTCCGATCTATGCGCGCGCGCTGCTCGCGATCTTGGCGGCCCCGGCCGCAGCCCAGGACCCAACGCTGATCCTCGCCCGCACCCTGGTCGAAGCCGAAACCTCGGCGGTCGACGACCCGGTTCGCGATGCCGAGACCCTGCTGACTGCCGCCCTCGTGTCGCCGCGGTCGCCCGTTGCGTGCGCGCTGGTCGCAGAGGCTCGCCAGCGCCTGCTGGCCGGCAAGCCGACCCCTGGCATCTTGACGCTGCTCGGCGAAGTCCAAGGGAGTGCTCCGCGGCACGGGCTGTTGCAGCTCGAGCTCGACGAACTGCGTGACGAGATCCTGCTGCGCTCGGGGCAACCGCGGTCGGCTGCCACCTACGCGAGCTTCGCCGCGTCCATTCAGGTGGTCGGCCCGTTCGGCGATTCAGGACGGCACTACCTCGATGTCTGGTTCGCGCCCGAGGCGCGGTTTCCCGCTGCGATGGAGACGCTCGCCGGTCGTTTTGGGGAAGTTCGCGTGCGCACGCTTCAACGCGACCACGATCGACGAGGCTTTGATCTGCAGGGGCGCGCAGCACAGCGAGCCGGCAGCCACTTCGTGTTGTGGCGCGTTGCTGCCGTGGCTGCAACGTCCGGCTTCCTCGAAGTCGACTACCGCGGTTCGTTCTGGGCGCGCATCGACGGCACGGAGGTCGGTCGCAGCGATCCCTATCTCGCGCCACAACCACGCGTGAAGCGCTGGCCGATTCAACTTGGTGTCGGCGTCCACGAGATCCTCATCAAGACCGGCGACGACAGCGATTCGCCCCTCGGACTTCGCTGCTGTGATGCTGCTGGCAGCGGCTTGGCACAGGTGAGCGAACTGGCAGCCAGCGCTACCGCTAGCGAGGCCGCACCGGGCCCTAGCGAGGCCGCACCGGGCGCCGGCGACCCGCGGCATCAGGGCTCCTTCCGCGACGCGGCGACGACTCTCGCCGAGGCCGCCGCGACGGCTGAGGGCCACGACCGCGCTACGCTGCGCCTCGCTGCCGTGCACGAGTTCCGCCGCGCCCAGAACACCGATGCGGCGGTGACGATGCTGCGTCAACTCGAACAGGACCCGCCCACCGACCCGAGCTTGCAACTGGCGTTCGCCGAGTTGTGGCTTCGCGCCACCGAGTTTCCTGACGAGATCCGCAACGCGAAAGCACGCGCCCTAGTCGCACTCGCGACCAAGGACTTGCCGCTGTCGCATCACCAGGCGCTGCTGGCACGGGTGCGCAAGTTCGAGGATCAGGACCAACGCGAGCAGGCCCTGCGCCTGCTTCGCGCCGAGATCGACGCCGGGCGCGCGGGACCGATGACGTTCGCGACGACCAACTCCGTGTTGCGCGCACTGCATTTTCAGACCGAAGTGCCGAACCTGCTGCAGCAGTGGAGCACCGTGTGCCCTGGTGATGTTCGCCCGCTGCTGCAGCTCGCCGACCATCACGCGGCCCTCGGCGATGTCCGCCGATCGTTCGCCTTCGTCGATCGCGCCCGCGCCCTTCTGCCTGCGGATTCGGGCCTTCTTCGCCGAGCCGTGCTGCTCGCGCTCGACCTCGGCGACGTCGCCTACGCCGACATGCAGATCGATGCGATGGAGCAGCGCTTGCCGGCAGGCAAGACGCCGCTGTGGTTGATGAACCTCCGCCTCACCATGGCCCAGAGTTGCGGTGACAAGACGGCGCAGCGCGCGGCCCTCACGGCGTTGGCCCAGCACGAGGACGCCAACGCCAACACACACGCCGAAGTAGCTGCGCACTTGCTGCAGCTCGACGCCGACAGCGAGGCCATCACGAGGATGGAAGCGAGCCTCGCCCTCGACGCTGACCAGCGCAACCTTCGAGTGCTGCGAGAAGCCCTCGGAGGAGCACCGGCCGAAGGCGCTGACTTCGCCCGCTTCCGCAAGGACGGCGATGCCGCGATCGCGGCCTTCACGCCTGGCGAGTCCGAGCGCGGTGCATCCACCAGCATGCTGGTCGACCAGCGCATCGTCGAACTGCTGCCGGATGGCTCGCACTTGGTAGAGATCCACGAACTGCGCGCGGTCAACGACCTCCAAGGCGTCGAAGCGCTCCGCGCCGCGGAAGCGCCTGCACGCGCCAGCGAACTGCTGCTACTGCGGACCGTCGGCAAGGACGGCAAGACGTACATCCCATCCCGCGTCGAGGGTGGATTTTCGATGCCGCGACTCGAACCGGGTGCCTTTGTCGAATGGCGCTATCGCGACCACCATCGGGCCTCCGGCGCCGAACCGTGGCGTCTCGACGACTTCCTGTTCGCCTCGCAACAGGAAGCGCTCGAAGTGACCGAGTGGATCCTGATCGTGCACAAGGGCAGCCGCGGCGAACTGCGCTTGCGCAACCTCGGCATCACCCCGGAGACGCTCGCGCTCGACGGCGACCGCACCGCCTACATTGTGCGCCGCAACGATGTGGCCCGCTTGCCGCAGGAGAGCTCGCCACCGCCGAGCGAAGAGATGATCCCGATGGCGGGCTACGGCGAGGACGCCGACGCGTGGCCGCAATTGCGGTCGGAGCGCGCGGCCATGCTGTGGCGCACGCACCCGACGCCCGTGGTCGTCGACTTTGCCAGCGAACTGCTGCAGGGCTTGACCACGGACAGCGCGCGCATTGCGCGCATCGTCGAGTTCTGCCAGCGCGATATCGCCGATGGCGAGGGCAGCGATGCCACCGAGGTGCTGTTGCGGAAGAAGGGCAACCGCTACTTGCTGACGTTGGCGTTGCTGCGGGCGGCGGAAGTTCCACTCGACTTCGCCGCCTGCGAGATCGCGCTCCCAGAGGTGACCGGCAACGGCCCGCCGCTATTCGCGACAGGCGACCGCACCGGCTTGCCTTGCGCCCGCCTGCGCCCACGCGATGGCGCCGCCAAGTGGCTGTTCTACGACACCCCGCGCTACTGGCCGCTCGGAGAGGTCCCCGCCCACCGCAGTGGTGCGCTGGCGTACGTGATCGGTGCCGATGCCGCCGAACAGATCCGGCTGCCGCTCGCAATTGGCGCAGTGCAGGACCTCGCAATCGACGCCTCGTGCACTTTTGGTGATGACGGGACGCGAATGAGCGCGGCAGTCCGCCTCCTCGGCCACTCGGGATTCAGCGTGGCGGAACAGATCCGCAAGATCCCTGGCGACCGCCAGAAGCTCGCGGCTCGGCAACTCGGGCAGCAGTTCCTCGAAGGCTGGCGCATCCGCAGCGCGGCCTGCAGCGGTCTCGAGCCCGCGGGCCAACCGCTGCAACTCGATCTCGAGGTCACAGGGCCGGCAGCGCAGGCCGACGGCGCTGGCCGCTGGCTGGCGACTCTGCC
>CAMBXM010000223.1 GCA_945871815.1 Singulisphaera sp. GP187
CGTGTCGGCGTGGCGCCTTGCGCGCGTGTTCCAGACCGCGGGAATCGCGCACCTGCACACCGGTCGCGCCGCGTGGCTCGGCAGTCTCGGCGCCCACTTCGCTCGTTGCCCGGTGGTCATCACTCGCCGCATGGACCGCAAGGTGAAGCGCGGCTTCCGCACCTGGTTTGCCTACCAGAAGTCCGCCCGCGCGGTCGTCGCGATCTCGCCGGCCGTGGCGCACTGCCTGCAAGCCGGCGGCGTGCCGAGGGAACGCATCGCCATCGTCTGGGAAGCGCTCGACGACGAGCGCATCGCGACGACTAGGAGCCGAACGGCCATGCGCGCCGAACTCGGCCTCGCAGACCACACGGTGGCCCTGCTGGTGCTGGCGGTGCTGACGCATCGCAAGGGCGTCGACGTGTTGCTGCGAGCCCTCGGCTCGCTGCGCCAACGCGGCGCCACCGACGGCCTCGCTCTGCTGATCGGCGGCGATGGACCGGAGTTGCTGCCGCTGCAGCAACTGGCCCGCGATCTCGGCCTCGGCGATCTCGTGCGCTTCCTCGGGCGCCGAACAGACGCCGGCGATTTGCTGTTGGCATGCGATGCGTTCGTGTTGCCGTCGCGAGCCGAGGGACTCGGGGTGGCGGCGCTCGAAGCACTCGGAGCCGGCCGGCCGGTCATTGCCTCCAAAGTCGGCGGGCTCGGTGAAATGGTCCAACACGAACAGTGCGGGCTGCTGGTGCCGGCAGAGGACATCGTCGCACTGGCCGCTGCGATCGATCGCATCCACCGCGATGAAGGCTTGCGACAGCGACTCGGCGCTGGCGGGCCACTGCGCATCGACCAGGGGTTTCGGCTCGAGCAGTTGGTCGAGCGGCACTTGGCGATCTACGCGGCAGCTGCCGCAGTGTGAGGAGCGAGGCCCACCGCCTCAGGTCATCGCATCGCGATCGGGCGTCACGGCTTCTTCGACGGTGAGCGTCACCGGGCCCGAGAACGCCTGCCTCCGTACCGAGCATGATTCGACATCGCACATCCGACAGTAGGCCCGGTGGCACGGATCGGTGTGGAAGACCAATTCGCCTTCCCCCAACTGCTTCTGCACCGCCGCCGCGACGCGCTCGGCAAGTTCGTGGGCGCGTTCGACCGTGAAGAACTCCGGCACCACGAGGTGCGCGCTGATATGCGGAACGCGGCCGGCGCGGATCGCCCGCAGGTGGTGCAAGCGGATGACGCCGTTGCCGAACTGCTGGTCCATCATGGTGACCACGCGTTCGACGAGTTGAGGGTCCTCTTCGTCGAGCAGCCCGCCGGCGGCCGTGCGCACGAGCTTGGCACCGGTCACCAACAGCACGACGGCGACCGCCATGGCTGCCAACGGATCGATCCACGAAAGGCCGGTGAGGCGCACCAGCAAGAGTCCGACGACGAGGCCGACGCTGGTCCAGAAGTCCGACAACACATGCTGTCCGTCGGCAACGAGCGTCAGGGATCGGTAGCGTCGGCCGGTGCGCAGCAAGAACACGCCGAGCAGCCCATTGCCCGCGCCGGCGGCGGCGACCAGCAGGATGCCGGTGTCGAGTTGACGCAGTTCGTTGCCGTGCAGCAGCGCGTCGGACGATTCCCACAAGATGAGCAGCGCGGCAAAGGCGATGAGCCCGCCTTCGAACGCGGCAGCAAAGAACTCGATCTTGCCGTGGCCGTAGGGATGGTTGCGATCCGCTGGCAGGCCGGCGAACCAGAGGCCGGCGACCGCGAACGCGGCGGCCAGCACGTTGACGATCGACTCCAGTGCGTCGGACAGCACCGCCGTCGAGCCGGTCAGCACAAAGGCCTCGAACTTGACCACCAGCAGCAGGATCGCGACGGCCAGTGAGATCTGGGCGGCGCGGCGGCGCACCCGCTGGTCGGTGGCGGCCTCGAAGGCCGGAGGAGGTACGGGGCGGTCGTTCACGGTGGGAAGGAGCCCCTGGCTTAGCACCGACACGCGCCGTCGTCGACGGCGTCGTGGGCGCCCAGGAGGGGCGGCAAAAAAATATCTTCGCCCCGCGCGTGCGCTGGCGACCCGTTTGGCTCTCCACGGAGCGGTCCCCCTTCCCATTCCCTTTCCTTGAGCACATCGATGCGTTCCCTCCCACTCACCCTGGCGCTGTTCGCGTGCAGCGCGCCCCTCTTCGCGCAGCACTTGGTTTGCTACGACCCGGCCCCCGGCGGCACGGGCACCATGACCGAGGTGCAACTGCCCTCGATCATGGTGTTTGGCCCGGTGCCCCCGGCGCCCATTTACCCCATCGCGTTGCCGCTGCCGCCGTTCGGCGTGGCCCTCGTGCCACCGGGCGATGCCACCTACAACGGCCTCACCAACCAGATCTGGTACTGCAACGGCAACATCCTCGCCTCGATGCCGTCGCCGAGCTTCCCGCTGGCTGGGCCCGCCATCCCGCCGTTTGTGATCGCCCCAGCGGTGCTCGCGGCGATTGGCGGTGCGGTGACCGGCATCGCTCTCAATCCGATTGCGAACGTGATGTTCCTGTGCGGCCCCGCTGGCCTCATCCTCGGCGTCACGCCTGTACCCGGAACGCCCGTCGTCGTGCCCCCGTTCGGCCTCGCCTTCCCCACCGGCCCACTGACCGGTCTCGACTATGACTCGATCACCGGCACGTTGCTCGCGGTCGATGCCCCTGGAATGGTCTACCAGTTCGCGCTCGGCGGTTTCCCCGTGGCACCGCCGGTCGGCCCGATGATCCTCCCCGGCATTGCCGGCGACGTCGCGATCGACAAGACCGCCATGCCCAACGCCGCCGGCGTGCGCGGCATCTACGTGATCGCTGGTCCTCTAGCCATCGACGTCACCTTTGCCGCGGCGTTGCCGATGCCAACCGCCACTGCGTTCCCAACGGGACTCGCCTTCCTGCCCCGCCCGGCCAAGAACCAGCCGACGTCGTGCAACTGTGGCGCGTTCATTCCGCGCTGGTCCGTGCGTGCCCCCATGGCCAGCGGCCAAGGTGGCTTTGGGCTGTTGCTTGGCAACGCCCCGCCGTTCACGCCGACGCTGATGGCGTTCGACAACATCTACAACCCGGCCTTGCCGGTCATCAACTTCAGTGGCTGCGGTCTGGGCCTCTTCCTCGGCTCGCCGACGATCCAGACGTTCTTCGCCTTCACCGACGGGCTCGGCAATGCCGGCTGGGGCCTGCCCCTGAACTTCCTGCCGCCAGGCATCGGCCCGGTCTACGCCCAGGCCTTCTGGACGTGCGCCGCCGACCCAACCGGGTTCGCGCTGACCGAAGTGCAGCAGATCGTCGTCACCGGTCACTGAGAACGACGGCCGCGGGCCAGGCCGCGCTGGCCCGGCCAACAGAGATGCTGGCGCGGCCGACTCTCTCGCACGCGACGGCGGTCACCACATGACCTGGCCGCCGTCGTGCGTGATCGCTTGGCCCGTCATCCCGCTCGCCGCGTCGCTGCAAAGCCAGGCGGTGAGTTCGCCCACCTCGCGCGGCTGCAGGATGCGACCGAGTGGCACAGCCGACAGCGCTGCCGTGCGCGCCTGCTCGAAGGAAGTACCCATGGTCTGCGCCAACAACTCCATCCCCTGCTTGGCCATGCCGGTATCGACCCAACCTGGACAGATGGTGTTGACGGTGATGCGGCGCGGGGCGAGTTCGAGTGCCAGCGCCTTCATCATGCCGATGACCGCATGCTTGCTGGCGCAGTAGGCGGTGTAACCCGGCACGCCGAAGCGACCCAGCACCGAGCTGATCGAGACGATGCGGCCGCCGTCGATCAAGTGCTTGCAGGCCGCCCGCGAGCTGTGGAACACGCCATCGACGTTGGTGCGCATGATCTCGTCGAAGCGATCAGGCCCCGGCAGCGCGCAGCCATTGGGCCCGCCGACGCCGGCGTTGTTGACGACGCCGTCGAGGCCCGACATCGCCCTGGCGGCGGCATCGATTGCGGCCTCGGTGGCGGCTCGGTCGGTGACGTCAGCCGTAAACGTCGAGACCCGCACGCCCTTCGCCGCAAGGCGCGCGGCGACCGCGTCGAGCGCGTCCTTGCGCCGGCCGAGTAGAGCCAGGACGGCACCGTGCTCGCCGAGCACCTCGGCGATTCCAGCACCGATGCCGCTGCCACCGCCGGTGACGACAATGCGTTTGCCATGCAGAGATCGAGTCATCGACGGGCTCCGTCGTTCCGAGGGTGCGACGAGATGGTGCGGAAGTTCCTCATGGGTAGTGTGTCGTCATGCTAGTTCTGCCCCGGCCACGACACACCAGCGCGTTTTTGCGACCCGATCGGCGGCCGCGCGCGGCATGGACCGCCGCCTTGGGGCTCACCCTGCTGGGAGTCGCATCGTGCACCGGCCCGGGCGTCGACTGGCAGGGTCGCGCCAACCTCCAGCTCCGCGAGTATCAGGCGGCGTTCGACACGGATGCGGGCACGAGCTTCGACCGCGGTGTGAGCCAAGCGGAGTTCGTGTCCATGGTGCGCAGCTACAACGCGCTGTGGCTTGGCGACCACCACCGCGACGAACGGCTGCACCAGCGCCAACGCGAACTGCTGCGCGCCGTGCTCGCCACCGGCGCGCCGTGCTGCCTCGTGCTCGAGGCCGTCGGCATCGAGGATCAGGCGATCCTCGACGACTACCTCGCCGGCCGGAGTTCGATGGACCGCCTGGTTGCCGTGGTCCGACATCGCTGGCCCGCGTCGTGGCTCGGCGGCGGCGACGTCGACAGCGAGCACTACCGGGAGCTGCTGCGCATGGCCCGCGCCAGCAACACGCCGGTGCGCGCCTTCGAGCCGACGCCGCGATTGCCGTTGGCGCAGCGCGACCCCAGCATTGCTGCAGAAGTCAAGGCCACCGCGCGCGCGCACCAAGACCACTTGCTCATCGTCGTCGTCGGCCAGTCCCACTTGCTCGGACTGGGTCGCCTGCCAGAACGAACCGGATTGTCGTCGCTGCTCGTCGGCGCCGTGCCGCCGCAGAGGCTGTTGCGCGCCATGCCGCTGCGGCCAACCGACGATCTGCTGCAAAGCGACACGGGGCTGTGGTTCTTTTGCCCCACACCACTCGACAGCGAGTGATCGCGGCGGCGGCGCCTCAGCCGTTGGTTCGCTGCGGGCGGCGCTGCAACTGTGCCATCGCATCGAACGCGGCCACGCGATAGGCCTCGGCCATGGTCGGAAAGTTGAAGACCGTCTCGATGAACGTCGACGCCGGCGAACCAGCGGCCATCGCCATCTGCGCCAAGTGGATCAACTCGGTGGCGCCTTCGCCCAGGATCTGACAACCGAGCACCTTCTGCGTGTTGGCATCCACGACGAGTTTCAACAGTCCCTCGGTGCACGCCGAGATCTGGCCGCGCGCCAGTTCGTCGAAGCGAGCGCGCCCGACCACCACCGTCAGCCCGCGAGCTGTGGCGGCCTTCTCGTCGAGGCCGATGCTGGAGATCTCGGGCACGGTGTAGATGCCGGCCGGAATCATGTCGTTGCCTTCGGTCCGCGGCAGTCCGAGCGCCACGCGCATCGCGCGGCGCCCTTGTTCCATCGACGCCGATGCGAGCGACGGCGGCCCGATCACGTCCCCGACCGCGAAGATGTGCGGCACCGCGGTACGGCAGTCCGCGTCGACCGGGATGTGGCCGCGTGCATTGGTCGCAAGCCCGGCGGCGGCGAGGTCGAGGCCATCCACGTTGGCCACGCGACCGAGCGCGCAGAGCAAGGTGTCCGAGCGCGCTTCCCAGCCGCTCTTGAGTCGAGTGACCACGGCATCGAAGCCATTCCACGCCACCGATTCGATCTCGGCCGAGCCGACATAGACGCAGCCCTCGTTGCACTCGAACGAGCTGACGAAGCGATCCAGGATCTCGGTGTCGAGGAATGACAACGGTCGCGCGGCCTTGTCGATCATCGTGATCTGCACACCGAGTGCCGCGAAGATCGTCGCGTACTCGCAGGCGATCACGCCACCGCCGAGCACGGTCATCGACTTTGGCAGATGCCCGAGGCTGAGGATCGAGTCGCTGTCGAGAATGTGCTCGTGGTCGATGGCGATGCCATCCGGCGTGCGCGGCCGCGATCCGGTCGCGATGAAGATGTTCGTCGCTTCGATGCGCGTGCGCTCGCCAGTCACCGACAGCACTTCGACCACGGTCGGCGAGAC
>CAMBXM010000224.1 GCA_945871815.1 Singulisphaera sp. GP187
GCGAGCGCCATCGAGGCCGGGGGCACATCGTTCCGCGACTATGTCGGTGTCGGCGAAGAGCAGGGCTACTTCGCGCAGCAACTCGATGTCTACGAACGTGAAGGGGAACCGTGTCGCCGCTGCCGCTCGGCGATCCGTCGTACGACGGACGCGGGGCGAAGCACCTACTGGTGCGCCGGCTGCCAGCGCTGACCGACCTCAGAGATCGATATGGATGAACCACAGGAGCCGCACGCAGTCGCGGCGCGGTGAGTTCTCCACGCGCACGAGACCCAGCAGGGCGCGGAAGACCTCGCGCGTCGCCGGCGCGCGACCGGGAGGATCGGAGACGTAGGTCGACTCGTTGCTCACCAACAACCCGAGCGGACCGACCGTCCATTCGTCCTTTTCGGCTTCGTCCCTCACGCGGAAGAGCAACGGAAACCAGATGTGCGTGCCTTCGGTGTAGTCCTCGAGCTGCATGGATGCCGCGTGGGACTCGGTGCCGCGCTGCACCGAGAATGCGATCGACTCGCCGCGCGTGCCGCGATCGTGGACCATCGCCGCGAGGTCTTCGATGGGCGGCACGGGCCCGCCGTCGACGCGTTCGAGGACGTCGCCAGGACGGAAGCCCGCGACCCAGGCCGGCGAACCGACATCGACCGAGCCGATGATGATGCCGCTGCGGTCGTCGTCGAAGATCCGCTCGCTCCACTGTGGCGGGATTCCGCGCAGCACGACGCCGCAGTACGGATGGCGCGTCGTGACCTTCTGCAGCTCGATGCTCTCGACCTCCATCTTGCGTTCACGCACCCCCTGGGCGGTGAGATGCAAGTCGACCTCTTCCTGACCACGCAGCACGCACAGGACCACGGGGTCGCCGACCTTCAGCTTCTCCTCGCAGAGCGGGATCTGGTCGGCATAGACGGTCTTCGTGCCGGCGAGCGCGAGCACCACATCACCCACGAGGACACCACCGGCAAGGGCCGCCGAGCGCGGCGACGTGCCGGTCACGAGCACGCCGCGATAGGGCTCGAGGCCCCGCTTCTGAGCCGCGTCGCGGTCGAGGTCCGCAGTCTGCAGACCGAGCGAAGCGCGCTCTCGGTGCCACAGGACCCGCACCTCGAGCTTCGGTTCGGAGCCGTTGCTCGCCTCGAGCACGAAAGTCTCGACCGCGCCGTCGCCGCGATCGTGCTTGGCGACCTCCACGGAATCGCGGAACGATCGATCCTGGTAGGAGCGAACAGTGCACCCGGCCAACAGTGTGAGGCAGGTCAGAGCTAGCAGCAGCGAGGCACGTGCACGGTGGCGGAGCAGAAGAGTGTTCACGACGGGTTCTCCTTGCGACTACGAAACCAGAGGACGCAGAGCACGACTCCGAACAGCAGGAGGAAGGCGTCGTCGACGGCATAGGCAATGCCCTCGACGCTGCGACCTTGACCACGGATCCGTTGCTCGAAGTGCGACAACGCCGGGCTGGCCATCTCGGGGCTCAGCTCGGCGTCGGTCGCAGCGGGCTCGGCCAATCCGACCCGCTCGCGGACGGCCGTACGAACGGCCGGCTCGCATATTTGCGCAACCAGCGCACTCGCAGCCAGGGCGTCGCTACCGTCGATCACAGCGATGCCGATGGGCAACGCGCCGTTGAGTGAACGCACGTGAACTGAAGCGTTTAGTCCCAGCAGTAGATCGCTGACCAAAGGGTGCGGCAGAACCACCGCACTTGCGGTTCGCTGTTCGAGCTCCGCGACAATGCCCGCGTAGTCGCGAGGGTAGACCGCAATGCGAGCGTCGAGTGCGGTCCAGAGGCCGAAGGTCGCGGTGTCGGGGCGGCCCCGTTGATGCAGCTCGGCCATCGACAGGAGCCACGGGCCCGCATCGACCTCGGGCGGTGCGACGCGCAAGCCGTCACCCAACTCGGCAGCCAGCGCGAGCCGCTCCCAAGACCACGACTCCGTCGACGTCGGCAGAGGCGTAGCGACGCAGTAAGCGAGACTCCAGGGCAGCGCCACCAAGCCATCGTACGACCGACGCAACGAAACGGACGCAGAGCCGAGCTCCTGGGGTAGCGGCGCAAAGGGATGGAGTGGCTGCAGCCGTTGCAGCAGGAGCCAGTCGCCGACCACCACGCTGCCCGCTTCGCAGCGAATCGCTGAGGGTGCCGAGGTCGTGACGATGGCGCTCTTGCCCAATTGGTCTCTGAGGGCGCGGGCGACCCGTTCACAAACCGGTTCGGGCAGCACAACCTCCACTGCGACCTGCGCGCCGAGCGGCGCCCACAGTGCCATCATCATCGCCGCATGTGCGAGCCCGTTCACGACCGGCCCTCGCGGACAAAGAACCGGATGGCCAAGTAGGACACCAGTTGGCAGCCGGCGGCAGCGTAGAGCACGCTCTGAAACCAGCCTTCGCCTTCGGTCGGGACCAGTTGGGCGAAGGCGAACACGCCAAACTGCATCATGAAGGCACGTACCCCCATCAACGTCGCCAGCTGGTAGCTCGGGACGAGGCCGGAGGTCAGAGCCTGCAGCGGCCCCGTTCTGGCCGAGGAGATGAGTGCCAGCGCGATTCCAAGCGGCGCCAGCGTTGCGAGCGTGTCGGCACGCACGATCAGCAGGAAGCACGCGATCAGCAACGTCGAGGTGAGCATGACGAAGTTGCGCTTGCCGATGCGGTCAGCCACCCGCCCAAAGGCGAAGCTACCAATCGCCGCGCACAGCCCGAGCCATACCCACACCCATCCCTGTTGGTCCTTGGGCACGAGCGCCGGGCGATCCAGCCACCTGCTGCTGAGCTGCACAGTCGTGAAGAACGAGCCATTGTGCAACATCACCGCTACGAGCGCCGCGAGTACCGGCCCCTGTTTCACGATGTCGCGCGGGTCGACCCACCGTCCACTACTCCGGCGCTCGGGCACAAACCGCATCGCGCCAACCGCACCGAGGAACCCAATCGCGCCCTGCAACCAGAAGATGGCCGGCCAGTGCCCGACGCTCGCAAACCACCACGCCAGCGGTAGCCCTAGCGGCAGCGCCAAGAACATGCCCGCCGTGAACACCCCCATCGCCGCGCCGCGCCGCTGATAGGGGACAATCTCAGCTGCAAGCGCCGATGCACAGGCGTAGGCAACCCCGACTGCGGCGCCAGAGATCGTCCGCGCAACGAGCAGCATGACGTAACTCTCGGCGAGGCCGTGCAGCGCACTCGCAACGGCAAACGCCAACATGCCGACCACCAGCATGCGCTTGCGGCCGAGGCGATCTGCAAAGGGGCCGGCCACCAGCGCACCGATCCCGGAGGCCAGCGCCGCGGCGGCCAACAGCGTCTTCTCGCCACTGCCGGGAGCTGCGAGTTCTGCGGGCAGGAACGGCAACAGCGCACCGAGGACCAACGTGTTCAGGTTCAGGGCGAACGCAGCAAGAGCCAACGAAGCGATGGCGAGCCGTTCTACCCCGCGGGGCAGCTCGATGTCGGGCGCGGCGGCGCTGGGCGAAGAAGTCGTCAAGGCGCGCCATCATGGCTGTCACCTGCGCTCCCGCAAACAACTGGGCGGCTCGTTGCGGACAGTGGGCAATCGCCGCCGCGTTGCTAGACTGCGGCCCCGTTTCGTCGTGGAGGTTCGTTGAAGATCGCGATTCTTGGCGGAGGCATCTCCGGCACCGCTCTCGCTCGCATGCTCGCAGCCGACGGTCACCGTGTGACGGTGCTCGAGGCGGCGGCACGCCCAGGTGGCCTTTGCCGCAGCCGCAAGTACGGCGAGTTCACGTTCGACGAGGCCGGCGGACACATCTTGTTCAGCAAGGACAAGAAGGCCCTCGACTGGCAGCTTGACCGCTGCGGCGGTGAGGCGGGGACCATGCGCGTCGAGCGCAACACCAAGATCCGCTGGCACGACCGCTGGGTGCCGTATCCGTTCGAGAACGGCGTCGGGCATCTCACGCAAGACGCGATCGTCGCCTGCATGAAGGGCTACATCGACGCCCACGTCGAGCGCCGCCTCGGCGTGCCGTGCCCGCCGAACTTCCGCGACTGGATCCACTGGCGCATGGGTGCCGGCTTCGCCGAGCACTTCATGGTTCCGTACAACGAGAAGATCTGGAAGTGCGACCTCGCCACGATGGCCAGCGGGTGGGTTGCCGGGCGCGTCCCCGAAGCGCCCATCGACGACGTGCTGCGGTCAGCCCTCGGTCAGGCCACCCAGGGCTACACCCATCAGTCGATCTTCTGGTTTCCCAAGCACGGCGGTTTCGAGTCGATGGTCCGCGGCACGGTCGAGCAGGGTGGCTTCGACCTTCAGTGCGGCGTGCGCGTGAAATCGGTGCGCAAAGACGGAGCGAAGTTCTCGGTCGACGGCGAGTCCTTCGACCTGGTCGTCAACACGGTGCCGCTACCGCAGATCGAGGGCGCCATCGAAGGGATCCCGGCGGAGATTCGCGCCGACATCCGGGCGATGGTCCCCATCTCGCTGATCAACGTGATGATCGGCGTGAAGCTCGACGAGCCGATGCCGCCGCTCAGTTGGATCTACCTGCCGTTCGCTGACCAAGGTCCGACCAACCGCGTCACCTACTACAGCAACTACTCGCCGAACAACGCCCCTGCGGGTCACGGCTCCTTCCTCGCCGAGGTCACCTACCGTGGCAAGCTCGTGCCCGACGCGGCCTGGATGGAGCACGTCCTCAAAGGACTTGCGCGCGCCGGTATTCTGCGGCGCGAACAGGTCGTCTTGGCGGAGTGGTGCGACAACACCTTTGCCTACATCGACCAGAACCTCGAGTTCGCGGCTCGCGTCGGCCGGGTTCGCAGTTGGTTTGACCAATCGGGCTACATCACCTTCGGTCGCTTCGGACGGTACGAGTACCACAACAGCGACCAGTGCGTTGCGAGGGCGATGGAAGTGCACGCCCACATCCGCGAAATCGCCGCCTCCGGCGCCCCAGCTCGCCCGGCCTTTCGCTGACAGCCGAACCACGGCTCGCAACCCTGAGGGCAGGGTCCTCGCGTTTTCGCAGGTCGAAGGGAACACGAAGCAGCAGCCGGAGCGTCCGAGATGCGCCTGCCGAGCTCATGCCGCTTGGTAGGGCTCTTTGCCTGTCCTTGGATTCCTGTTGGGTCGCTGGATGCCAGAGGGTGCCGCGAATCAGAGGGGTCTGTTCCGGGATGCATAGCCCAGGTTCCTTTGGTCGATCAGCGAGTCGATCAAGGTCCCGGTGGCTCGACGAGGTTCGAGGACAGGCAAAACTCTCCCTGCGATGCGCGGTGTGCGAGCCCGCGCAAGTCTCCCAGCGGAGCGCACCGCCCCATGCTGGTGCGCTCCGCTTCTTTTTTGCGCGCTGCCTTGGCAGGCCGTTCTTGCTTGCTGCATCGGCAGCGGGCCGCAGCGAGCCGTCCCGCGCCTGCGCCACGCGCTGCCACGCTGGACCAACGAGCCCCGCTGCGTGCTTCACGGCCTGCCACCACGCGAGGATTTTGTGGGCCAACAGGTTACGTCGCGGCGCGAACTCGGTAGCCTCCCGCGCCAGCCGACGGCTGTCTGCGCCCCGCCAACGTGTCGCCACCGGCCCCTTCCGACCGCATGCACACACCATCCTCCGGTCCGGGTCCGTCCGTTCGCATCACCCCACTGATCCACCAGGACCAGGCGTGAGTGATCCCAGCGACCGCCTCGGCCGCGACCGCATCCCACGCGATGCGGTCCAGCGCGCATGGGCGCAGCGCGGATTCAGCTGCGAACTCTGGGTCGACCCGCCAGAGACCGTCTGGGAGGGCTTCGTCCACGACACGGATGAGTTGGTCCTTCTGCTCGACGGATCCCTGCTGATCGAGTTCGACGGGCGCGCATTGCGGCTCGAGCCCGGCGATGAACTACGGATCCCGGCTGGCACCAAGCACACGGTGCGAAATCTCGGCGGCACGACCGTGCGCTGGCTCTACGGCTACCCGGTGAACGAGCAGGCTGGCTGAAGCGCGGGATCCCGCGGCAGCCGACCGTCCCTCAGTCGTCGGACATTGCGTAAATGCCCTGCT
>CAMBXM010000225.1 GCA_945871815.1 Singulisphaera sp. GP187
CTCAGAATCGATGGATACCTTCAGGGTAGAGTCGTCGTCGCGGAGTTCGGCGAGGGCTCGATCCAAGGAGAGCCGTGAATCCGGCTCTTGCGGCTCAAACACCGCGGCCATGACGGGCAGGGGGAAATCCGCCATGGGCAGCCCTGCGCCAACGAACCCCTCGTCGAAAAGAGTGTCCCCGGTCTGGACGACTCGAACGCCCGGCACCACAACGACGGCGCCTGGTCCCGCCGAGTCGATGACGGCGTGGTGGTTCGCATGCATAGCCCACAGTTCCTCAACCTCGAACTGTGCCCCTGTTCGCGAGTTGCGCACGCGACTCCCGCGCTGGATTCGACCCGCGAACACACGGACAAAGCTGCGCACCTCGGCGTCCTCGTGTTCGACCTTGAACACCAGGGCCTGGAGGGGCGCGTCAACGTCCGCCGGAGGAAACGCTGTCTCGAGACCCTGACGGTTCCGGTCACGAGGCGAGGGCAAGAACGCGCAGACCGCATCGAGCAGTTCTTCGACCCCGTGCCCCAGAAGGGCAGCTCCCGCCAACACCGGGACGATGCGGCCCTCGATGCAGCCACGCCGGAGAACCGCAACCAAGGCGTCGTCCGAGACCTTCGATCCGGCCACGAACTCGGCGAGAATGTGCTCGTCGAAGTCGGCGCAGAGTTCGATCATTCGCTCGCGGGCGATGTCCAATTGTCGCGCAAGGCGTTCCTCCTCCGAGACCGGAATCTCTCCCCGGAACCAGATCACAGTCCCAGTCAACGGCTCGCCAATTCCGGCGAAGACGCCCTCAGCATCGAAGAGGGGAACTGCGACAGGGACCGGCTGGCAGTCAAAGGCCTTGACGAGTGAACGAACGGCCAGATCGAAGTCGGCTCCGGGGCGGTCCATCTTGTTGACAAAAACAAGACGCGCACAGAGCCAGTGATCCGCTTGGCCCCATACCGCTCGAGTCTGCGATTCGACACCCCGCACGGCATCAATCACCACGACAACCGCGTCGACTACCCGCAGGCTTCGGGCGACCTCCGCGGTGAAGTCGATGTGGCCCGGGGTGTCGACGATCTGCAGGTCGTGTTGTCGCCAGTTGACACGCGTCGCGGCAGCGAGGATGGAGATGCCTCGCTCCTGCTCCTGGCGCATCCAGTCCATCGCAGTGGTGCCCTCGTCAACTTCACCCACGAAGCGCCGGGCACCGGTTTGGAACAGGATGCGCTCGGTAAGAGTCGTCTTGCCTGCATCGATGTGCGCGACGATGCCGAGCGTTCGCAGAGAATCGACCATGGGCTGGGTCGTCATGCTCGCAGACCAGTTAGCAGCGAAGAAGAGTGGATGCTGCAGGCTGCCGCGTAACGCATCTGCCCCTCGCCAGAGCAAGAGCCTTGCATCCGCGGGGTCCACAATAGCCTCCGCGAGCAGGCCCGAAAAAAATGCAGAAGGGCGTCGCCCCGAGGGGAAACGCCCTAATTTCGCGGAACCGACGATCCGGTCAGCGATCCGTGCAATCGATGCGACCGCGCACGAAGGCCGCTACGCGGAGATCGGGACTCCACAGCGGAGGCGATGCTCTCACCAAGCGAAGTGACTGTAGGCGCTATTCGCCTCGGCCATCTTGTGGACGTTGTCCTTCTTGGTCACAGCTGCGCCCTGGTTGTTGAACGCGTCAAAAATCTCTTCGGCGAGGCGCTTGCTCATCGGCTTGCCACGCTTCTCGCGAGTCATATCTACCAGCCAACGGATCGCCAAGCTCTGCTGGCGCCGACGGCTGACTTCCTTCGGTACCTGGTAGGTGGCGCCGCCGACTCGCTTGCTTCGAACCTCGACGCGCGGCTTGATGTTCTCAATCGCCTTGGTGAAGACCTCGACGGGGTCGCCCTCGCCGATCTTCTTCATCACAATCTCCATGGCGTCGTAGAAGATCCGCTGGGCGGTCGTCTTCTTGCCTTGGAGCATCAGCTTGTTGATCAACTTGCTCGCAAGCTTGTTGTCGAAGCGTGGGTCTCCCTTCAGGAAGACTTCAGTGGACTTGTAGGAGCGCGGCATGGCGATTCAGGGAATGCGTTGCAGTAGGGCCTGAGCTGAGACAACGGACAGGAACAGTGTCACTTCTTCGGACGCTTCGTACCGTACTTCGAACGGCTACGGCGACGATTTTCGACGCCGGATGCGTCGAGACTACCGCGCAGGATGTGGTAGCGGACGCCTGGTAGGTCGCGGACACGACCACCACGGACCAAGACGATCGAGTGTTCCTGGAGGTTGTGACCCTCACCAGGAATGTAGACCGTCGTCTCTTTGCCATTGCTCAGGCGCACACGAGCGATCTTGCGCAGTGCCGAGTTTGGCTTCTTTGGCGTCATCGTCTTGACCTGGAGGCAGACACCGCGCTTTTGCGGGCATCCATCCAGGACAGGCGACTTGCTCTTGTATTTGATCCGCTGGCGGCCCTTGCGGACCAGCTGGTTGATCGTTGGCATAGCTCAGGTCTTCGATCCGTACAAAACGGGGCGGGGAGAATACGGGAGAAAAGGCAGATTGCAACCCCGCGCCGCAGCTTGCGGGCGCAGGGTAGTGCGGGATGACGGAAACTCAGAGGGTGCTGAGCGGTGGATCAAGGCTTGCTCTCTTCGCCTTGCGCCGCCGCTGGCTCATCATCGATACCCTCAAGCCGGAGGACTGGCCCCCCCGCATCGAGGAAACCCTGCCGACTCATTCGGCCGAGCTCTTCGGCTGCAGCCTGAAGGTCGATGTTCTTGCGAACTCGGGTCTTCTGGTACTCACGGAATCCTGTGCCAGTCGGCACCAGGTGGCCCAGGATCACATTCTCCTTGAGGCCTACGAGTTCGTCGCGCTTGCCTGCCAGCGCAGCCTCGGTCAGCACTTTGGTCGTCTCCTGGAAGGAGGCGGCCGAGATGAACGAGTCCGACTGCAGCGACGCCTTGGTGATGCCGAGCAACAGCGGTGAACTGGTCGCTGGCTTCTTGCGCTCTTGGCGCAGCCGGTTGTTGGCTTCGCGGAAGCGGAACTTGTCGACCACCGCTCCCGGCAGGAACTCGCTGTCGCCTGGATCCTCGACCTGCACCTTGCGCATCATCTGAGCAACGATGATCTCAATATGCTTGTCGTCGATACTGACGCCTTGGGCCCGGTAGACCGTCTGCACTTCACGCAGCAGATAGTTCTGGACCGCCTTCTCACCCTGAATTTCCAGGATGTCGTGCGGAACCAGCGGACCATCGACGAGCGCCTCGCCGGCCTTCACATGGTCTCCGCGGTGCACACGCAAGTTCTTGCCCTGAGGCACGAGGTGCTCCTGGTCGAGGCCACCCTCGCCCTTCAGGATGATCGTGCGCTTGCCACGGCGCTTGTCGCCGAGCTCGACCAAACCGTCGATCGAAGCCAAAACCGCAGGGTCCTTGGGGCGTCGAGCTTCAAACAGCTCAGTTACCCGAGGCAGACCGCCGGTGATGTCCTGCGTTCCCATGATCTCGCGGGGCGTCTTCGCGAGCATCGTGCCGGCCACGACCTTCTGTCCGTTCTCGACCTCGATGTAGGCCTTCTCGGGCAGCGGGTTGATTGACAGGCGGTTGCCGTTCTCATCTTCGATGATGAGCTGAGGGTGAAGCTCACCCTTGTGCTCAATCAGCACCTTGCGGGAGATCTTCGTGTCCGCGTCACGTTCGACGCGGAACGTCTTGCCTTCAAGGACGTCTTCGAACCGGACAATTCCGGAGACCTCTGCCAAGATCGGATTGTGGTGAGGGTCCCACGAAACGATCACGGTGTGCACCTCGATCTCCTGCCCTTCCGCGACGTGCACGATTGCACCTAGCGGCACGGAGAAGCGCTCAAGCTCGCGATCCTTGGCATCTACGATGAGCAGCTCACCGCGGCGCTTCAGCACGATCGAACGAACGCTGTTCTTGTCCTCGGAGCCGGGAACAGGCACGGCTTCGAGGTTGGCGAACTGGACGCGTCCGGCACGCTTGTTCTTCTGCTCCGACTCCTCGACCTTCTTCGATGCAGTTCCACCGATGTGGAACGTGCGCATCGTGAGCTGCGTACCTGGTTCACCGATCGACTGTGCTGCAATGATACCGACGGCCAAGCCTGGCTCAGCCAGCTGACTGCGCGACAGATCCATGCCATAGCAGAGGGCACAGACACCGATCGGCAGTTCACAGGTCAGCGGCGAACGCACCATGATGCTCTCGCTCGCGGTGACACGCTCAATCTTCTTGGCGATGTCGATCGTGATCAGCTCGTTCTCTTGAACGACGATCTCGTCGGTCATCGGGTCGACGATTGCACGTCGGGCCGAACGGCCGCGCACGGAGTCAACGAACGAAACCGCGACCTTGTCACCTTGGTAGACGGTGCCCTTTGCCACGCCGTTAGCGGTGCCGCAGTCATGGGTACCAATAACTACGTTCTGCGCAACGTCGGCGAGCTTGCGAGTGAGGTAGCCCGAGTCCGCCGTCTTGAGCGCAGTATCTGCCAACCCCTTGCGCGCACCGTGCGTTGAGGAGAAGTACTCCAACACGCGCAGCCCTTCTCGGAAGTTTGCGCGGATGGGCGTCTCAATGATCTTGCCGGAGGGCTTGGCCATCAGCCCGCGCATGCCCGCCAACTGGCGGATCTGCTCGACCGAACCACGCGCCTTCGACATGATCATGCAGAAGATCGGGTTGACGTATGGCTTGCCGTTGCGAGTGTCGTTCCGCAACTCGTGCAGCATGTCTTCGCCGATGCGTTCGCGGGCGTGAGTCCACGCGTCGATGACCTTCAGGTAGCGCTCACCTTCGGTGATGATGCCGCGAGCATGCGCCAAGTGGACCTTCTCCACTTCCTTCTGTGTCTGCGCGATGATGCCTTCCTTCGTCGGCGGCACGATCATGTCGTCCTTGCCGAAGGACAAACCGGCTCGAGTAGCCGACTTGAACCCTTGCTCCTTCATTGCGTCGAGGAGACGCAAGGTCGCGTTGCGACCGAGTAGAAGTTGGCAGTCCGCAATGATGTTCGACAGACCCTTCTTGTCGAGATCGTGATTGTAGAAGGGCATCCCCGTTTCGAGGATCTCGTTGAAGATGATGCGTCCGGGCGTCGTCTCGATGAGCGTCTTGCCGTCGGTGACGATCGTGTTGCCCTGGTTCCGGACCTCAATGTCCTCGTGGAACAGCACCTTGATGCGCGCATGGATGTGGAGCTTGTCCATCGCATACGCCATCCAGACCTCATCGCGACCGGCAAAGATCTTGCCCTCGCCCATCTCCCCGGGCCGTTGCAGGCTCAGGAAGTAGCAACCAAGAACGATGTCCTGGTTCGGCGCGATGATCGGCCCACCGTGGGCTGGCGAGAAGATGTTGTTGATCGACAACATCAGGGTGCTCGCCTCAATCTGCGCTTCGAAGGAGAGCGGCAGATGCACGGCCATCTGGTCGCCGTCGAAGTCGGCGTTGTAGCCGGCGCAGACAAGCGGATGGATGCGGATCGCATTGCCCTCGACTAGCACCGGCTCGAATGCCTGGATGCCCATTCGGTGCAAGGTCGGGGCGCGATTCAGGAGCACAGGGTGGTTTTGAATCACCTCTTCGAGGATGTCCCAGACCTCCTCGTCCTTGCGCTCCAGCATCTTCTTCGCTGACTTGATCGTATCGGCGTAGCCGAGTTCCTTGAGACGGCGGATGATGAAGGGCTGGAACAGTTCCAGCGCGATGATCTTCGGCAGACCACACTGATGCAGTTTGAGGTCAGGGCCGACGACGATCACCGAGCGCGCAGAGTAATCGACGCGCTTGCCGAGCAGGTTCTCGCGGAAGCGACCCTGCTTGCCCTTGATCATGTCGGTCAGGGACTTGAGCGGGCGGTTGCTCGATCCGAGCACCGGTCGACGACAGCGGCCGTTGTCGAACAAGGCGTCCACCGACTGCTGCAACATTCGCTTCTCGTTGCGAATGATGACCTCAGGAGCATTCAGGTCGAGCAGCTTCTTCAACCGGTTGTTGC
>CAMBXM010000226.1 GCA_945871815.1 Singulisphaera sp. GP187
AGCAGTCGGGCCCAGAACACACGCGGCCGCCACCTCGGGAGGTGCGGCCGCCGGTTCGCTTCGAGCTGTCGCGGTGATCAGAACAGCGTTGTCGAGAATGCGCCGGTCGAGGCAAAGCCGCTCGGGCCGTTGGCATCGAACACGAGCCACTGTGCATACAGTGCCGCACCGGTCAGGAACTGGTCGTTCGGAATCGGCAGACGGATCGACGAGTAGCCTGCGCTGGCGGTCAGGCCGGCGAAGTATGTCTGCGTCGCTGGCGACAGCGCGAGATAGATGTTCTGGCCGAGCACCTGGAACGGCGCCGGCGCCGGCGCGAAGTCGAGCACGAAGAACGCCAGCGAGCTCGGTGCTGCGCGATCGAGGCCGACGGCAAACTTGCTGTTGCCGATGAACGACGGCGTCGCGCCGACCGCTTGCGGAATCAGACCGCCGGTGCCGGCCGTGCCAGTGCCGTAAAGCTGTGGGACACGGGGGCTCTCCGACCAGAGGCGCGGGCGATCGAAGGGCGGCAGGCCCAGCTGCACGCGCGGGTCCGTCAGCGTGTTCATGAACGCGATCAGGTTGGCGCGGTCCACCGATCCCAACTGGCCGGCGATCAGCTGCACCTCGACATCCATCGGCGCGAAGTCGCCTCCGCGGGCGTAGAAGCGCATGACGTCGTCGAGCGAAGCGAGGCTGCCGTTGTGCATGTACGGAGCGCGTAGCGCGACGTTGCGCAACCCCGGCGTCTTGAACCGACGGATGTCGGCGCTGATGCCGCTGATGCCAGCGCGACCGAGGTCTTCGGCGGCTGGGCGCAGGCCGATGTTGCGGAAGTCGTTCGGAACCGGGAGGAACGAGCCGCCGAGATCCCCGTGGCAACTGACGCAGAACATGCTCGACAGCGCGAAGCCAGCCTGTTCGGCCGCGGTCTGGGACGCCAGGCCGTTGCTCCACAGGTCGAACGGCGACTGGTCGGCGATCAGCGTCCGCTCATAGGCGGCGATCGCGAAGATGATGCGCTGCGGGGTCACGCCACCGGCGCCGAACTCATTGTTGAACAACTGCGTGTAGGTCTGGCCAGCGACCAAGGCTTGCAGGTTTGCCGGCAACTGGTCCGCGAGTGCCAGGGGCTGCAGCGGTGCGATGTCCGTTGCAATCGCGGTCCAGGAGCGACCCATGTGGCTCATCTCGACATCGCTGAGCGGCGGGCCGGCGACTTGGCTCTCCAGCGCGGCAAAGAATGGCAAGGTCACAAGGCCCGAGACCGGGTCGGTGAAGGCGTCGGTGGCGCGGCCATCCCAGAACAACTGGCTCTCGTAGGCGGCGTTGATCACCGACGGGGCGCGGCGCCCGGTCGACTGCGGGCGGACGCCAAACATGGCGTCACCGACCTGGTTGCCCAGCGCATCCTGGCGGACCACGCCCGGCGAGCCATGGATGTCGTCAGCAGTGCCAAAGGTCCCATCGAGGCCTGGGTGGGTCGCATTCGTCGAGCGCGGGTCCGAGCCACCGCTGCCGAAGATGTGGCAGGTGCCGCATGCCATCGTTCGATCCGAGGACAATTGCTCGTCCCAGAAGAGGGCTTTGCCCAGCAGTGCCTTCGACACCGTCGTGGGGTTGCCGGGTGGCGTCGACACCGGCGGGAAGAAGGTCTGGGCTGCGGCGCTGTGACCAATCACCAAGGCGCAAACGACCAACGGGAAGCGGTGGGAGATGGGCATCGTGAAACTCTGCGGACGGGGGGGAAAGGCCCTGATAGGTTCGACCACTTGCCCCTCGGCGTCAACGGGGCATCTGCAGGGCGCAGCGACCCCTTCTAGTGGTCGCAACCGCGCAGTTGCCAAGCTCCTTCCTCTCGTCCGCTGAATCAGAATACCACGGCCGAGAAGGTCGGGGAGGAAACCATGCCTTCGACGCCGTCCGGATCGACGAAGAACCACTGACCGTAGACGCGCATGCCGACGAGCAGAGGGTCCGGTGGCACGTCGAATACAAGCGAAGTGAAGCCCGTTCCATCGGCGGCGGCGCAGGTCTTGCCGCAGCCGTAGAGTCGCAGTTTCGACACCGCTAGATAGGTCGGGTGGCCAAGCAGCAGGCCGGGAGCTGGCAGGCGCGCAAAGTCCAGCACCAGCGAGTGCTCGACGCCAGGCGGCGCGCCATCGGCGGCTACCGTGAAGCGGCGATTGCCGCGATAGGGTGGCGATACGGCAATGATCTGCGGCGCGTACGAACTGCGGCCCGAAGTGGGACAACCTAGGCGCACGGGTACCGCTTGCCCCTCGGACCACAATTGCGGGCGGTCGAACGGGGCCGCCTCCTGTTCGAGGCGCGGGTCCGTGAGGCTGTGCAGGAACGCAATCAAGTCGTCGCGTTCCGCGGCCGACAGGCGGCCCCGCAGGGCGCGGACCGCCGGGTCGAGGCCTGGCCCGAAGTCCCCGCCGCGGTTGTAGAACTCGAGCACCGCCGAAAGGGTCGGGAGGCCGCCGTTGTGCATGTAGGGCGTGCGCAGCGCGACATTGCGCAGGCTCGGAACCTTGAAGCGCCCGAGGTCCACCGGATCCTGAGTCGCAACGAATCGGCCCGGATCCTCCGTGACCGGTCGCACGCCCGTTCGGCGGAAGTCGTTGCTAGCGGGCCGATCCAACGACTCCAGATCGGTGTGGCAGGTAGCACAGTGAGTGACGAACAGTGCATGTCCGCGACTCTCGGCCGGATCGAGTTCGCCCTTCTTGGCGAGGAACAGATCGAATGGCGACTGATCCGCAACCAGCGTGCGCTCGTAGGCGGCGATCGCCATGCCGACGCGCGCGGCGCTGATGCCCTTGCTGCCGAAGGTGCGCTCGAACAACTCGGCGTAGGTCGTGTTGGCCGTGAACTGAGCGAGGTCGGCCGGGAGTCTGCTCGCAAGCGTCAGCGGGCGCAGCGGCCCGAGGTCATTGCCGATGTCCTCCCAAGTGCGGCCCTGGTGGCCCATCTTGCTCGGGTCGATCGGGGTATGCACTGCTTGTTGCTCCAGGGCCGCGTCGTCGGGCAGCTCGTTCGCGTTGGTGCGCGGGTCGTGCATCGCGTTGGTCACGCGGCCATCCCACATCAACGTGGTCTCGTAGGCGGCATTGACGACGGACAAAGCCCGACGTGGCGTGACCTGCGGCCGCACGCCGAACACCGGATCGCCGATGTAGCGGCCGCCCGCGTCCTGAGCGACGACGCCGGCGGAGCCGCGCACGTCGTCGGCGGTACCGAGAATGTGATCCTGGCCAGGATGGAGGGCGCTGGGCGCCCGCGGATCGCAACCGCCATGGTCCGGGCGATGACACGTGCCGCACGCCACCGTCCGCGCTGACGACAATTGCTCGTCCCAGAACAGGGCCTTGCCGAGCAGGGCGCGCGCCGTGCTCGTCGGATTGGACGCCGATGCTGTTGGCGGCGGAAAGTGGGTTTGCGCGCGAGCGGTTGCGGTGATCGCGAGCAGGAGCCCGATGCGAAGGGTGAGTGGTGCGACCTTCACGTGACAGTTCCCGGTGGTGAGGGCGCGCACCATCAATGGCACTGGCCAATCTGTCAATCCCCGGTGAAGCCTGTGCCAAGAGTGGGTCCACGCCGCAGCGTGCCTCGTTGACGGCCTGCCGTCAGTATCGCTGTCGGGTGTCCGTCATTGGCTTCATTCGCCGTGCCATTCGGCGGTCAGTTCGCACCACATGGCCAGCCCGGCGAGCGGGCCGAACGGTTCATAGCGGTGCGCAAAAAAGCGGTCGGACGGCGGTGCGGTGCGCCCCAGCTTTTGAGCCATCGTTGCGCGACACCACGAATCGAGTGCGAGGTCGTCATAGTGACCGAGCAACCGCAGGGCCTGCCCTGCTGCGTAGGGACCGAAGCCGCGCAAGGCCAACAGCCGGTGGCGCAGCGTCGCCGTATCGAGCGCCGGATCGGCGAAATGCTGGTCGTCGAGTGCCTTCTGCGCAAACGCGGCCGCGAGTTCTGCTGCCGCTTCGGCGCGATAGCCGGCGCGGACGACCTCGCGATAGAACGACGGGCCCCGGTCACACTGGGCAGCAGTGGGAAACGCGCGTGCGCCACTGGGCGAGACGCTGCCGAGCGCGGCGACGAGCTTCTGCGTCATTGCGGTGGTCGCAGCCCACGTGCAGTTGGTCGTGAACAACAGCTTCATCAGGTCTTCGAACACGGTCGGGGAACGCAGCAGGCGGCCAGCACCTCGCCGCGCCGTCCAGGCGAGCGTCGGGTGCCCTTCGCAAGCGCGCCAGAACGCCGACAGGTCGTCGTGCAGACGAAGCATGTGAGCGAGTTGGGCGCGGACCTTGGCAATCGCGGCGAGCGACAACTTGCGCGCCGCATCGAGTCGAATGGACAGCCGCGTTCCGCGCTGCCGGACCTGGACATCCACTACCTGGGCACCGGCGCGGAGGGGCAGGTGCCAGGTCGCGGTGACTTCCTCGAAGCGATGCGGTGCTAGGTAGATCCAGCCGTGGCCATGAAGCGCGAGTTGCAGGTCGAATGGCGCCGTCGCGGTCATGGTTGTGCGGTGCAGGCAAGGCATGCTCGCCAGCGTCGCCGAGTGCCACTTGCGGGGGAAGTGTCGACCGGCGACGGTGAGCGCTCCGATGTCCGTTCCCTTTCGCCCGCTCCAGATCGGCAACGTGCCGATTGGAATGCCCGCCGTGCAGGCTGCGCTCAGCGGCTACTCCGACCTGCCGATGCGGCTCGTCGCCCGCGAGCACGGAGCGAGCTACGCGTTGCACGAGCTAGTGCTCGACGAGCTCGTGCTCAAGAAGGGGAAGCTGCAGCAGCAGATCCTAGCGGTGCCAGAACAGGACCACCCCGTTGGTGGCCAGTTGATGGGCTCCGTGCCGGCGACCTTTGCCGCGGCGGCGCGCAAACTGGTGGATGCCGGCTTTGACGTCGTCGACATCAACTTCGGTTGTCCGGTCAACAAGGTGCTTGGCCGCTGCCGCGGTGGCTACCTGCTGCAGCATCCCGACGAGGCCCTCGCGCTGGTCGATGCGGTGCTGCAGTCGGTGCAGGGCGACGCGCCGGTCACGGTCAAGATGCGCCGCGGCTACGACGATGGGCCGGCGGCAGAGAAGAACTTCTGGGCGATCCTCGACGGTGTGTTCGCGCGCGGCGTCGCCGCCGTGACGGTCCACCCTCGCACCGTCGTGCAAAAGTACGTTGGCCCGAGCCGCTGGGAGTTTCTGGCGCGGGTGAAGGCACATGCGGGCGAACGCACGATTCTCGGCAGCGGCGACTTGTTCTCGGCGTTCGACGTCGTCCGCATGCTGCAGCAGACGGGCGTCGACGGCGTCACGGTGGCGCGCGGATGCATCGGCTACCCCTTTGTGTTCGACCAGGTTCGCGCCTTGCTCGAAGGTCGGGTGCCGATGCGTCCCACGCACGCGCAGTTGGCTCGCGCGTTGATGCGCCACCTCGAGCTCACAGTCGCTCAGTACGGCGATCGCGCGCTGTCGTCCCTGCGGTCGCATGCGATCAAGTACGCGCAGTTTCATCGCGAGCCGATTCGCGCGCGGACGACGATGGTCGCGGCGCGCAACCTGGTCGAGCTCGAGAGCTCGATCTCGGCGCTGTTCTTCTGTGACGAGACCGACGAGCGGGCAGAACCGCTGTCCCCGACCGACGCGATCGTTCCGTCGATGTCGGCGGCGGAGTAGCGGAGACGCGAACCAGACGCGATGCTGCGCCCGTGGTGACACCGATCGATCCAGACGCGCGCCCGGTGTGGGAACAACGGTGGCACCCGCTGCGCCGCGAGTGGGTCGTGGTGGCAAGTCACCGCCAAGATCGACCGTGGCTCGGCGAGCGCGTGCCGGCGTCGTCCGTAGTCGCGCTGGCCCACGATGGCGGGTGCACGTTCTGTCCGGGCAACGTTCGACTCTCGTCGGTGGTCAATCCCGACTATCGCGGCATCCACGTGTTCGACAATGATCGGCCCTGCGTCGGCGCCGATGCGCCACGCGAGCTGGAGACGCCGCCGAAGG
>CAMBXM010000227.1 GCA_945871815.1 Singulisphaera sp. GP187
GTACGGGTCGTTCTGTTCGCCCTCGTACTTCCACGCCTGCTTCCCCTCGATGCGCCAATTGCCCGAGTCCATGTGACAGGCCCCGTCAGCGCCGAACACGTGCTCGCTGACGTCATTGTCGCAGCCAGGGATCTGCCGGCACTCCGAGAAGCACTGCACCCCACCCGCATAGTCGAACGTCACTGCGTGGTGGTCGAAGATGTTGCCCCACTTGGCCTCGGTGCGGACCTGACGCCCGCCCATGCCGCGCGCGCGCAGCGGGTGTCCCTGCAGCGCCCAGTTGATCACGTCGATGTTGTGCACGTGTTGTTCGACGATGTGGTCGCCCGACAGCCACGTGAAGTAGAGCCAGTTGCGCATCTGCCACTCCATGTCGCTCCACTTCTCGTCGCGCCCACGGTGCCACAGCGCCCCCATGTTCCAGGCGCAGCGTGCGTACTGGATCTTGCCCAGTTCGCCGCCGTGGATGCGCTTCATCGACTCCAGGTAGCCGTACTGATGGTGCCGCTGCAGCCCTGAGACCACTGACAGCTGTTTCTGTTGCGCGACCTCGGCCGCGGCAATGACTTTGCGAACGCCCGGCGCGTCGACCGCGACCGGCTTCTCGAAGAACACGTGCTTGCCCGCCGCGATGGCTTCGCTGAAGTGCTGCGGCCGGAAGTGTGGCGGGGTCGCGATGACCACAACGTCCACGTCGGCTTGGAGCACGCCGCGGTAGGCGTCGAAGCCCGAGAAGCGCCGCTCCTTCGGCACGTCGATGCGCGCCGCCAGGTCCTTGTTCTCCATCAATGAACCCAGCGCGCCGTCCAGGTGGTCGGCGAACACGTCCGCCATCGCCACCAAGCGAACGGGGCCCGCCGTCGACAGCGCCTGCGCCGCGGCGCCCGTCCCGCGACCGCCGCACCCGATCAACCCGATGCGCAGCTCGTCGAGGCGAGAGTTCCGGCCGAGGCTCGAAGCCGGCAGCGAGGCGGACAGACCGGCGCCGAGGGAGGCGATGGCCGTGGTGCGCAAGAACGAACGACGCGACGAGTGCGACATGTTGGGAGACCTTCTGGGGGGACGGGAGAACGAATGAGGGGAGAGGGCGGCAGCGGATCGGCTGCGGCTCAGAGCTTCTCGAATCGCGCGCGCTCTTCGGCCGAAGGCTCGCGCAGCGGACGCACCACGCGGAATCCCACCAGTTGGCCTTCCGTGAGATACCACCAGCTCTTCGGGATCTGCGGGTCTTGCTTGTTCCACGCTTGCTCCGAGGCGCGGCGTGCGGCGCTGCGAAGCCGCGGACCAGAGTCCCTCCAGCTGCCGCCGCGCAGCGCGTGCGGGAAGCGGACCGGCCGATCCTTGCTGTCCTTCGGCGGCGGCAAGAACGGATTGGAACGCGGCGAAGCGCCATTGGCCTCGGCATAGGCGTCGGCTAGGTAATGGTCCGCCACCCACTCCGCGGCGTTGCCGTGCATATCGTGGAGACCCCACGGATTGGGCTTCTTCAACCCCACCTTGTGATAGGTCTTGTCACTATTGCCGTCGTGCCAGGCGTGGGCGTCGAGTTCCTTGTCGTCTGCACCAAACGAGTAGGCAGTCGTCGTGCCGGCGCGGCACGCATACTCCCACTCCGCCTCCGTCGGCAGGCGGTAGAAGTGCCCCGTCACCTTGGACAGCCAAGCGCAGTACTGACGAGCGGCAATGTGCGACATGCAGATCGCCGGAAAGCCGTCGCGCCCCATGTTGAACGTCATGTCCGTGTACGGCGGTGTCGGCTTGCTGTTGCCGTCGGGCTTCTTGTTTTGCGGTAGGTCGGCTTCGTACCAACGGTCGTACTCGTCCCAGCGGACCTCGCACTTGCCCATCCAAAATGATTCGACGATGACGTCGTGCGGCGGGCCCTCGTCCTTGCCGCGACCTTCTTCAGTGTCTGTGCTGCCCATCCGGAAGCTACCGCCCTGGATCGCGACCATGTCAAAGGTCACCTCACTGCCCGGGATCTTCACGGTGTGGTTCTCAAACCCCTTGTCGCCCGCGACCGACTTGCCGGCTTCCGGTTGCGGGTCCTGGAGGGCTGCTACAAATAGGCTGGTGCAACTGAGGGCAACAAGACCAGTAACCAGGGAACGCATGCGCCGAAGTCTAGAAGTGGTGCCCCAAAGCGCCAGCGGCTGCGGCTGCGACCGGCTCCGAAGCCCGACGGCTGCAGCACGAGTTCTCCGCGGAATCCACGGCTTGCGCTTCGCACTCGCTCCGCAGCGGGCGGTCAGCGCCGCGTGACGATGGCACCACGGAAACGGCCGTGCTCGATCCGACGCAGCTCGTAGTGGGCTGGAATGTGCTCGTTGACGAGCACATCGAGCAGGCCGTCGTGCGTCGCGCGCAGCAGCGCCAGCGCCTCATCGGTCACGACCATCTGGCCACCTTTCTGCGTCACCTGCTGAACCTGCACGTCGAACCACGTGGTGACCAGCTCCGGCTTGCGGTACTCGGGAAAACGGAAAAGCCACAGCCACAGCCCATAGACCGTCAACACCGTGCTCGGCTCGTTGTGCATCGGCTCACTGCCGCAGTCGGGTCGCAGCTGCAGAATGCTGTCGAGTTCGCCATAGCCGCCGATCAGCAGTCTCGCCTTTTGCTCATCGACGACCGCGAGCGCGTCGCGCCCGTAGTCAAGGTCGCTCGGCGCCCGCGACGACGTGAACATCATGAGTAGTGCCCACACGACGCCGAAGATCGGCACCAAGATCTGCGCCCGCACCGGCACGATCCGCAATGCCAGCATCGCCGCAGGGAAGGCAAGCGGCAAAAAGTAGGCGCCGAACTCATAGGTCGCGAACGGCGGCAGATACTCGGGCTTCTGCATCACCGCAGCAGGCGCCAACAGCATGGTGGTCAACACCAGATAACCAGCGAGCGCCAGCAAGAACAGAAGCGCTGCCGTCCGCGTCCTTGCCAGCAACAGTGCAGCCGGAGCCAGTACCGACAGCGGCATCATCGGCATCAGCCATTCGTACCAGAGCACACGCGGGAACTGCCCCCAGTCGGTGCCGAGAGAGCGCAGGAATGCGAAGTACGACACCGCACCGGCCTCGGGCGAAGCGTCGGCAAGAACTTCGGCTGGCAGCACGAGCCTTGGCACCAGCAGTGCGATTGCCGCATGCGGCACGAGCATCAGCCCGAAGTGCGGCAGGCGGCGCCACACGCTGCGGCCATCGCCCATGCGGACGGCCACGAATAGTCCGAGAACCGCTACCAGCAGGTGCCCGGTCGCGTGAACCGCCGCAGCAAGCCCGGTGCCGACGCCCACGGCCAGCGCAGCAGCAACCGTCAGCGCCTTCAGGTACCGGGCGCACAACCACCAGCACAGGCCGGCTGGCAGCAGAAACACCGCGTGGATCTCCACCATCGAGCCGTAGTAGAGCACGCCAAAACACGATGCCTGGGTCACCGCGCAGAGCAGGGCTGAGCGGCGCGCCATGCCCAGTAGCAGACAGGCGCGATGGCACAGCACCGTGCCGAGCGCCGCGCCGAGAGCCGAGGCGAACACCGCCGCGCGGACGACCGACACACCAAACGGCCGCAGCGCCTCCACCACCAGACCGACGATCGGCAGATAGAGCGGGTGTCGCGGGTTGGCATAGACGCCGCGCTCGAGATGCGACAAGAAGCTGTACGCGTCGAGACCGTGCCACGCACCACGAACCAGCAGAGAGCACGCAGCAAAGACGCACACGAAGAGCAAGGCGCTGTCGCGGCGGTGCGCGTGCGGGTTTGGATCTGCTGTGACGTGGTCCATGCGCGCCGTGTGGGGGTCGGGCACCGTAGCCGCAGCAGCCGAACGCGACCACGGGCAGATGCAACGCGACGCGCCGGACCCTATCGTGCCCCGTCGGAGGCTCCCCATGCATCGCCGCGATTTCTTACTCACCACCACGTCTGCGACCCTCGGACTCACGCTCCCCAACTCTGACGCCATCGCCGCGCAGAATCCGGGAGTTGGCACAACCGGCAAGAAGGGGTTCCACCTCAAGTACGCGCCGCACTTTGGCATGTTCGAGAGCCACGCGCCCGACATGCTCGACCAGTTGCAGTTCGCTGCCGACGAGGGTTTCACGGCGTGGGAGGACAACGGCATGGGCAGCCGTTCGAACGACCAGCAGGAGAAGATCGCCGCCAAGATGCAGAAGTGCGGCATCGAGATGGGCGTGTTCGTCGCCCACGCCGACTGGGGCAACGCTTCGTTTGCGTCGGGAAAGAAAGAATGGGCCGACGGCGTGCTCGAAGCCATGCGCACGGCGGTCGACATCAGCAAGCGGGTCAACGCCAAGTGGTGCACGGTGGTCCCCGGCCTCGTCGACCACCGGCTCGATCACGGTTACCAGATGGCCAACGCCGTCGATCTCCTGCGGCGGTGCGCCGAGATCACAGCCGAGGCCAATCTGACGATGGTACTCGAACCCCTCAACTTCCGAGACCACCCCCAACTGTTCTTGACCAAGGTGGCGCAGGGCTACGAGATCTGCCGCGCCGTCAACTCACCGTTCTGCAAGGTGCTCGACGACCTCTACCACCAGCAGGTGACCGAGGGGAATCTGATCCCCAACATCGATCGCGCCTGGAAGGAGATCGCCTACTTCCAGGTCGGAGACAATCCCGGCCGCAATGAGCCGGGCACCGGCGAAGTGAACTACAGGAACATCTTCCGCCATATCCACCAGAAGGGCTTCACCGGCATCGTCGGAATGGAGCACGGAAAATCACAGGGTGGCAAAGACGGGGAACGCGCCTTGATCGCGGCGTATCAGGCGGCGGACAGCTTTTGAGCTCCTAGGAAACGACGGCCGCCGAACCACCAGAAACCAACCATGATGACTCGACTCCTCTCTGTCGCCGCAGCATTGCTGTGCGGCTTCGTCACCGCCCAAGACCACAAGCCCGCGCCGGATACGAAACCCGCAGTCAAGACCGAGGCCAAGGTCGAGCACAAGGCGGCGCTCTATCCGATCGACACATGCATCGCCTCCGGCGAGAAACTTGGCGATGACGCGGTGGTCTTCCAAGTCGACGGCACCACGTTCAAGACGTGCTGCGAGAAGTGCAAGGCCAAGGTGGAGGCCGGCGCAGCGCCCTTCAAGGCCAAGCTCGAAGAGGCCAGCAAGGCAGCGCAACTCGCGAACTACCCGCTCAAGACCTGCGCCATCTCCGGCGAACCACTGGGCAGCATGGGCGCGCCAGTCCAGCTGATGCTCGAAGGCACGCTGGTCCAGCTCTGCTGCAAGAGCTGCACGAAGAAGGCGATGGCCAAGCCCGCCGAGATGGCCAAGAAGGTCACCGACGCAGCCTACGAAGCGCAGAAGGCACAGGTCAACGAGACCTGCCCCGTCGGCGGCGAAGCGATCGCCGACGACAAGGTCGACGTCATGTTCGGTACGCGGCTCGTCCGCTTTTGCTGCGCCAAGTGCGTGGCGAAGTTCGAGCAGGAGCCAGCAAAGTACCTGCCGAACCTGGTGCAGCACGCACCCGGTAAGGAACAGGAAGCCGACGAGAAGAAGGCCGACAAGCCGAAGGACGGCGAGCACAAGGGCCACGGCTAATACGCGCCCCGTTGCAACACCGACCAGAGGCAGCGCCCGTGCCGCCTTGCCTTCTGGTCGCGCGCTGCACGCAGAGCCGCCCGGTTCGCGGTGCGTTCGCGCAGTGATGCGTCGCCCGGAGGCTCCCTGCAGTGGCGGGGCTCTGCTCGGTTTGCCTCGCTCCCAGCCGCTCGATGACCGCAAGCGAACCGACACGAACGCACGTGAGGACTTCCTCGCCGCCTTCGAGTAGGACCGTCACACGATGCCGCCTACCGAAGCCCTGCTCGCCGTTCACCGCCTGCTCACCGCGCAGCGCCACGGCGTGCTGTCGACCCTGCACGTGCGCCACAGCAACTGGCCGTTTGGCTCGCTGACCCCCTATGCGCTGACTGAGCGCCACGAGCCGATCTTCTTGT
>CAMBXM010000228.1 GCA_945871815.1 Singulisphaera sp. GP187
CCAGTCGATCAAAGCGTTGCACTCGTGTGCGAGGTCTGCCAACAGATCACCGCGCCGAAGACTCACCCGGAACGACAGGTCGCCGCGACGGACGCGACGCAGCGTCTGGATCAGCCGGTGCTCGGGCCCCACAACGCGATGCGCCACTCGCATCCCGTGGACGACGACGATGAGGCATGCCAACGTGAGGCATGACGCAGCCATCAGATACACGGGCCAGCGAGTTGGCGGCGCTGGATCGGCCGACGCTGCACTGCTCAACGCGACAAAGCTCACACCAGTCAGGACGACCATCAAGACGGCGGCGACCGCAAGCCCGAACACCGAGCCACGCGCCGCGCTCTCCACACCGACAGTCGCGGCTCGTCGTCGCTCGCAGGTTCGTCTGCTCATGATCCGCGTCACCGTCAGTTCCGCACCGCGCCCGTGTAACGTCGAAAGCGACACCATGTCGCGATCTCCGACAGTGCCTGTCATCGGCTGAGACTGGCGGACCATTGAGCGCCAAGGTCCTGGTAGGTCCCGCATTTGGACGCAAGAAGCGCCATGCCTGCAGCCGAAACATCCCGAGCATCCAATGTGGATGCGACGCATCTCGTACGGACACACCCATGACGGATTCGGCCAAACAGGGCAGCACCGACGGCAAGCAACGCGCAACCGTCATTGCGGTGACCTCGGGCAAGGGTGGCGTAGGCAAGACGTCTCTCTCGGTGAACATCGCATGTGAGTTCGGCCGTCGCGGCTACCGCACGGTGATCGTCGATGCCGACCTTGGTCTCGCAAACGCACACATCCTCGCCGGCATCAAGCCCGGGCGAACGCTCAGCGACTACATTGAAGGTCGCGCGACGCTCACGGAAGTCATCGAGGAAGGTCCGGCAAAGGTCCGGTTCATCTCTGGCGGCTCCGGAGTGAAAGAGATGGCGAACCTCGAGGACGGCGGCCGCAAGCGGATCATCCAAGCGATCGAAGAGCTGCGCCCCCACTGTGACGTGATCATTCTGGACACAGGCGCCGGCGTCAGTCGCGGCGTCACCGATTTCGTTGCGATGGCCGACCACACCATCGTGGTCACCACGAGCAACTTTGCGGCGATCGCTGATGCTTACGGCATCATCAAGGTCGTCGTTCAAGACGGTTACCGCAACCCGATCCACTGTGTAGTGAATCGAGTTCGATCGCCTGAAGAGGCCGAGCAGGTCTACATGAAACTCAAGGGCTGCACCGAGCGCTTTTTGAGCTTCGACCTCAACTGGCTCGGCCTGCTGCCGGAAGATAACTCCGTTGAGGGCGCCGTTGTGAAGCGGTTGCCATTCAGCGAAGCCTTCCCCAGCAGCGTCGCCTCGCGATATCTGGCCAAGCTCGTCACCTCCCTCGCGCGCTATGTGAGCGCGAGCCCCAAGGTGCAGCCCACGCCGACGCGATGACGCAAGCGAAGGAATCAGGCAAAGAAATTCTGGGAGAGGGCGGGCTCAAACCCGCCGCGAATCAAAGGGAAGAGAGGAAAGAGGGATGACCCGACTCACTAAGCAAGATGCGGAAGTCAACGTCGACCGCATGGATCATCAGACGACCGAGGAAGCCTTCGCCCGCCAGGCGAACAAGGGCATCCTCGCCGACAAAGTGGCGCAGGAACTGAATGTTCCTCGCCGCACGGCGGCGCGCGTCCTGGATGCGGTTCTCGACTCGATGAGCGACCTGCTGCGTTCGCGCGGCAAAGTCGCAGTCAAGGGCTTCGGCACGTTCGAGAGGCGCATCCGCAAGGGCCGCGCCTACAAGCACCCGCTCACCGGCGAGAGCATCGACGTGGCGAACAAGGAGACCGTGATCTTCAAGCCGAGCGATCAACTGATTATCGACACGCGGACGACGGCCACGCCGCGTCAGCGTAAGCCGCAAGGCAGCCCGACCGACGACATCCTGTTCAAGGGCTGATCGTCACCGCAAGCGCGCGGTCGTCCGATGCGGACACCGCGCGCTTGCATGTACGGGCTTCGACGCGTGACCTCGCCGCCCCGGCTTGGCTATCGTGTTGACCCTGCAGCGAACAGCTGCCCTCATGCCCCAGCCCACCGACGAGACTCCGGAGACCCTGGTCGCTGCCTGCGTCCAGTTCGACGTTCACCGTGAAGACGTGACGGCGAACCTACGACAGGCGGAGGAAGGCATCGCCGAAGCAGCTAAGGCCTCTGCGCGACTCTGTGTGTTGCCGGAGATGTGGTCGACTTCGTTCCTGACGACCTACGAGCAGTCGCTGCTCGATGCCGCCAGCATCGCCGAAACTCGCCTGCAGGAGCTGTCTCGCCAACACGCGATGGTGATCGTTGGCAGCAGCATCGAGAGTCGCGATGGCAACCTGCACAACTGCGCCCGAGTCTGGGACAGCGGAGTGCTGGCCGGTAGCTACCGCAAGGTGCATCTGTTCTCAGCCAACGCCGAGCATCGACATCTGCGTGGCGGCGACGAACCGTTGGTGGTCGACACGTCTGCCGGTCGCATCGGCCTGCTGATCGGCTACGACCTTCGGTTCCCGGACTTGTCGCGCTACTACTTCCACAAGAGCGCCGAAATCCTGGTCGTGCCAGCGCAGTGGCCCGAGGTTCGGTCGCAGCACTGGCGCACGCTCCTGCGCGCTCGCGCCATCGAGAACATCGTCTTCGTGCTCGGTTGCAACCGCACGGGGCATGACGCTTCGCTGAAGAGTGATGAGGCGCTGTCGTTCCTCGGCGATGGCCGCATCGTCGACCCGACGGGCGAGATTCTCGCGTCGGGCAGCGGGGATGCCGGCGCACTGGTCGCAAACCTCGACCTGCGCACGGTGCGAACGATGCGACGCATCCTGCAGGTGCACCGCGACGAGCGGCCCTCGGTGTATCGCCGCCTGTGGGACGAGACCTTCCCGTCCATGGTCGAAGCCAGCCGCGAAAGCCAGCCCAAGCGCTGACGGGAAAGGGAAAGCGGCTACCACTCGATCTGCCGCCGCATCCCCGCGGGCGGGGATCACTCCACGAATGCAGCGAGACGACTGCGCGGACCTGGCTTCTTGAGGCGCGCGAGCGCCGCACTCTCCAACTGGCGCACACGTTCGGCGCTGATGCCGAAGTCCACCGCGATCTGACCGAGTGTCTCGGGCTCCCTTCCGCCAAGACCAAAGCGCCGGCGCAGGATCTGTTGATCTCGGTCCGTCAGGTCACCCAGCACCGCCGCGATGCTCGCGTGGAGATCGCCGACTGGAACACTCTCTGGCACAGGCACCGCGTCCTCGTCAGCAAGTGACTGCAGTAGGGTGTGCGTTCCGTCCTCGCCGCCGCGTTCGGCGTCAAGACTGACGGCGTAGCGCTTGGTCGACAGTACCCAGTCGATCTTCTCAACCGGTAGCCCGAGCTTCGCGGCGACGTCCGCATTGGACAACTCGTGTCCGGATCGGCGGCCTTCATCCTGCACCCGACGTACACGGCCGAGGATCTTCTGGACCCACACCGGAATCCGCACCGTGCGGGAGCTGTTGTAGAGCATCTTCAGCACAGCCTGCTGAACCCAGTACTGCGCATAGGTACGGAAACGGACCTCACGACGCCAATCGAAGCCCTCGATCGCCTGGAACAGCGAGGCGTTGCCCTCTTGGATCAGATCCGGGGCATCGACACCGAGACCGCGGTAACGAGCAACAGTGCCGAGCACGATGTGCAAGGCGCCTTCGACGTAGAGATTGCGAAGGTCCTCGAGCTGCGCAAGGCAGCGCTCCAGATAACCTTGATGCGCTCCCGCTCCGACGCGCGCGGCGACTTCGCTGCGCGACTTGCCGGCGAGTGCCTTTGCGTCGGACGGCTTCAGCCCAGAGCGCTCGAGCTCTCGGCTCACGCGGCACTTCATGAACTCGTAGCGCCGCGCCATGCGGAACTCCTCCTCGCGGTCCATCGGCGGCAGGCGCCGGAGCTCAACTTGGTAAAAGCCGGTGCCGCGAACGTCCGGCACCGGGGATGCCCGACCAGGACTCGTGACCACCGCACGGCGATCCCGGTAGGCGATCACATCGACGTCAGCGTCGGCCCGACGGAGTTTGGTGACCAGTTGCTCCACGGCCCGCTCGAAGCGTGCCGTCGGCACATCGAGAGCTGCGTCGAGCTGCTCGATCTCCACAGCGCGGCCGCGGGTCAGGGTCAACTTGCACTTCGCGAAGATGTTGGGGAGCACAATGAGCCTCCAGGCTGCGGTCGCTGGCTCGCGCGAGCGGGACGAAGAAAGTCGTCCAGGACTCCGCCGCACGGTCAGCGTTGGATGCAGCCTGCCCTTGTCGGTGAACAACATGCGTGCCTAGTGGCATTGGCACAACGATGCCGCTCACAGTCGGACCGCAAGCTTCGCTGCAGTTGAGCCCGCGCGCGCAGGACCCAATGCGCACCAGCGGCGCAGGGGTCGGACGCCACAAGTCAGCGCTGGCGCCGAGCCAACACGATGGCGAGGACGAGGACCGCGAGCGCGGCAAACACGCCGATGCCGACCAACAGCGAAGAGCTGGAGCCTTCAACCTCGAGGCCCGAGTCGGGCGAAGTGCCGCCCTGCTCCCCTGCAGTCTGAATCGGATTGGCACGGTGGATGTCCGCCAGTTCGGCAGCCTCAGGCGACCCGTTGGCAGGCAGCGCATCCGGCTTGCCCGGTGCACCCTGCTCCGAATCCGTTGCGGCCTTGACGCTGCCGGCACCGACCGGGCCCGTTCCCAAAGCCGCTGATTGTGCAGCACCGACTTGGACCGGTGGCTTGGCCGACGCACCGACCTCGATTGCCACACTGTAGTTCTCGCGGAAATGCCCAATCGGCTGACCGCTAGCGCCACTGTTCAGGTCGAACTCGAGAGCGAGCACGACGTTTCGCTTTTCTGCGAGCCGTGCATCGCTCGGCATCGTCACAGCGACCTCAATCACCGCCCAGTTGTCGTAGACCGGTTGCCCAAGATAGGCCGGCGCAACGCGCCCCTGAGTCGCCGGACGAATGCTCCACTGCCCAATGGGAATCGAGCCGGCTACCTCCTGAAGAGTCAACGACGACGGTGAGGTCATAACCGAGTCGCCCTCGAGCATCATCGTCACGAGCAACGTGCCCGTCTGGCCAGGGAGCAAGCGCTTGGGCTGCACTGCGCCATCGAACCGACAGTGGCCACGTGCGCCCAGCACGCGAGGAGCCTTGTCGAGTGTGAAGCCCTCCTTGCCGGTCGCATCGACATCGCCCTCTTCCTTCTTCCCCTCGAGGGACTCTTGGTCCACCGCCTGGATGCCGCCCTTGGCGCCGCCGCCTTTTGCGTCGGAACCGCCCAAGGGCTTGTCTTGAGCGGACAACGGCAGCGCTAGCAGCGAGAGGAGCAAGGCAGAGGGAATGCGGCTCATGGACATCCTTGGAGAATACTCGCATACGCCGCGGGGTCGACGGCGTCGGTCAATCGGCCGCTCGGACGCAAGGCGCCTCCTGACCCGCCGCAAAAATGGCGGACTTCGTCCCGGAGCGGGCCAGCCGAACCACACCTTGAAAGGGCCCCATGGCGAGGCTAGTTTCCCTGCCCCTTATGGGCGCCGACACTACCGCAGCTACCGAATCCTCCGTTCTCGACGCCCTCCGCGCCGTGCGCGACCCCGACCTCGGCCAGGACATCGTCGCCCTGGGCTTCATCAAGAACCTCCGCATCTGCGATGGAGCGGTCGCCTTCGCGATCGAGTTGACGACACCCGCCTGTCCTGTGAAGGACCTGATGAAGGAGCAGGCCGAACGCGCCGTCCGCGGGCTGCCAGGCGTTCGCAGCGTGCAGATCGAAATGACTGCGCGGGTGACCGCGAGCCGCCCGGTTCTGGGCGAAAAGGGGATGATCCCAGGCGTCAAGAACGTGATCGCGGT
>CAMBXM010000229.1 GCA_945871815.1 Singulisphaera sp. GP187
GTGGCCCAAGAAGGAGGCGCGGCACCGGCAGCCGAGTGGCTGCAGAACTTCGCTGACGCCAAGGCCAAGGCCGCGGCGGCTGGCAAAGACCTGCTGGTCGACTTCACCGGGTCCGATTGGTGCGTTTGGTGTCAGCGTCTTGACGCGGAAGTTTTCGAGAAGGCGGACTTCCAGGCCGAGATCACGAAGAACTTCGTGCTGGTCAAGCTCGACTACCCGCAGAACCAGGAGTTGGTGACCGCGGAGATCAAGGCACAAAACGCCGAGCTCCAGGCCAAGTACAAGGTCCAGGGCTTCCCGACGATCTTCCTCATGGATGCCGAGGGCAAGCCCTACGCGCAGACGGGTTATCAGGAAGGCGGGGACGCGAAGTACCTCGAGCACGTCAGCGGGATGCGCAGCAACAAGGTTGGCCGCGACGAGCATTTCGGCAAGGCCAAGGACGCCAAGGGCATCGATCGCGCCACGCACCTCGCCGCCGGTCTCGAAGCACTGAAGAACGACGAGATGGTCCTCGCGCACTACCGCGCCGAGATCGACGAGGTCATGAGCCTCGACGCCGACGGGAAGGCTGGCCTCAAGGGCAAGTTCGAGGCCAAGGTCGCGAAGGCCGAGCTCGAGGGCAAGTTTCAGGAGCTGGCGCAGGCCGGTGATTGGGACGGTGTCGACAAGCTGATGGCCGAGATGCTCGAGAAGTTCAAAGGCAACGGCGAACTCGAGCAGATGGCGACGTTCTACCGCGCCGTCGTGCTGATCGAGTCGAAGCAGGACTTCGACGGCGCGCTCAAGCTGGTCGATGCAGCCTTGGCGTTTGCGCCGGAAAGCGACATGGGCAAGCAGCTGCCGCGTATCCGCAAGAACATCGAGAAGATCCAGAAGCAGTCGCAGGGCGGCGACGAAGAGAAGAAAGACGGCGGCAAGTGATGCTGTCGTTCTGAGCGCGGGCCTCGCGGTTCGTGCCGATGACCGTGCCCTTGCGGGGCGCGAACGCGCGGCGTTCGCGCCCCGCTGCAATTGCGGCGCGATCGTCGGGTGCTACGTTCGCCGGAATGACGTCCATGCGCTGCGTCGTCGTGCGTGAACACGGCGGTTTCGACAGGCTGCTCCTCGAAGAGCGTCCGGTGCCTGCTCCCGGCCCGGGTCAGGTCCGCGTCAAGCTCGCTGCGATCGGCCTGAACCACCTCGACACGTGGGTGCGACGCGGCGTTCCGGGCCACACGTTTCCGTTGCCGCAGATCCCCGGAAGTGACGGTTGCGGCTTCGTCGATGCGCTGGGCCTCGGCGTGACCAACTGCAAGGAAGGCGACGAGGTCGTGGTGCTGCCGGGAGTGTCGTGCGGCGTCTGCGTCGCCTGCGCGTCAGGATCGGACCAGTTGTGCCGTCACTACCACATTCTCGGCGAGACGGGCGATGGTCTGTGTGCCGACTACGCCGTTGTGCCCGCTGCCAACGTCGCGCCCAAACCGCACGGCCTTGGCCGGGCCGAGGCCGCGAGCATCTGCCTCGTGTTCTTGACCGCGTGGAACATGCTCGTCCGTCGAGCCGAGTTGCGCGCCGGTGAGACGGTACTCGTGCATGCTGGTCTCTCGGGCGTCGGCAGTGCCGCCGTACAGATCGCCAACGTGCTCGGGGCGCGCGTGATCGCTACCGCTGGTGGCGAGCGCAAGTGTGGACTCGTGCAGGCTCTCGGCGCCCATCACGTGATCGATTATCGCAGCAAGGACTTTGCGACCGAGGTCCGTACGCTGACCGGCAAGGCCGGCGTCGACGTGGTCTTCGAACACGTTGGCGCCGCGACCTTCGAAGGCTCCATCAAGTGCCTCGCGCGCGGCGGCAGATTGGTCACTTGCGGCGCGACCACTGGTGGAACTGTGCAGATCTCACTGCATCAGGTGTTCTTCAAGAGCCTCTCGATCCTCGGGAGCACGATGGGCAGCAAGGGTGATTTGCGCACGATCCTGAAGATGTTCGATCAGGGCCGCTTCCGCGCCGTGGTCGATCGCACGCTGCCGCTCGCCGAGGTCGGTGAGGCGCATCGGTTGCTCGAGGCCCGCGAGGCATACGGCAAGATCGCGTTGCTGATCTGACGCGGCCTGTCCGGTGACCTGGCCAGCGTTCCGCGATGCGGCGTTCGGGTTCGTGCCGGTGCGCCCGTAGCATCTCGCAATGCGCCCGCTCGCCCTTTCGCTGTCGTTCGTACTGGTAGTGATTGCCTCGACGATCACGCCCGCGCAAGTCCCGAGTCCGACTGCGTTCCTCGGTCACGAAGTTGGCGCCGACCATCGGCTGTGCAACCACACCGACTTGCTGCGGTACTTCGAGGCAATCGACGCGGCGAGTGATCGTGTCAAGCTCGTCGACATCGGCACCTCAAGTTACGGCCGTCGCATGACCATGGCGGTGATCACCTCACCGGAGAACCACCAGCGTCTCGAAGAGTTGCGCCAGATCGCGGTTCGCTTGTGTCGGGCTCGCGATGACGAGCAATCGGCCGAGTCTCTGGTCGAGCAGGGTCGCGCTGTCGTCTGGATCGATGCCGGGCTGCACGCGAATGAGTCGATCGCCGCTCAGAACATCATCGAACTCGTCTGGCAGATGGCGTCGCGCGAAGACGAAGAGGTCCGTCGCATCCTCGACGAGGTTGTGTTGCTCGCGTGCCCGGTCAATCCCGACGGCCTCGAACTGGTGGCGAATGCCTACACGGCGACGGGTTCGCAGGACATCCCCATCCTCTACCAGCGCTACATCGGCCACGACAACAACCGCGACTACTACATCAGCAACCAGCTGGAGACGCGCAACGTGAGCCGTGTCTTCTTCACCGACTGGTGCCCGCAGATTGTCTACAACCATCACCAATCAGCACCGAGCGGCACGATCCTGTTCACGCCGCCGTTTCGCGACCCTTTCAACTACAGCGCTGACCCACTGGTGATGCGCGGCATCGATTGGGTTGCTGGTTCGATGAATCGCCGGTTTGCCAGTGAGCAAAAGCCTGGGGTCATCTCGCGCGGCGGCGCGCCTTACTCCGGCTGGTGGAATGGCGGCCTGCGTTCGACCTGCTACTTCCACAACATCATCGGCATCCTCACCGAGGCCTTCGGGCATCCGGACCCGACGCGCATCGTGCAGACGATCGATCGCCGATTGACCTCGGGGGACTATCCAGATCCCGTGCCGACGCAGATGTGGCACGCGCGCCAGACCATCGAGTACCTGCAGACCGCGAACTTCGGCATCCTTGACCATGCCTCGCGCTACCGCCGCGAACTGCTGCGCGACATCTATCGAATGGGGCGCAACTCGATCGCGCGAGGTGGGCGCGACCACTGGACCGTCACGCCAAAGCTGATCGCCATGGCGAAGGCGAAGGAGGCGGCACAGGAGGATGCGAACGTTGTGTTCGCCGATCCAGCCCTGCGCGACCCGCGGGCCTACGTGTTGCGTGCCGATCAGCGCGACTCCGCTGCCGCGGTGCGCATGGTGCAAGCGCTGCAGCGCTCCGGCATCGAGGTGATGGTCGCCAACGAGCCCTTCGTAGCCGAGGGGCAATCGTGTCCGCGAGGTTCGTTCGTGATTCACACGGCACAGCCGTTTCGGCCACACGTGATCGACTTGTTCGAGCCACAGGTGCATCCCGACGACTTCAAAGACGGCAAGCCCGTGCCGCCGTACGACTCCGCGGGTTGGACGCTGTCGATGCAGTTCGGCGTCGACGTGATCCGGTGTCGAGACTCGCTCGATGGACCGTTCCAGCCGGTGGCTTCCGTGGTCGGCTTCGGCACCGCGCAACTGCCGCCGAGCACGCACGGGTGGCGCATCGATCCCGCGAGCAGCCATGCCGTGATCGTGGTCAATCGCCTCCTGGCCGCGGGAGCTCGAGTCGAGCGCGAAGTCGTTCGCGGTGGTGGTTACATCGTGCCGCGGCAGGACGGTGTCGAAGCGAAGCTCGCGGTAGCTCTCGAAGGTCTTGGTTTCGTGCCGGAGGCGTTGGCGACCGCGCCGTCGCCTGGCATCCAGCAGCGCGCGCCCCGTATCGGTCTCTTCGACGTGTGGGGTGGCCACATGCCCACTGGCTGGAACGAGTGGCTCTTCTGCGAGTTCGAGTTCCCGATGCAAACCGTGTTCGGCGATCGCATCGCGCGCGGCGACCTGCGCGCGGATTTCGACGTGTTGATGTTCCACACCGGATTGCCCGGCGGACGCGATCTACAGAAGCCGCCGCGGCCAGTGGATGGCGAGCAGCTCGCCAAGCTACAGAAGGCTCTGCCGCCGTACGATGACTGGTCGACGCTGTCATCGCGCGCGACGCGGCTCACCAGCGATTCGACCTGGGCGCCGCTGCGCGCATTCGTCGAAGGCGGCGGAACGCTGATGGTGTTCGGTGGCGAATGCGAGAAGGTCGTGCGCCAGTTCGAACTGCCGATCGAAGTCGGTACGTGGGTCGAGGATGCCAGCGCCGAGGGCGGTCGCCGCCGCACCCGCAACGAGGAGTTCTACGTGCCAGGTTCGCTGCTCGCGGTCGAGTTCGAAGCAGCGCATCCATTCGCAGCCGGGAGTCCGGAGAACGGCGTGGCGATGTTCACGCGATCGAGTGCCGTCCTGCGGCCGACCACGGATGCCGTGCAGGTGATCGCGCGTTACCGCAATACGGACACGTTGGCGTCGGGCTGGGCCGTTGGCCTCGAGCACGTCGCCGGACGGGCTGCGATCGCCGTGGTCCCGCAGGGCAAGGGTCGCGTGGTGTTGTTCGGCGCCGACGCCACCTACCGAGGACAGCCTCTAGTCACGATCCGCGTGCTCTTCCAAGCGCTGCATGCGGCCGTCGTCCCTGACTGATCCTGGGTTGGGCGTCCGCAATGCGGTCGATCCGGTAGTGCCGTCGCCTCGAACCGTCGCCGACACCGCGGCCCTGAAACCCTTGCACGCACGAGGCAGCGGTTACATCGGTTACGGTCCCGAAGGGGGACTCAGAGCGACCGCAGCACGGACCGAACTGCTGCTAGCGCGCCGGTTAGGTCGCGCCGCGTTACGAAGCATGGCGCGGGCGACGAACGGCACGGTCCTTGACGAGGTAACCGGTCTGTGTCTTGGGTCAGCTGGATCACTCCTGCGGTTGTTGTTGCGATCGGCATCGCCGCATTGTTGCGGCGGCGCTCCGATCTGCGGCAGCAGAGCCATGTACTCGCCGAGCGTGCCAAGGCGAAGGCGCAGGGCAGCCACGAAGCGAGGTTGCTGCACCCAAAGATCGATCTGGCGAACTGCATCGGTTGCGGCGCCTGCGTGCGTGCGTGTCCGGAAGAAGGCGTGCTCGCGCTTGCCTTCGGCCAAGCCGTTGTCGTGCACGGCGCTCGCTGCATCGGTCATGGTCGATGCGCCGACGCGTGTCCGACCGGCGCGATCGCGCTGACGCTCGGCGACATCAAGGATCGCAAGGACCTGCCGGCAATCGACCCTCAGCACGAGGCTGTCACGGTTCCTGGTCTGTTCCTCGCCGGCGAGATCACCGGGTTCTCGCTGGTGCACACGGCGGTGAAGCACGGTGCGCTGGTGGCCAGCGAAGTGCGGCGACGCGTGGCTGCGCAGGCCACTACACTTGCCCAGGCGGGTGCGGCCCGCAGGTTCGGTCGCGTGGCCGTCGGAGTCGGCGGCGGTGAAACTGGCGAGGTCGCAGACGATCCGACTCCTGCCCCCAAAGTACTCGATCTCATCGTCGTCGGACTGGGCCCTGCGGGCTTGTCGTGCGCGCTGGCTGCCAAACAACACGGCCTGCGGTTCTTGTGCATCGAGCAAGCGGACGCCATCGGCGGCACGGTCGCGGCCTA
>CAMBXM010000230.1 GCA_945871815.1 Singulisphaera sp. GP187
TAGTCGCGCGCAGCGGCCTTCGCGACGTGCGGGCCAGGGATCAGACTCTCGGCACCGCCGGACTCAATTCGCGAAGGTCTCGACGCCGAGTTCGCGGCCGAGGTGGCTACGGATGGCGATGCAGCGGGCGTAGATGGTCGGATCCAGAGTGTCGCGGTGCGCATCGAACGCAGCCCGCAACTGCAAAAGCGCCTCCCCTTGCAGTGACTCGCGGGCCAGCGGCAGCAGCAGGACCTCCTCGCGGTCGATGTGCTGGCGCTCGCGCCGGCAGAACATCAGACACGTGTGCGCGAGGCGTTCGCCGTCGCGGGCGTTGAGCGCCGACAGGATGCCGCGCGCCTCTCGGCGCCCTTCGAGGTGCTCGCTCCGGAGCGCCAGCAGTGGCCCGTGGTCGTGGCCGAAACCGAGGTGCTCGAGCATGGGGAACAGCAACTGCTCTTCCTTCTCGTGATGCAGGCGGTCCAGGAAGTGCTCGAGGAACTCGACCGTGCGCGCCCAGAAGTCCTTGCGCAGGGGCATGCCGGTCAGCAAGTGGCGCGACTCGGTTGCCATGGCGTCGATGACCTCGATCATCAGCACGTGCTCTTCCTGCAGCACACGGATGGGGTCGTTGCCGGAACTTGGGATCACGGCGATCTTCTGGGTCATGAATGGCTCGGGGAGAGAGTTCATCATGAGCGGTGCGTTGCCGCGGCGGAAGGACGCGTTGTTCGTCCGCGGCCTCGAGAACACCGTGCTGGCGCTGTCCAGAACGGTAGCTCGCAGCGGTGCGGCGAATCCGCGGACGGTGCCTACGCGCAAAGACGCACTAAGGATGCTCACCGAGGCCTAGACGAAGTGCCCATCCGCATGGTGGCCTCGATGCTCGATCCGCCCCGGGTCTTGGCCGAGGCTTCATGGAGATCTCACCACGAGTAGCGCAGCACCATCGATTCCCCCGCCTTCAGCACCCGAGCCGACGCTGGCTCGCTCCCGATCGCCACAGTCACGCGCCCACTCCGCGCCGCCGCCTCCACGCGCACTTCGCCGCGCACGCATGTGATCGTGCGCACGAAGCGCACCCCGCCCGCCTGCAGCTCTGGCACCACGAAGTCCTCGACCTCGGCCGTGCCCACCGCCAATCGGAACACCGGATAGCCCGCCGCGTCGCGCCGCTGCCCGATGCTGCGAACTTCGGCCGCACCGGCGCCGCCGGCCACGTCCACCATCGGCATCGGCTCGAGTTCGACATGGTCGTCTGCCAAGGGCTTCAGCAACATGCCAGCGCGCCCACTCCAGGTGCCGCTCGCGTCGAGGAACGGGCCGCGCCACAGCCACGCGAGGCGAGCGTGTTCGAGGTCGTACGCAAAGTGGCCGCGCAGCGGCGTGCCGACGGCAACACAGCGCGCCGAGAGACCCTGCAGGAAGGCACCGTGCAGGATCGGTCGCTCGATCGGATCGAGTTCGAGCCCGATCGTCGTGCTGGCGTAGCCCTTTGGCACCGGGGCCGCATCGCCGAGCGAGCACCATGCGCGGATCGCCGCCACATCGGCGCGGGCCGCCACATCGTCGCGAAACCAGAAAGCCGGCATGCGCGTGCCCGGACGCAGGGTCGTCGCATGCAACAGCCAGTCGGCGAACCACTGCGGCTTGAGACGCTGGTGCTGGAGTGCGAGGTCCATGCCTTGCGGCCCGATGGCGCGACGACCGGCGAATGGATGGCAGGTGGCGCAATTGCGCCCGTCGATGCCGACGAGCTGCTGGCCGCGCGTCACCATGGCGGCGTCAAACGCCGGCTCCTGATCGTCCGCCGCCACGGCATCGGCGACGACGAAGGCACGGGTCAACCGCTCGGCGAGTTCGCTGGCGACGCGGGGCATGCGCGCGCGCATGTAGCTGCGCACGCGGTGCTCGCCCGTCAGTACGCCCGCGAGCCAGGACGACCGTAGGCGATGACCAGCACCGGTCAACTCGGGCGGTAGGCGACCTTCATCGCCAATATCCTCGATCTCTGCGAGTCGCGAACGCACCTCGGCGGCGAGTCCACCTTGACCGTCGCGGACGTGACACGAGGTGCAGCCGTCTACGGCGAGCTGCGCCGCCAACAGGACCTGCGGCGACGGCTCGATCCGCAGCGCGCGTCGCGCCTGCGCGAGCACCGCTCGACCTGTCGCCACGCGCTGGCAGTCGCCATCGCCGAGTTCCCGCCATGGCTTGCGCACAGCAGGTGCAAGCTCCGGAGCGCCAGCGAGCTCGTGGCAGGCAAGGCAACTGCGCGCCGCGAACGCACGCGCACCGCGCTCGCGCACGCCTGGCTCGACCGCGAGCGCCGCCTCGACCTTGGGCTGCAGACCGATCGCGTTGCGCGACAGGGCCGCCTTCGGCACGACTTCTTCCTTCACCCCAGGTCCGCGCCAGAGGAACTCGAGGCTCTCGCCACCACCGAGCTCGGTGAACACGATCCGCAGCGGATGCGCCCCGGCCTCCAGGCGCAGGGTGGCGCTGCGCCGACGGTGCGGCGACACCTGCGCGTTTTCGATGAGCAGCACGTCGTCGACCCACAGCCACGACGAGTCGTCACTGCCCACCGTCAACGTCCATTCGCCGGTCTGCGGCACCAGCAGCAAGCCCTGGAAGCGCAGCGCGAACTGATCGTCGCGGGTGCGCACGTCGACGTCGACATGGTCGGTGACACCTTTGGCGGCCGGCTGCAATCCACCGAGCTCGGGCAACTCGGCGCCGCGCACGTTCAGCTCGAAGCACTCGTAGCTGAGTCCGGGCTGGGGCGCGGCTCCTTGGTCCTCCAGTTGGTCGCGCAGCAGGAAGGCTGCGAGCGCACTGGCCTCGCCAGCAGTGAGCGCGAAGTCGTGCACGAGGTCAGGTCGGCGCGCGGCCGGTTCGCGCAAGAAGGCGAACAGATGCGCGTGGTCGGTCCGCCGCGACAAGCCATCGATGCCGCCCTGCTCGTGGCAGGCGATGCAGGCGAGTTCGCCAAAGAGCCGCACGCCGGCCTCGATCGAGCCAGCGGCAATCGTCGCGCGCTGCAGTTCGGCAGGAGTTGCGCCACCTAGGTAGGCTCCGATCGCCTCGCTGTCGTCGGCGCCGTGGTGCGCGCGCAAGTAAATGGCCAGCGCGGCGCCGTGGTGAAACGCCGAGGCTTGGCGAAGCGGCACCTTGGGCCGGTCCGACGGCAACAGGGCGTCCGCGGTGGCCGCCGGGTGACAGCGAACGCACTGCCCGCGCTCGACCGCAGCCAGGGCCGCCACCTGCTCCGCCGGCGACGGCGGCGTCGAATCCGCAGGATCGCTGCAGGCGACCATGATCGAACCGAGCACCGCGAGGGTCCAGCTCCGCATTGGCGCAGCATGTCGGGATGCTGTCCCTTCGACAAGAACGCGCTACCGTGCTCGCCTCGATGGACCTTGATCTCTTTGCTGCCTGCCTGCCCGGGCTGGAGCCACTCCTTGCCGATGAACTCAAAGCTCTCGGCGCCGAGCCCGAACCGGCCGCCGGTGGCGTCGAGTTCTACGGCTCGCGCGACCTGCTGCTGCGCGCCCACCTGCACCTTGGCACCGCCAGCCATCTGCTGCTGCGTGCGGCTTCGTTTCGCTGCCTCAATCTCGCCGAACTCGAGCGCAAGGTCGCCTCACTGCAGTGGCGCGAGTGGCTGCAGCCCTCGGTGCCCATCGCCGTGCACGCGACGGCCAAGAAAAGCCGCCTCTATCACACCGGCGCGATCGAGGAGCGCGTAGCCAAGGGGATCGCAGGAGCAATGGGCATCGACGTCGCCAGCAAAGTGAAACCGCTGGCCCCGCCAAAGCCAAAGACGAGTGAGCAGCGATCGCTGAGCGCCGCCGCCAAGCGCGGTCGTGGGCCCAACGCCAAGAATCCGCTCCCCAAGTACGTGGCAGCCGCGAAGGTGAAGGCCGAGGCCGACGCAGCCGCGGCCGCGATTGCCGCAGCCGCGCCACCGCCGCCCACGCCCGTACAAATCCTCGCAGCCACCGTTGCTGGCGGCCCGTCGGCCGTTGCCATCGCCGTGCGCTTCGTCGACGACCAGTGCACGATCTCGATCGACACCGCGAGCACGCCGCTGCACCGCCGCGGCTATCGACTCGAAAGCAGCAAGGCGCCGCTGCGCGAGGACCTAGCCTTCGCGCTGGTCAAGGCCGCTGGCTTTGGTCCGGGCTCCTCGTTGCTCGATCCGTTCTGCGGCTCGGGCACGATCGCAATCGAAGCAGCGATGATGGCTGCCGGGTTGCCACCCGGGCGACTTCGGTCCGCACCGTTGCAGGGACTGGTCATCGCCGATGACGCCGCCTGGACCACGTTGTGCGCCAGCGTGCCGCCGCCTTTGAGCACGAGGATCGAGGGGACCCGCATTGCCGCCAGCGACCGCGATGCAGGCGCCATCGAAGCCGCGACGCACAACGCACAGCGCGCCGGCGTGCTCGCCGCCCTCGAACTGCACTGTTGCTCGGTGTCCGCAGCACCCTGGCTCGAGGATCCACACAATGCGCCACAACCGCTTCTCGTTGCGACCAACCCGCCGTTCGGCGTTCGCATCGGGATGGTGCAGGACCTAGCGCCGCTGTACCAGACGCTCGGTCATCGCATTGCCCAGCTGCAGAACGCCCGCCTCGCCGTGCTGGCCCACGACCTTCGTTTGTGTCGCCGCACCGGCAGGCCGATGAAGTTCGCATTCGCGACGCGGCACGGCGGACTCGGAGTCACAGCCCTCGTCGGCTGAGGTCGAAGTCTCGCCAAACGCAGCGCTCTGCGCGACGATGTGGTCATGACGGTCCCCGATCGCCCAGCTGGTTCTTGTTGCCCGTTGCAGGGCGCAGAGCTCGCGGTGGTCAAGGACCTGCAGGACGCGCTGTCGCAGCTGGGCGACCGCGCGAGCGACACGGTGATCGCGATCGCGACGCAGCGAGAGAACCTTGAACTGCTGGGCGCCGTGCTCGCGCGCTACCCGTCGCCGCTCGAAGAACAGCGACTCGGCGACCGCCGACGCGGGCTCGACACGTTGGTAGAAGCACTGTCGAACACGGACCGGGTCGGCTTCGGCCTGCGCGCGCCGACGCAGGCGGTGATCGGCCACGCGATGAACATCGCGCTGATCAACTTCTTCCGCCTGTGCTGGCACTCGTGCGCCTTGCTGCAAGGTTCGCCTGCGATGCCGTCGCTGCGCGAACGTTCGGCGCGGCTGCTGCGCGCGTGCGTCTACGCGCAACTCGTCGAAGAGCTGCTCACCGAACTGGCGACCGACGGCGAACGCCCGCAATGGCTGCGCGCGCGCGCGGTGCGGCAGTTGGCGCAACTGTGGGCGCATCGGCTGACCTGGCGCGTGGCCGAGTTCTTCCCGGTACTCGAAGCGACGTGGGAAGCGCGCAGCCAGGTCCGCGTCGCTGGCGGGACGTTCCTCGGCACCAGCGAGATGTTCCAGTTGATGACCAAGGGCGGCGACCCGGCGTTCGTCGACCTCTTGATGTCGCGCGCTCGCGGCGACGACGAAGTGCGCGCGTTCCGCGAGTTCCTGTTCGACCGCAGCTACGAGGAGCTCGAGCGACTGGTCGACAAGATGGCGAAGGAGAATCGCAGCAGCATCGAACTCGACGCCGAGGTGCGGGCCGGCGAACGCGACGCGGGGTCGATCTTCTACGAGTTCTTCCAAGCGCGCTCGCTGCAGGCGAACGCGCGGCGACTCGCTCGCCTGCCGGGGCCGAAGCACACGGCGGAGGGGTATGTGATGCTGGCCTGGCTCGAAGGCCTACCGGACGGGTGAGTTC
>CAMBXM010000231.1 GCA_945871815.1 Singulisphaera sp. GP187
GCCCCGGGTGGTGGCGGCGGTGGCGGCAGTGGTCGCCCGCAGCGCTCCAGCGGCGGCGGCACTGCGGGTGGCCGCGGTGGCCCGCGGCGGCGCCGCAGTGGCGGTTGATCGCTAGCGAACCGACAGCGTTCTTGTGCCGCCGCGGTGGGCGCTTGTGCCGCCGCGGTGGATCGCCCGCAGTTGCTGCCTACGATCCCCGCTGTGAAAGCCCCGCTGTTGTTGACGCGCCCGCACTCGGCGCCAACGGAGACCCTTGCCGAGTATCGCGCCCGCGGCGGCTACCAAGGCCTCGAACGGGCCCTCCTGGCCAACTCGCCGGATGCCGTGCTCGACTCTATCGAGCAATCGGGGCTGCGCGGCCGTGGCGGTGCGTCGTTCCCAACCGCGCGAAAGTGGCGCCTCGCCGCGGCGCAGAACTCGGCCGACAAGTTCGTCGTCGCCAATGGCGGCGAACACGAACCCGGCAGTGAAAAGGACCGCCACCTCGTCGCCCTCTACCCGCACGCGATGATCGAAGGGCTCGTGCTCGCCGGCTTCGCGACCGGAGCGAGCAAGGGCTACGTCTATCTGATCGAGGACATGCACGCGCAGGTCGCGAGCGTCGAACGCGCCGTCGCCGAACTGCACGCGAGCCGACTGCTGGCCGGCACGCCCTTTGGCCGCACCTTCGCCATCGAGATCCACAAAGCCCCGACGACCTATGTCGCAGGCGAGGAAACCGCGGCGCTCAACTCCATCGAAGGCAAGCCCGCGAAGCCCCGCAAGAAGCCGCCATTCCCGGGCGAGCAGGGCTTGTTTGGCAAGCCGACGACGATCAACAACGTCGAGACGCTCGCGCACGCAGCGTGGATCGCCCGCGCCGGCGCCGCCGCGTTTGCGGCGATCGGCACCGCCGAGAGCAAAGGCACTTTGCTGTTCACCCTGCCGGCCGAGATGAACCGACCCGGCGTCTACGAACTGCCGTTCGGCAGCACCTATCGCCACCTGCTCGACGAATGCGGCGGCGGCACCAGGGACGGCTCGCCGGTCCGCGCCGTGCTGCCCGCGCTGTCGTGCGGCTTCTTGCTCGCCGAGCACCTCGACACCAAGATCGCGTACGAGACGTTGCGCCCGCTTGGCACGTCGCCCGGCTGCGGCGGCGTGCGACTCGTCACGCCGGCGACCGATGTCGTGGCCTTGGCCCTCGAGATCGCGACGTTTTTCATGAAGGAGCAGTGCGGCCAATGCCCGGCTTGCCGCATGGAGACCAACCAGTTCGTTCACATCCTGAAGGGCGTCCAGCAGGGCATGGGACCGGGTTACCAGGAGAAGCTGCAGAAGCTCGCCGACTTCAACCGCAAGAAGGGCTTCTGCTCGCTGATCGAGATGGCCGCAGCCCCCGTGCTCTCCGCCGTGCAGGTGTTTGCCGCCGATTTCGCGCGCAGCGCCGGCCCCAAGGGGCAAGGCGACTCGTGAAGGACTCTCGTTACTACGCGGCCTGCACGCTGGGGCTCGAGACCGTGTTGTTCGACGAACTGCAGCGCCTGGGCGCGGGCAACGTGCAAGTCCGCCGCGGCGGTTGCGAGTTCCGCGGCGATCAAGCCCTGGGTTACGCCGCGTGCCTCTGGCTGCGTTCAGCCGTTCGCGTCCAGGAAGAACTCGCGCGCGATCGCGTGATGCATCGCGACGACCTGTACCGCTTGACCAGCTCGATCGACTGGTCGCGCTCGATCACGCCGCTGCAGACACTGGCAGTCGACGCCAGCGTGCGCGACAGCTTTGCCAACGACACGCGCTTCCCGGCTCTGGTCGTCAAGGACGCCGTTTGCGACCAGTTTCGCGACCGCACCGGCAAGCGCCCCGACGTCGAGCGCGACCGACCCGACCTGCCCATCAAGCTGGTGCTGCAGGGCGACCACGCGATCCTCTATCGCGAACTCGGCGGCGCGCCGCTGCACAAGCGCGGCTACCACGAGGTGCAGCACAAGAGCCCGCTCAACGAGGCGACCGCCGCCGGCCTGTTGCTCCTCACGGATTGGGATCGCACCTCGCCGCTCTGCGACCCGATGTGCGGTTCGGCCACCTTCTTGATCGAAGCTGCATTCTTGGCGACCGACCGCGCACCCGGGCTGGCGCGCGGATTTGCGTTCGAACGCTTCGTCGACGCCGATCTGCCCGCCTGGCGCCGCCTCTACGACGACGCCGAGCGCCGCGCCGCGCAGGGCCTGGCGAAGTGCCCACCGTTGTTCGGCAACGATCGTCACGCGGGTGCCCTCTCGATCGCCGAATTGGCCATCCAATCGGCGGGCCTCAACGGACGCATCCACCTGCAACAGAGCGACGTCGGCGACTACGAACCCCCGGCTCCGCCGCGTGCCGTCGTGGTCAACCCGCCCTACGGCGAACGACTTGACGCCGCGCCCGAGGCCCTCGCCAAAGATTGGCTCGAGCTCGGCCACTTCTTGCACGGCCAGTGCACCGGCGCTTCGGCGTGGATCCTCTCCGGCAACCCCGAACTCACTCGCCATCTCGGTCTGCGGGCGAACCGCAAGTGGCCGGTGCGCAACGGTCCGATCGAGTGCCGCTGGATCCGCTATGACATCGCAACGAGGCGGCAGGCACCTCCTGCCGAGTAAGGCTCGCAAAAGCGCCCTTGGCCAAATCGCTTGCCACATAGGGCCCACTGGTGCCCCGCGAGGGACGGTCTACAGTGTCGCCCTCTATGTCGCACGCCACGATTCTGAACCGTGCCCCTGTGCGGCCGCGGATCGTCGTGGACGCATCGCACCCACCGCGCCTCCTGGAGGACGCCGTCGCCGAACTGCTGGCAGCGACTGACACCGTCGAGGTGCTGCTGGTCGGCCGCCCCGGCACCGGCAAGACCACGGCGCTGCGCGAACTCGGGCGCATCTTCCATCGCCACCTCGATCTGCGCCTGCTCGATGAAGAGGACACGCTGCCACGTTCGGTAGCGCGGGTGACGATCCGAGCGGTGCAGGCGCCCGAGCCCGACGCGCGCGCGACCGTCTGGCTGCTCGCACCGTGGACCGACGATGACTGCGGCGACTACGTGCGCGCGGCGCACCCGGAATCCGCCGAGGCAGTTCTGCGCGCGTGGCAACAGCCTGCCCCGGTCGCGGATCTGCGCCAACGACCGGAACTCTGTCGCGAAGTCCTCGACCATCAGGCGCAGTTCGCCCGCGTCGACCGCCTGCACCCACCGCCGGACGCCTTCTGCGCGCTCGCCTTCGTGCTGGCGACGCGGCTCGGACATCGCCGCGCAGCGGCGCGGACGTTCTCTTTGCGCACCTTCGGGGCACCCCCGGCACGCGGCTCTCGCGATGCATCGGCAGCGATGCTGACGCTCGGTGACCGCCGCCTGCTGGATTCGCTGTCGGTGCGCGCCTTGCTCGCTGCCGAAGAACTGGTCCGAATTGCTGGCGCGCGCGACGCAGCGCCGATGCCGCCCAGACACTGGCCACAAGCGCTGGTCGCGGCACTCGCGCATCTGCTGCACGCCGATCCGGTGCTCATGCACCACATGACCGCGGTCTCGACGCGCCCGCCGCGCCACCCGGCGCTGTTGCTGAGTATCCTGTGCGCGGCGGAACCCAGGTTCCGCCCACCGACAAACCGCTTCCGCGACCTCGCCGGTGCGCGGCTGTGTGGCATCGACCTGCGCGGTGCGGACCTCGCCGAGGCCCGACTCCAGGGCGCGGACCTGACCGGCGCCCGACTGAGCGATGCCGACCTGCGCGATGCCAACCTGACCGGCGCACGACTTCGCGGCGCCGACCTGCAGCGGGCGCTGTTGACCGGCTGCGTGCTCAGTGGCGGCGAGTTGGACGGCGCCGATCTACGCGGCGCGACGGGTGCTGCCAGGTAGCAGCACAGCAACTCCACCCACGCCTTCTACGTGCCCGGGAACACGGCGGCCGCGCCGAGTTTGTGGGCGGTCCCCGGACTCAGCCCGCGCCGTCGCCGCGGCCCTGCCATCGGCTCGCGCTGACACGAGCCGTCACGCGCGCCCGCCGTCACGCGCGCCCGCCGTCGCGATCCGCGCGGCGGCCGAGGACGAAGCCGATGCTGGCCCAGGCGACTGCGAGCGCCACGGTGAAGGTCAGCACCCACGCGGCGCTGAGTTCGAAGCGCCGCATCACGTAGACCTGAAAGCACGCCCCGAGCCAGTCCCCAAAGCGCAGGGCAAAGGTGTCGAGCAAGAACTTGACCTTGTGCTTGGTCTCGAGCGCGAGCGGGGTGTAGAGCGCTTCGCGCGAGGGCTTCTCCAGCGCGAACTGCCCGCCGCGCAGCAAGATCGTCACCAGCGCGATCGCGCCGACCGTGGGCGACAGGGACAAGACGGCGAGGCCGAGCGCGTTGAGCAGCGGCATCAAGACCAGCGCGGCGGCAGCCGGCAGCCGACGCAGTAGGCGACCCGTGCAGAACAACTGCAAAGCCAGCACCAGACTCTGGCTCATCAGCTCGGTGTGCGCGAGCCATCCATGCTGCGCCCGACTCGACGCTACTTGCTCGCCGACCAGCTCGGTCCGAGCCACGGCGAAGGCCGAAGCGACCATCGCCAGCAACATCATGTAGCCACCGATCGCGCGCAGGTGCCCATCGCGACGCAACAGCGCGAGGCCGCCGAAGAACCCACCGCGCGCCGTGCCTTCACTCGATGGTTGCACCAAGGACTCGGCGCACATCGCCGCACATGCGCGCCGCGACCTGTGGTAGCAGACGAAGGCCAGCTCCAGCATCACGAGACTGCCGATCGCGGCCGCACTCGGCGGCAACGCGAGCGCCGGAATCTGTTCCGCCAGCAACGATCCAAGGACAGCACCCGAGGTGCCGCCGACCCCGACGATGCCAAACAACCGCAGCCCTTGCCGGCGTGAAAAGTGCTCGACGGTGTGAACCCACACCAGGGTCGGCACCGCGACATTGAATGCACTGAAGTAGCCCCAGAACGCTTCGCCGACCCACTGGGCGCCGGGCGCCTTCCAGTCATAGTCGCCGACCAGCGAGAGCCCGCCGAACACGATCAACATGCTCGCCGCCAAGGCGTGCAACGCGATCGGGACGAAGCGCCGACTGGGCATCCTCGACGCCAACCACCAAAACGCAGGCGTGAATGCGGTCGTGACCAGCAGCGTGAGGCCGTAGAGGTACGGCATGTGCTCGACGCCCCTGTCGACACCGAATTGGTCGCGCACCGGCCGCAGCACGAACGTGCTGGCCATCGCCGCGCCAAACATCAAGGCGGTCCAGAACGTCGCGCGGCGCTCGGCCGAGGTTGCGTCTGTCAGACCGAGAGGGCGGATTAGGAACTGCACGCGCCAACTACGTTCCTCGCTCGACGGCTAGGAAACCAGAGTCCGCTCGTCGAGTGACTTCCTAGCTTGCGCTGCCGGTCGCGGCGCCTTGGGGGTCGCGATCTTCGCGCGGGCGCGGCGCGTCCACGGATTGCGCATCGATCGTCGGGAACGAGCCGTCGGGCGAAGCCGCAGCAGCAAGTGCCCGCGGCGGTTGGCTTCATGGCCTCGCACTGCCGCGCACCCGATCGAGAAAGCGCTGCTCGTCGGGCTTCAGCCGCTTGCCAGGAAGGCGCCACAGCCGCAGGCGCGCCACCTCTTCGAGCAGCGTGGCGATCCAGTCCTCGCGCTCGCCGAGGATCTTGGGCAGGTTGCGGTGTTCACCCCATTTGGCGCCCAGTTCTCCGGTCAGTGCGCGAATCTCGTCACGCAGCGCCAGCACCAGATCGAGCAGCAGGCTC
>CAMBXM010000232.1 GCA_945871815.1 Singulisphaera sp. GP187
GCAACAGCAAACAGAACGCTAGGACGGGCGAACATGTGGTATTTAGACCTCGGTCGGGAAAACAGGCGGGCAGGTTACGAACGAGATCGTGCGGCGAAGCAGAGAAACTCACGTTTCCTTTGCAGCACCCACCGGTCACGCCCGAGCTCGAAGGACTGCCGCCCCTCGGGCTGCCGCGTACGGCGCACCGCCCCAGCGCGAACAGCGATGGGGTCGCCTCTCTGCCCGCGACTCAGCGACCAAGAGTCGCGCGCAGGAACCACGCGTGCTTCTCGAAGTCCTGCACCACTTGGGTCAACAGGTCGACCGCTTCTTCGTCGCCCGACTCGCCGGCAACATCGCGGCCGATGCGCACACCGCCGAGATACTTCTCGAAGCGCAATGCGAGCAGCTCGACGAGTTCCAAGTCGCGCGTTGCCTGGGCCGGCAGTTCGGGCAGACCCGACTGCTGCGCCACCTGCCGCACGGTACCAACCGCGACGCCGCCGAGCGTGACGGCGCGCTCGGCGATGGCATCGTTGTGCACCGACAACTCGGTGGCAAACGTGTCGAACAACGGGTGCAGCGCCGCGAAGTGCGGACCTTTGATGTTCCAGTGCGCAACCTTGATCTGCGAATGCAGGTCGAGACCGTCGATCAACACCGCGTTGAGCGACTTCACGATCGCAGCGCGAGCTTCGAGCGGTAGCGGGGTCGGAGATGCATACATGATCGTTTTCCTGGGGTAGTTAGGGGTTCGGAGAGCTGGCCCTGGGCCGCAGCTCATGACATTCACGCGACGACGTCCCTCCTCATGGCGGCGGCGGTCGCAACGGCATTGACCGTCGCAGCAATGCGGCTGGACATCGTTCACCTGGCCCTCGGTCGACCCGGCTTCGATGACAAGGCGCTGGCGGGCAACGACGCAGGGATCACATCCATCGATGACGCTGACCGCGAGACCGAAGAGCTCGGGGACTGTCGTGTTGGCCTGCGCCAGGGCCAGCTTCTGCAGGCGCGGCGGCAACGGCTGGTAGGACGGCTGCTGCACCATGTGGCGAACGCGGTCGCAGGCGTTGTTCATCGCCATCAGCGCAGCAACCGCCTGAGCATCGGCCATGACCTCGGGCCTCACGTCACTGCCACCAGCAGCGCTCAGTGCCGCAATCACTTCATCTCCAGGGTCTTCTCGCCCTTCTTCCAGTTGCACGGACACATCTCTCCGGTCTGCAGCGCGTCGAGGGTGCGCAGCACCTCGTCGACGTTGCGACCGACATCGAGATCGTGGACCGAGACGAAGCGGACCAAGCCTTGTGGGTCGACGACGAACGTCGCACGCAACGGGATGCCTGCATCGCGGTGGAGAATTCCCAGGGCGGTGCAGAGTTCGCGCTTCACGTCGGCGAGCATCGGAAACGGCAAGGTCGCTAGATCCGGGTGCTGGTTGCGCCAGGCGAGATGGACATACTCCGAGTCGAGCGACAACCCGAGTAGCTGGGCGTCGCGGCCTAGGAAGTCCGCGTTCCTGCGGCCGAACTCAGCGATCTCCGTCGGGCAGACGAAGGTGAAGTCGAGCGGCCAGCTGAACAGCACAAGCCACTTGCCTGGAAAGCTCTGGTCCGTCAGCTGCGCGAACTCTTTGCCCGACTCGCGAGACAGGGTGGCGGTGATGCGGAAGGCGGGAAATCGGTCTCCTACGGTGATCATCGTGACTCCTGTGCACTCTGTGTTGTTTTGGACTCTGTCCAAGAGAGGGGCATGTTCGAGGGTCGGCGGCCAAGGTCAGCTGCGGCGTCGGCCTCGTAGCACGACGCTCACGTTGCGCACCTCGAGGTCGGGCAAGTCGCCCACGAGGTCGACGGTCAGGGCCGACCACGGGACATCGTGGATCGAGCCGCGATCTTCGTCGAGGAAGTGGTGGTGCGGTGCAGTGTTTGGATCGTAGACCGCGTAGCCTGGAGCCAACACGAGTTCACGAAGCAACCCTTTTTCCACGAACAACTTAAGAGTGTTGTAGGCGGTCGCACGCGAGACCATTGGGAACTCCAGCTTGACGCGGCGCCAGACCTGATCGGCGGAGGGATGCTCGGCGGTCGCGAGCACGTAGCCGGCGATCGCAACCCGCTGCGCGGAGGGGCGGATCGCATGGGCCTCGAGCAGGCGGACGACAGCGGGGTGATCCATATCTCTTAGACTGCGTCTAACTATCTACTTTGTCAAGTTTGTTCAGGAGTTGCTCAGCCTTGCAGCGCGCGCCCGCCCCATGGCATCGATACTCGCACGCCACGCTGGCACGCGACAATCCCGGCTTTCGGAGCCGCCCGCAGATCCCCCGTAGATCGCAGCGCCGCGGCGGGCTAAGCAGGCCGCCGTGACGTCCCCCATCCGCCGTGTCTGGATCGAAGAAGGCTGCATCTCGTGCAAGGTCTGCGAAGACCTTGCGCCCCAAGTCTTCGAAGTCGACGGCGACGGCACCTGCATCATTCGCCCCGACGCGGCGGCACACTTCCGCAAGCTCCAAGACGAAATCGAGCAGGCCGCCAAGGACTGTCCCGTCGAAGTGATCAAGCTGGATGCCAACCCAGCGACATGAGTCGGCGGCCGGGCTCGCGCGCTAGCATGCGCCACATGAAGTCGTTTGCGCTCCTGCTGCCACTGTGCCTGCTGATGCAGGACCCCGTGCGCACCAACTTCGCGGTGCTGGCCGGCTTCGAGTTCTCCAAGGGCATGAAACTGCCCGACGAAGTCACGGCACTCGACGGCAAGATCGTCCAACTGTCCGGCTTCATGGCGCGCGAGGTACCAGGCAGCGGGCCGGTAGGACAGTTCCTGATGATCAACGATGCCTGCGGCTGCAACGGCACCCCGAAGCTGAACGAGATCGTCTTCTGCGCTCTCGCGGAAGGCACCACGATGGAGATCAAGGCCGGGATCGTGCAGGTGACCGGGAAGCTCTACGTCGGCGAACAAACCGAAGAAGACGAGGTCGTCTCCATCTACGTCCTCGACGCCGACTCGGTGCAATGAGCCGCACGTTTCCGAGACCCGCGCTGGTGGCGTTGCTGACCTGCCTCACCGCAACGACGGCCGCTCAAGATGCGACCGCGCCCAACAGCGAGGACTGGCAGAAGCACGTCGAACGCGCGTGCACGCACGCCCGCTACGGCTTGCGCCTGTCGGCAAGCAAGAAGGTCGCAGCGGGTGGCGACGCCGCGATGCCAGCCGTGCGCGCTTGGACCGACAAACTCGGGCTCAACTCGTTGCCCGTCGCCCTCGTCGAAGCGATCGCCGATGCGGGTGGTAACGGCGAAGCTGTGCTCGGTTTGCTCCAGCAGTGGGCGCTCGATCGCGATTTCTACTGGCGCGCACAGGCGCTGCGCGGCCTGGCACTTCGCGCGCACAACGAAGCGGCGCTGCGGGCGAAGTTCGCTCCGGTGTTCGCCGAGTTCGTCGAGGACCCGGCGTGGCTGATGCGCACGTTTGCGCGCTGGCTCGCCGACGACCCGACTCGCGACTTCGACGTCGAGACTGCGCCAGGCCAGATCGTACGCACCGTGGAGTCTGATCCGCGCGCGCGCACACGACTCGCGGCACTACGCGGCAACTCGCGCGAACTCTTCACGGCCCTCAGTGACCGACGCACCTTTCTCGGCGACCCGTGGGGCAAGCGTCGCGCCGCCGAAGCTCTCACCGCGCTCACGGCTCTGCTCGGCACGGACTGCGGCTACCGCATTGACGCCACCGATCAGGAGCACGCGCCGGCGCGCCTTCGCCTCGCGGACGCCATCGCGGCCAAAGATGGCGGCAGCACGCCAGCCACGGTTACGCAGGCCGACCCGAACCTCACATTCTTGGGCGGGATCGAGATCCTCTCCTGCAAGAACGGCGACCTATTCCTGCGGTGGTCCGCCGACGGACTCGTGCAGGGAGGGCCCTCGCCAGACTGCTCGCATTCGCGACAGATCGCCCCTGCGCACTGGACCAAACTGCTGCGCACCGCGACGGCGCTCGAGCTACCACAGGAGAACGGTGTGGTCATCTGCGACAAGCTTCGCCTGCAGTTGCGAACGGATCGGCCGCAGGCTGCGGTCGCACCCTCAGCCTTGCCGCAACCTGCGGCAGACTGGCTCAAGCAACTAGCCGCTGCGATCGAAGAGTCAGGCGATCCGTCGCTCGCCGGCGCCCTTCGTCAGCGTCTAGAGCAGTTCGTATCGATCGCGGCGCAGGCCCGTTGACCAGGAGTCGAAAGCATCCATGTGTGGCATCATCGCCGTGTTGCGGCAGAGATCGCGGCAAGCGCCGCCGGCAGTCGCAGTCCTCGAACAAGCCGTCGCCGTTGCCACGAGAGCCATCGCGCAGGGCTTCGACGCCAAGAACCTGACGGCGGCGGCAACTGCGCTCGCTGACCTCGATCGCGAGCTCCGTTCCGTACCCGGTCTGCGCTGCCTGCTCGACGCACCCGCTGCTGCAGCCACGGCAAAGCAGCAGCTTGAGGCACTGCACCAACAGGTCACAGCGTTTGAACGCACGCTCGACCAGGACGCGTCGCTGACCCTCGACGACCAACTCGAACAGCGCAACGCAGCACTCGTCCGTCTGAAGGACGCGCTCTGGTCCGTTTGGAAAGACCGCCTACAGCACGCCGAAGCCGTGCGCGACCTTGCCGGGCCCGGCGCGCTCGGCCCTGCCGCCGCGACCTCATGGTCCAGCATTCAAACCGCCCTGGCGGCACTCGACCGACTGGAGGTCCGCGGGCGCGACTCGGCCGGGGTGAGCGTGCTGATCACGGGGATCGATACCAACTCGCCGGAGATCCGTAGGATTGCGCAATCACGCACCGACGACCCGCTCTTCGGCCATCGCTCCGTTCGAGTCCTCGAGACGGCCATCGACCTGGTCTACAAGCACGCGGCCGAGATCGGCGAACTCGGCGACAACGTCAAAGCACTGCGTTCCGCGATCCGCGAGGACACCTTGCTGCGCGCCTTGCTGCAGAACGACAACGCCGAAGCGCTCGTGCTCGGCCACACTCGCTGGGCCAGCGTCGGCGTCATCAGTCAGCCCAACACCCATCCGCTGAACAGCGAAGAACAGACGCCGCGCGGCACGCCCTACCTGATCGGCGTGCTCAACGGCGACGTCGACAACCATCAAGAACTGGTGCAGCGGCACGGGCTCGACATCGCGCCCGAGATCACCACCGATGCCAAGGTCATCCCGACCCTGGTGGCTCGCCACATGCAGGGCGGCGTCGCGTTCGCCGAGTCGTTCCGCCGCACGGTCTCGACGTTTGACGGCTCGGTCGCGGTCGCTGCAGCATCTGCGTCCGAACCACACCGCCTCGCACTGTCGCTGCGTGGCTCGGGTCAGGCCCTGTACATCGGCATCGCCGACGACACCTTCGTGGTTGCCAGCGAACCGTACGGTGTGATCGAGGACTGCCGTCAGTATCTGCGCATGGACGGAGAGACTGCTGGCAACCCGCAGAACCCGTCCGCGAGTCGGGGGCAGGTGATCGTCCTCGATCGCCGACGCGCAGGCACTCTTGGCGGCATCGCGCGCGAGGCCTTCGACGGCACGCCGCTGCCGTTGCAGAGCAAGCACCTAGTGACCGCCACAGTCACCACGCGTGACATCGATCGCGCCGGCTACCCGCACTTCCTGCTGAAGGAGATCAGCGAAGCTCCGGTCTCGCTGCAGAAGACGCTGCGTGGTCGCATCGTGCGTGAAGGCAACCGAGTGCGCGCTGCATTGCCCTCGACGTCG
>CAMBXM010000233.1 GCA_945871815.1 Singulisphaera sp. GP187
GACCTTGGCTCGGATCGATGCCAAGAGAAGCCAGCGCTCGCCCGAGCATCGTGGCGTGCGTCGTGAACACCGTTCCAATCGCCGGAATGCGCTCCTTGAGATGCAACAGCGCCGCGCCGGTCATCCATTCGTGCGCATGCACGACGGCCCGCTTGTGGAACGGCGCGAGATACTCCTCCCACCACCGCTCGATGACCATGGCCGCCGCGGTCGCAAACAACACCGGCTCGACGTAGTCCCAGTCACCGGCAAGCGAGTCGACCCGATGACGCTCCCAGAGGCCGGCGAGGATGCCGTTCTTCTGCTCGTAGAGCGACGAGAAGCCCACCAACATGCACCGAGGGCGCCCAGCGATGCGCCAGCGCCCAAGCCGAATCGGCAGGCCGGCAACTCGACAGGATTCGATGAAACTCTCGTGGCCGGGTTCGTCGTCAAACGGTGGTTGTTGGCCAGCGCCGGCCAGCAGCAGTGGCCCGACACAGATGTAATCGTCGCCGTGTCGCTCGACCGCAGTCTTGGCCTTGCTCGACAGCACCGTGTGGATGCCACCGACCTTGTTGCAGACTTCCCAGCTGATCTCGAACAGTTGTTGCAGGCTTCGAGGCATGTTTGCGTTCGTCGACGGGCGGTGCCGCCAACATGAGTTAGAGGCCGGTAGTGTGCGCGCGGTCGATCTGAAGGCGCAGGTCGTCAACGGCCGTCATCAACGTCACGAACGCCGCGTATGGCGAAGCGTGCGGGCTGAAGTACTCGTGGACCTCGGCATCACTGTGGCCCTTGGTCGCAACGTAGTACACTTGATCGGAAGTGGTCATCAACCGCCATGCATCGACCAAGTCAGGTCGGCGAGAAGCGATCTCCATCAGCTTGGGCCGCAGCGCATAGAGCGAGCGGTGGGCCTCGATCTGCATCGGGTTGCCGAGCCAGGCAGAGAGATTGCGCTCGACATCGGCCCACGAGAGCGGCGTGCTGATGTCCAGTTCTCCAGCCGACGGCAACTCCGCAGCGACCTGAGCGGGCGTGCGGAACCGGAAGTTCGGTTTCGTCAGGACTTCATCCGGAAGGTGCTTCATGAACTCGAGAATGCCGGTTTGCGCACTTTGGTGCTCCCCGAACGTCTCGTAGTCCATGAACAGACCGATGAACTGCGCCGGTGGCGGTACGTCGTGGAGCCAGCTCGCGTAGGTGTCAGCAAACAACGGGTACTGCGGCCACTTGGCGTTGGAGAAACGAAAGGCGATGTCGTCCGAGAGCGAATAGCTGCGCAGCAAGAGCTTCAGGCGCTTGCAGCCACGAGGCTGATACGGGACTTGCGGACTACGCCAACCGAGCACGCGCTCGGCGCCTTCGCCCAGCATCGTCGAGAACCCTAGGGTCTCGACCTGCTGGCAAATCCGATTGTCGAGGATCAGTTCCGTGTTGCGAAACGTCGTCGGCCGACTGCCGAACAGGTCCTCGATCGTCTCCCGCTGTTGCTCGACCTGAGCAGAAAACTCGGCGGCATCGACGACAGCGGCAAGCGAATGCTGGCTGGTTTCGCACAGGAACTCGACACATCCCGACTCGGCAAGTTCCACGAAGCTGTCGAGGGCCTTGGGCGCCCATTCGCGAAGCTGCCGGATCACCGTTCCGGACAGCGAGAACGCGCACCGGAACTGCCCGTCGGTCTTCTCGATGGCATCGAGCAAGACGCGATTCATCGGCAGATAGCACCGTTCTGCGACTCGCTCGGCGACCATCTTGTTCAGAGGGTCGTCGAAGTAGGCAAGCTTGCGGATCTTGTCACCCGGCTTCCACTTCGCCAGACGGTAGGGCTGGTGCACCTGGAAGTAGAAGACGACGTCAATCATGCTCCGCCCCAGTTCGGGCCCGTCGAGAGCGGCCGAGGCTGCAGCAAGCCGGTCGCGCACAGTTGCAATGCACGGAGCAATTCGCCGGTGTTCCAGGCCTGGGCAAACGTGCCGTTCGGGCGTTGCGGCGCGTCGCCGTCGTAGACCTCGCTGACGTGGTCGATGCCGGCGCGATCGAGTTCGCCGACAAAGCCCTGCAACCACGCGGACATCCGCGCGCGGACTGCCTCTTGTTCATCCACGGGTGCGGCGCGAAAGGCGGCCTCGACGTAGAAACCCGAGAGCCAAGGCCACACCGTGCCCTGGTGGTAGGCGGCATCACGCTCGTCGGTCGGCCCTTCATAGCGACCGTGGTATGCCGGATGGTCGGCCGAGAGGGTGCGCAATCCGCACGGCGTCCGCAGTGCCGAATCGGCGCGACGCACGATCGCGGCCCGTTGCGCCAGCGTCAACGGACTGAGGCGCAGTGCCGCGGCGATCACCATGTTGGGGCGCACCGCTGCATCGACGCGATCGCCATCCCGACAGTCGAAGAGGCACTGGTCGCGCTCGTTCCAGAAGCGGCGGACGAACGCAGATGCCGCGCGCTCGGCTTCGCGCTGCCAAGTGCCACCGTACCAAGCGCCAAGCTGCGAGCGGAGTGCGCACCACAGCGCGACGATCTCCACCGGTTGGCCAGCGCGCGGCGTGACCGGACCGCTGCTGGTCTGCGCGTCCATCCAAGTTGCGTTGCGATCCGGAGATCCTGCACGCAGAAGTCCTTCGCCGTCGACGCGCAGTCCGAGTTCGGTGCCGCGGACGTAACTCTCCGCAATGCTCCGAAGCACCGGGCCGAACTCGTCGCGCACGGCTCCCTGGTCGGCACTTGCGTCGGCCAAGCGCTGGACGCACAAAGCAAACCACAGCGCCGCATCGGCGGAGCCGTAGTGGCTGTGGTTCTTGTCCGGGCCGTAGATGTTGGGCAGCAACCCATCGCGCAAGAACGGCACCGCGCCGCGTAGCACCTCGAGGCAGCGACGTGGCTCATCCACCGCCAAAGTGAGCCCGGGTAATGACACGAACACGTCCCGCCCCCACTCGCCAAACCACGGGAAGCCGGCGAGCACGCCGAGGCGTCCGTGCGTATCGCGATAGAAGAAGTCGTCGACTCCGCGCCGGAGCCGCTTCGCGAGCGTCGTTTCACCGCGTGCGGCCCACTCGAGCCGGCGGGTGCGAGTCTGCAGCGCGAGATCGAAGCCCGACGCCGCGTCGCGCTCCGGTGTCACGGCGGCGAAGGCCACGACGATGTGCTCGCCGGGCAGCAGGTCCGCGGTGAGCACGCCAGGGGCGTATCGATCCGCGGCGCTGTCATAGCCGCGCGCCCGATCGACGGCGAAGTGGTAATCCCGGTACCAGCACGGGGACACTGAGTAGGTCACGTTGCCACTAGTGGAGACGTGCAGTGGCTGCAACCCGTCGATCGTGAGCACGATCCCGTCATTCACTGTCGGCTGGGCGTGCGCAAGCGCCCGTTCGTGCAGTAGTTGATCGGCGTCTTCGTCGGCCAGGAGCGGTCGCACGCGCAACTGGAACGGCACCGCCGAGACGTTGCGCCAGCGGACGAATAGTGCAGCGCGATTGCGCGCGAGCACCATGGTTCGCTCCAACGCCGCGCCCGCGGGTGTGCGCACGACAACGGTCGGCACCGGATCGCTGCGAAACTCCCGCGGCAGACCGGGCACGCTCGGAGTCGAAAGCGAAGCCCAGTGAACCGCCGAGAGGATGTGCTCGCCGTCGCTGTCCACTAGGCGCTCTTCGCAAGTCGCCAACAGACGCCGGCGACGACCCGAAGGCTCTGCGACCGTCAACCAAGTGTGGTAGCGCCGCGTGGGCAAATCGAGCGCCGTTGAGCAGGCGTAGCCACCGAGCCCGTCGGTCAGCAGCCATTCTCGCTCGTTCTGGCTCGCCGTCGCTGCAAGAGCAGCAGACAAGGCACCGGCATCTTTCTCGTGGGCACTCAAAGTCGATCGGCGATCCAGGGCGACGAGCGTACGCCCAACGGCCGGAGCCGCAACCATTGCGTCGTTGCGAAGCGAAGCTGTTTCGCACGCCTTTCCCCTTTCTCCTGGGCAAGCCGCAGATCGCACTGCATTCTGTACGCTCGGTGCGCGCCTTGCGCACGGTCCGATCTTGCGCGCGCAAGCCATGGCGAATCTCGACACCCGCAACACGCTCGTGTTCCTGCTTGCTGGCGGCGCCGGCAATCGCCTCAAGCCCCTCACCTTGAACCGCGCGAAGCCCGCCGTGCCGTTTGGTGGTGCCTATCGCATCATCGACTTCACGCTGAGCAACTGCATCCACTCGGGGCTGCGGCGCATCCACATCCTGACGCAGTACCAGGCACGCTCCCTGGAAGAGCACATTCGGTTCGGCTGGAGCTTCTTGCCGCGCCGCCTCGAACAGTTCATCACCTGCCGCCCGCCGCACCACGGCAACGAAGGTCGGTGGTATCGAGGAACCGCCGACGCGATCTACCACAACCTGGACACGATCCAGGACTGGCAGCCGCCGAACGTCCTCGTGCTGTCTGGCGACCACATCTACCACATGGACTATCGGTTCATGTTGCGCGAGCACGTCGACCACCAAGCCAGCCTGACGATCGGCGCCGTGCGCATCCCGAAGGCACAGGCCCACCACTTCGGGATCCTGCAGGTCGACGCCGAGGGCCGCGTGACGAGCTTCCAGGAGAAGCCCAAGCAGAGTCCAGCCGAGATCCCCGGCGATCCCGGCTATTGCCTCGCCTCGATGGGCATCTACGTGTTCGAGACCAAGGAGCTGGTGCGCCGACTCCACGAGGACGCGGCCCTACCCACCGACGACAGTGGCGACTTCGGGATGCATGTGATCCCGCGCATGATCAAGGACACCAAGGTCTACGCCAGCCACTTCGTGGGCATCGGCAATGACGACAAACCATACTGGCGCGACGTCGGCACCATCGAGGCCTACTTCGATGCGCACATGGACCTCTGCAGCGTGGCGCCCCACCTCAACCTCTACCGCCGCGACTGGCCGACGTACACGCTCTGGCACAACGACCCGCCAGCCAAGACCGTGCTCAGCGGTGAGGGTGGACGGAAAGCCGAGGTGCTCGATTCGCTGCTCTGCCCCGGCGTCGTGGTCAGCGGCGCCCGCGTCTCCCGTTCGGTGTTGAGCAACTTGGTCTACGTCGACGAGCACAGCCAACTCGATGAGTGCATCGTCTTGCGTGGCACTCGCATCGGCAAGAACTGCCGCATGAAGCGCGTCATCATCGACAAGTGGAACAACATCCCCGACGGCACCACCATCGGTTACGACCCAGTCGAAGACCGAAAGCGCTACCACGTGTCCGACACGGGTATCACGGTGGTCCCTCGCGGCGCCGGCATCGGCAGTCGGATGGAGTGACGCGGCGCGGCGGCCACACTGTTGGCGTGGCCGCGAGTCGAGCGCTGGCTACTTGAAGTTCGAGACCAAGCGCCCGAACAGCGGGTGCTTTTTCATTTCGAGGCCGACTTTCATTCCTTCCATCGGCAGCGTGGTTTCGAACACCATGCTGTCCGTGGCACCCGCCGGCACCGGCATGGTCGCCATGTAGAGACCGAGGTCGGGCAACTTGTTGGTCAGCTCGGTCAGCAGGTTGGAGTCGTTGAAGCGCACGAACTTGCCGATCGCCTTGGTGCCCTTGCCGTCCTCGGAGCGTGCCGAGAACACCTCAGGTACAAGGGACATGCCGTGCAGCTCGGCGATGGCGCAGCCTGAGCTTTCGCGCAGCCAGATGCGCGAGCCGTCGATCTTCACCTTCAAGCCATCGTGCACCGGCGCAAAATCGATGGCGAACG
>CAMBXM010000234.1 GCA_945871815.1 Singulisphaera sp. GP187
CTGGATTGATGGCGGCATCGGTCTGGATCAGCCCGCTCATCTGCGCGTTCTCGGTTGCGATCGTGCGGTCGAGGGCGCTGATGATGCCGGTGCTCAGGCTCGAGTCGAAGCCGTAGGGGTTGCCAATCGCGAGGACCAACTGGCCGACCTTGAGGTCCGCCGACGCACCGATCGGGATCGGTCTCAGGTGGGGCGGTGGCGCCACGATGCGAACCACAGCAATGTCCTGCTGCGGGCTCGTGCCGATCACCGCGCCGTCGTACAGCTCGCTGCCCAACGCCACCTTCAACTGGCTGCGCGATTCGACCACGGTCTGAACAACGTGGTAGTTGGTGACCACGGTGCCAGCGTCATCCCACAGGAAGCCCGTGCCCGAGCCCTCGGGGTAGCGAGCCATTCCCGCGATGGTGCGAGCGAGCTTCTCCGTGGTGATGTGCACGACGCTTGGCGCCGTCTGTTCGAAGATGCGGGTCGTCGTCTGTTCGAGCGCCATCAGGTCGCCGCGCGGCTCGATCGTGCGGGGCATCGGGTTTGGTGCGCCTTCGAAGACGCCGTTCCGGTCGAGCACGAGCCAGGTGGCGAGGACGAAGGCGGCGCCGGCAAACGCCAGCGACAGAGGCGAACTGCGGCGGGTGCTCGTGTGGTGTTGCCAAGTCGTCATAGGCGACTGCTACGGATGAATCGTGGACTACGCTGGGTTGGGCCAGAGTTCTTTCCAGTTCGGCTGGCTTGCGCCCTGTTGGCCAGCCAGCAGGGCCAGCGCGCTCTGCGACAAGCACACTTGCTCGAGTGCCGTTTCAGCCAGCGCTTGGCCGCACGACTCGGCGATGCCTTCTGCATGCAGGCCGTGGTACTTGAAGATGTGAGCCGGGGTGCCTGACTTGCTGAACTTGACCACCGCACGCGCGATCTGGCGAACGCCGAGGATCGAGCCCAGGTTGTCGAGCAGACCGATCTCACCGTCGTGCACGGACACGATCGGGACGCGTCGACCCGCGAGGTCGACGACATCGCCCGGAGCCAGCACGTCGCCGCCGCTCTTGCCGGCAGGGCGGAGGTGCAACGCGCCCGTCACCCCAAGTGTCGTGTGCAGGTGAGCAAAGCCATCTTTCCGGCCGAGCTCGCCGCACAACAGATCCGGCGACGTGACGACAAACACGTTGGCGTAGATGCCGCGTTGCAGCAACAGCGCGCTCGCCTGCGCGGCTTCGGGAACGAGGGCGCCCATGACGAACAGGTTGACGACATTTTCGCCCGCTTGGTAGCCGCGATAGCCACGCCAGTCGATCAACGTGTAGCCGCCCTTCAGCACGTGGTCCTTGACCACGGCGTGGATCTCCGACTCGCTGCGGTGCGGGACCTCCGCTTCGTGGAGACCGCCGTCCGATGCTTCCAAACCGAGCATGGCGCCGTCGGGGATGCCGATCTTGAACCTCGTCTGCCGGCGCAACCACTTCAGCATCAGGTCCTGGTGCAAGGCTCGGGTGACGGCGCGGACGAGCACGCCGCTGCGGCCCTTGTTGTCGCCGGTGAAGTGGCGGCGAATCGCGTCGCAGAGAACCCACTCCAACTCGATCGCGAACGCCGGCTCCCAAGTGATCAGGTTGGGGATCTGGATGTCGCTCTTCCAACTGTGCTGCGCGCCCTCGGGCGCCAGCGTGATGCCGCTCGGCGTGCCGACGAGGATGAACGAACTGCCCCAGTAGAGATTGTAGTAGAGCTGGTCGAGCGCGCGTTTGATGAAGAAGTCGTAGACCGTCATCATCGGCAGGAACGGGATGCCTGCGAGGTAGCCCATCTTGCCAAAGCTGCCGACCGCGGACATGCAATTGGACTCGGCGATCTCGAAGCGGATGTGGCGCGTCCAGGCCCCGTCGGTCGGCGAGAGTTCTGGACGGAGGCGCTCGCTGAGCTGCAGTTTCGACTCCCAGTTCTCCTCGTAGCGCGGACCGAAGATCTTCTCATCCATCGCCGGGTTGATGTTGGTGCTGGTCCCGACGTCAGGGGCCATCGTCATCATCAGGTCAGCGATTGGACCCCAACGCGCTTCGTCGGTGGTCGGGGCCTTGCCGGCCTTTTGGGCGCGACCAGCGGCCTGCAGTTCGTCGAACACGCCGATGCGCACGAGCTTGGAGGCAAGCTGGCCCCACATCCATTGGGTGTGCGTGATTGGCGACAGCTTGAGGTTGATCTCCAGTCCCGCAGGCACGCCGCCCTGGTGATCGATCTGCTGCGCCACGCGAGCGCGGTTGCTGTGCGCGAGGGCTTCCAGGGCTTCGATGCAAAGGCGCATGGTCTGGCCGCGTTGCGCGGCATAGCGCGCCGCCTCCGAGTCCTCGGGCAGGCGTTGGAAGGGGCGCTCCATCGTCAGCCCCTCGGCCGCCAGGATCTGCTGCACTTCGTCGTCGTCCGGTAACGCCGAGTGGTTGCCGTTGGCGGCGACGCAGCGCAGGCCGCGGCCCTTGACGGTGTGGGCGATGATCAGCGTCGGGGTCTGCTTGTTGACCTTGCTCTGCTCGAAGGCGGTGAGGATTGCCGCGTGATCGTGGCCGCCGAGGTCATAGAACAAGCGGACAACGTCGGCATCGTTCAGCGACTCGATCAGCTTCTTGCAGCCGGCGTCGGCCTCGATCACGGCTTGTCGCATTGCGGCGGCGTCGCGCTTCCAGACCAGTGCCTGGAAGTGATAGTCGGACAGCTTGTCCTCGAGGATGACGCGCAGTTTGTCGCCTGCGGGCTTCTGGAAGACCGACTGGCGGAAGGTGCCGTGCCGCAGCTGGATCACCTCCCAGCCGTTGGCCGCCGCGGTGCGCCCGATGCGGTCGGCGTCGGTGCCGTGCAGGCCACGGTTGTTGGGGATGCGCGTGCCGTCGAGGTTCTGGCGGTTGTAGTCGACGATCCACGTCACGTTGCCGAGTTCGCGTTCGGCGACTTCGGGCATGACCTCGAGCAGCGAGCCTTCGCGGAACTCACTGTCGCCCATCATGCACCAGAAGTGCGGCTCGTCGACCTCCCAGCCATGCTGGCGGGCGTAGCGATAGGCGAGCGCCAAGTAGACCGCGTTGACCGGCGGAATGCCGACCGAGCCCGACGGCAGGAAGCGCCAATTGTCCGGATCCGCTTCGGCATGGTAGCTCTGGAACACCGGGGCCGAGTCGTGCGAGAAGCTGCGCAGCCGGTGCATCACCGCTTCGGCTTCGGCTTCCTCGAACCAATTTCCAGTCGCGTGGCGGAACAGCCCGAGCGCGTGGCTCAGCGAGTGGTCGACAGGCGATGCGTGCGGTTTGCAGCAGACGAAGTCGCCGGGCTCGCGGACCAGCAGGTGGAGCACCGAGAGGAAGTCGAGGCTCGACGCGCAAGCGGCCGGATGGCCGCCTACCTTGGGGTCGGTCTTGTCCGCGTCGGTCCGGTTGTTCGCCACGTGGATCATCGCCACCATGTGGGCGAAGGCGCGGCGGGAGATGCGTTCGATCAGTGCGAGGTCGGGCTTGGTCGCGGCTGACTTCATAGTCGTGGTGGGCAGAGCCATTTCGGAAGCGCGGCCGTGGTGATCTGAGCGGCCGATTGCAGGTCGCAGAGGGTAGGCCGAGGGCCGCAGTCGTTCCACTTCGGCGTGCGGCGGCTAGCGGCTGTCTTGGGAGGGGCCTATGCGCGGAGGCTTGTTGCCCGTAACCTCCTCCGCCCCCTTCATGGCCCTGCCCCGCGTTGCGATCCTGGGCCGACCGAACGTCGGCAAATCGAGCCTGCTCAACCGCATTGCCGGGCAGCGTGTTGCGATCGTCGAACCTACGGCGGGCGTCACTCGCGACCGCGTCGCCGTCATTGTCGAGATCGAGGGGCGCCGCTTCGAGCTGGTCGACACCGGCGGTCTTGGCATGGTCGATGAGGCCTTGCTGAAGGACCACATCGAGGCCCAGATCCAGGTCGCCTTGGAGACCGCGGACCTGATCTTGTTCGTAATCGATGGCAAGGAAGGGCGAGTGCCGGGGGACGACCTCGTCGCCCGCCGCCTCCGGCAGTTGCAGAAGCCGGTGCTGCTGGTCGCAAACAAAGTCGAGAGCCGCCACGACGAGTTGGCTGGTGCGGCCTGGGAGCGACTGGGCTTCGGCGACGCGATGTTGGTCAGCGCCAAAGAAGGCTTCGGCGCCAGCGACCTGATCGCCGCAATCTTGCACCGGCTACCGCCGGCCCGCGAAGAGGAGTCGCTGACGCGCAATCGGCCACTGTCCTTCGCGATCGTCGGCAAGCGCAACTCCGGCAAGTCGACCTTGGTCAACAGGCTTTGCGGCGAAGAGCGATGCATCGTCTCGGAGCTTCCGGGCACGACCCGCGACTCGATCGACGTCGAGTTCGAACTCGACGGCAAGCGGATGATGGCGATCGACACGGCCGGCGTGCGCAAGAAAAAGAGCATCGAGCACGCCATCGAGTTGTTCTCGCATTCGCGCAGCACGGCGAGCATCCGTCGCGCCGACATCGTCGTGCACATGTTCGATGTGCGTGAGTCGGTGAGTCAGGTCGACAAGAACCTGGCGGCCTACTGTGCTGAGAACCACAAGCCGGTGTTGCTGGTCGGCAACAAGATCGACTTGGTCGAGGACTTCGACCTCGGCAAGTGGGACACGTACCTGCGCCAGCAACTGCCGGCGCTCGATCACGCACCGGTCGCATTTCTCTCGGCCAAGGAAGGTCGCAACGTCGATGCGGCGATCAACCTGCTGTTCGAACTGCAGCGGCAGACGCAGATCAAGCTGTCGACGCCGCGACTCAACGAAGTGCTGCAGGGTGCTCGCGACAAGTTGCTGCCGCAGAACCGCGGTCAGTACCCGAAGTTGTTCTACGGCACGCAAATCGGCACCGAGCCGATCTCCATCTTGGTGTTCGTCAACGAGCCCAAGTTGTTCCGCGGCCAATACGAACGCTATCTGTCGCGTGTTTTGCGCGAGAACTTCGACTGTCCCGAGGTGCCGATCCGGCTGGCGTTCCGCCGCCGCGACAAGATCACGCTCGCGCCGAAGGCCGAGTGACGCGACGTGCCCCTGACGCTGTGGGGTGCGCGCGTCGGTCGTTCGGCTCCTTGCGTTACGGCGGCCTCAGCCCTTCAGGATGCGGCCCCAGAATGAGCTGCGTCGGACAGTGCTGCGGGTGCTGCTGGCATCGATGACGCCCGGGCTCGCGGCGGTGGCCGGCGACTGCGGCAGGCGACTGAAGTGGTAGGACGACCAAGCGCGACCGCTGCGCAACTTGCGCATCGGTTCGGTGCGCTGGCTCGACGTCGTCGCCGCCGCATCCGTGGCTTGGTTCGTTACTGCCGCGGTAGCCTGGGTGCGGATCGGTCGATGGAAATGGCGCCCGCTCTGCTGGGCCGAAAGGCAAGCGGGGAGCAATGCGAGAGCAGCGAGGATCAGGATCGTGCGCATCTTGGGTTCTCCTTCTTTGCGGGTCTGAGTCAGAATAGCACGGGCTGTTGTTGCGTGCTTTGGGCCAGCGCTAATCGGCCGATGGCAAGGCCGAATCAAAAGGTCAACTCCATGCGGACCATGCCGACGAGCGCGTCGTCGACGCTAGGAGTCTGAGCCACGGCAATCGAGCCGGGCGCCATTCGTGAAATCGGACTTGGCCACGACTACTTGGCCCGCCGCGGCGCGATGGCCAGCTCGTCAAGCGCGACGGCATCGATGCGCGCACCGTAGCGTCCACAGCTCGCAGGCGA
>CAMBXM010000235.1 GCA_945871815.1 Singulisphaera sp. GP187
GACCTCGACGCTGGCGAAGCCCGCTCGCAAGGCATCCAGCAGCGGTCGTGCGTGCAAGTAGTCGTTGTGGGCGTGGCCGCGCGGAACCGGGTCGAACCATGGCCGCGAAGTGCAGCCGCCGACCAGCATCGCGAGCGATGCAGCGACGATGCCCATGCCAAGGCACGTGGCGGCGGAGCGTTCTCGGTGCATGTCTCGCAACGACACCGCTTGCAATCCTGTGGTCAAGGTCGCTGCCGTTCTCTTCGACACAGGTCCCGAGCCTACAGTGGGCCGAGGGGGGACCTGTGCATTCTTGTCGATGGACCGTTCTCGCTGTGCTGGCGCTAGGCGCTTGTGCGGCGACTCCAGGCGCGAAGGCGCTCGAGACCGCGAACTACGGCCCGACGCCAACAGCGTCGCTGGCCGCGCGCATTCGCGAAGCCTTCCGACCGCTGCTGCTGGATCCTGACCAAGCGGAGTTCCGTTGTGGCGAGCCGGAGCAGGGGTGGGGCCACGACCAGAAGGGCTTTGTTTACGGATGGGTCATCTGGACCGACGTGAACGCAAAGAACCAGTTCGGCGCGTTCACCGGTTGGCGCACCTACAAAGTGCTGACCGTCGACAGTGAGGTGCACTCGATCTACGAGCCCGAGGGCCAGGACCTGTTCGGTCAGCCCAAGTTCAACAAAGTGAGGTGACCATGAAGCAGCATCCAGTCATGAAGCGGTTGGTCGAGCAGATCGAGCAACTCCGTGGTCGGACGGTCAAGAGCCTGCATACCTTGCATGCTCGCGTCCCCGAAGCGACGCGGTGGCTGGGGCAGAAGGCTGCGTCGATTCGCAGCGTGCTGCCCAAACTGCGCGAACCGCGAACGATGGCCTTCGTCGGCTCGGGTGCTGCCGTCGTGTTCACTCTGGTTCTGATGGCGGTTCCAGGTGGTGCGGAGCGAACAGTGCGCAAAGCGGCACTGTCCGGTCGCGAGCTGTATGCCGCGTTGGCAGAGCAGCACGCGGGTATCGCTCACAGCAGCAGGGTCGACGAGAGTGCCGCGCGCGATTCTTCGACCAACCGCGTCGTCCTATCCGAGACCGCGTGGGAGACCTTGACGATCGAGCAACGAAACTCGATTGGAACGTGGCTCAACCAGCTCGGTGGGTTCTGGGAGATCCGCGTCGGCCGTGCCAGTCGCGACGATCAGCGAGTGCTCGAGAGCGAGCCTGTCATCACCAGCAAGGAGTGGAATCGCCAACTGCGGTGACGCAGCGCTGCAAGTGCCTTCACAAGGCGCAAGCCGCTGCGGCCCGGCCCGATGCCGATGACCGCGGCGCCGACTCTCGAGTTTCAGCGGCGCGCCCGCTTCTTGCCCTCCGCCACCGGGTTCTTGCCGTGCACGCAGGCGCTGTGGAACGCCGCGTCCAGGGCTCGTCAGCGTTCGCTTGGCGGCCGCGCGTCGTGAGGCAAACTGCCGCGCGATGCGCGCAGATACCCGAACGGCGTGAGGTGCAGCAAGTTGGCGACACGCGATGTGTAGATATCGGCGTGCGTCTCGATCTGTCGCGCCAACTGGCTCTTGTCACCGCCAGCTCGCATCAGCGGACCCCACCGCACATGGCCAAGTTCGCCAGCGTGGATGGCGATCGGTTGGATCCTGCGGTCCAGCGCTTCGCCGTCGTGGCGCAACTCACGCAGTCGTTCGACGATTGCCTGGGTGCCGCTCGCAGCCGGCCGCAACGTCTCGGGCAATTCGGCTGGCATCGGCAAGCCGTGGTCGTGGCGCTGCAAGCACAGCCGCAACAGGGCCTGTTCGCGGTCGAGGCGCTCCTTCTGCGTCATCAGTCGCTGCAGCTCTTGCTGTTGCTCGGCAAACACCTGTTCCTGCCCGACCTCGTTCTCGAGCTCGCGCAGAACCAGGGCCGTGCGCCACCGGCGAATGCGACTGCTGACGTGCACGTCGGCGTACATATGGTCGCCGACGTAGAGGATCGACTCGCCACCGCAGCCGAGGTACTCCTGCACGATGCGCGCGTTGCCGCCGCGATAGCGGCCATGAGCCTGCAGCTTGGCGTCCGTCGAGACTTCTTTGCCGTGCTCGTCGATCGCGACAAACGGCGCCGCACCATCAAAGAACGACGGTTTGCGCGACTGCACGATGACCAGCTCGAACAGGTCCTGCCAGTTGCCCTTGCCGAGGAACCGGTCGAACGTGAACTGCATCATCGGCAGCGTGTAGTGCCATTCGCTGTTGGTCGCGAGAAACAACCGCTTGCCGGCGTGCTTGAGGTCGAGTAGCGCGCGCGGCAGATCAGGGTCGACAGTGACGAAGCGTTCCGGATCGGCGATGACGTCAGCCTTCAGTTCGCCTTCGAGGTGCGCAGCGTCCATCGTCGTCTTGACGAGCTCGTAGAGCGCGCCGTAGCCGAGCTCGCCCAGCTTGCCGCCATCGAGCAGCTCGACCATCTGACCGTAGAGGCAGGCTTCGGACAGCGAGAACAGCGTGTTGAGAAAGACCCAGCGCGGCTCGTGCAGGTCGATCCACACCTGGCTGTAGATCTTGCGCATGGCATCGTGGGCCATCAGCTGCGTGCCGTGTGCGGCTTTGACGATGTAGCCAAAGCGGTTGGCTTTGACGATGTTGCCGAGTTCGAGGTCGATGACGAGGCCGCGCGAGAACAGCTCCGGATCGAACCTCAGGTCCGCGACCGGGTGACCCATCTGCGCGAGTTTTCGCTGCACGTGCGCATAGGCCCTCGACTCCCATTCCGGAACGTCATAGTGGACCAGCGTGTAGTCCATGTCGAAACCGATGGCCTGCACCGAACGCATGTTCAGGGTGCGGTTGCAAAAGACGCGGCGGGGAGCTGGCGGACGGAAGTCGTGTCCAGGCATGACGTTTTCGGGGTTTTGCGGACCGTTGCGCCCACCGCTGCAGTCGCTGACATCGAAACGTCGCGAACGACCGTCCCGTCGCCTGCGGCTTCGCACTGGCACAAACGCACAATGAGCGTAGCCTTTGCCGCCTATGCGCCACCCTATCGTGTCCGGGTTCTTCGCATGCGTCGCCATGGCCGCGAGCCTCCTCGCGCAGGCACCGCATCCGCGCATCGTCTTCATCGGCGACTCGATCACCGAGGGCACGATTACTCGTCCGACGTTCCGCCAGCCGCTGTGGGAGCGATTGAACGGTGCCGGTTACTGCTTTGACTTCGTGGGCGGGCGGCGCGGCGTCATCGGTGGGCGCACTCCGACTCGGCCGACCTACGACCTCGACCACTACGGTTTCTCGGGCGAGTCGTCGTTCGAGATGTGCTTCCAGTTGCTGGCGCCGATCCCGCAGTTCGACGCGGACATCGCCGTGATCCAGCTCGGCACCAACGACGTCATCAAAGGCACGGTGTTCTACTCGCTCAGCGCGCAGCAGATTGCCGACCTCGCCGACCAGTTCTTGCGCTCGATGATCGGGATCCTGCAGAACCCGCCCTACAACGCGAACATGCAGATCGTCATCGCGCAGGTGCCGCCGCTGCCGGCCGTGCTGGTGCCGAGTCCGGCGCTCAACTTGCCGCCGAGTGGTCCGATCTACGGTCTCGATCAGGGCATCCTGGCCGTGAACGCGGCGATTGCTGGCCTTGCGTCGTTGCCCGGTGTTCGGGTCGTCGATCTGCACACCGGCATCGACAGTCAGTTGCACCTCGCGGACCAAGTGCATCCGAACGCAGCCGGCGAGCAGATCATCGCGGACCGCGTGTTCCAGGTGCTGACCCAGGTCCTGCCGCCTCCGACCCCGTCCGGTGCCTGCTTTTCCGAGTTTGGCAAGGGTGCTGGCACGTCCGAACCGACGCTGACTGCCGCATGGCGCACGAGTGCCCCAGTGCTCGGGTCGTCGTTCTCGCTGCAGATCCGCGACATGATCCCGTACGCACCGATCGTCGGCGTCCTCGGACTCGAATCCGCAGCCGTGCCGCTGGCCAACATCGACGAGTTCCTGTTCGTCAATCCGTTGCGATACTCGGAGGCTTGGCTGATCGGTACCGCCTCCGCGACCGGTGGCATGACATGGTCGCTCGCGGTGCCAATGCTGCCGCACCTCGCTGGAGTCGAGGTCTACGTGCAGGCTCTGGCCTTCGCCAACGACGCGGTTGGCGCGGTCACCAGTGGCGGCATTCTTCGGCTTGGCAACTGACGACAGCGTCGGGTGCGTCACGTCGGGTAAGCCAATTGGGGTTGCACTGAGCCGACGAGATCAGGCTGGACTACGCACTCGTTTGCCCTGACATGACCCGGGTCGCTCCTCGGGAACGCGGTGCGAGTTGCCTACGGTGAGGTCATGGCACCGCATCCCGTCCGCGCCCTTTGGGCCCTTGTCGCCACCGCACTCCTGTTGGCTGCAGTCACAGTCCTAGCTATCGCCTTCACGTCGTGCGCTAGCCCCGTCGGTGGTGGTGGTGCGCCAACCCTGACTCATGGGGCCGCGCTGTTCGTGCGCCACTGCGCCGGTTGCCACGGGCTCAGCGGCGACGGCGAGACTCCGGTTTGCTCCCTGCTCTTTCCGCGTCCGCGAGCGTTTCGCGCCGGCGTCTTCAAGCTGGTCAGTACGCAGAACGGCGTCCCCACCGACGACGACCTCGTCGCGACGCTGCGTCGCGGACTCCCGGGCTCGGCGATGCCGGCCTATGCCTGGCTTGGCGACGCGGCCTTGCTGGAGCTGGCGCAGCACGTGCGCGGGCTCGCGATCGCCGGCATGACGGACTCGCTGCGCTCGCGCGCTGCGCTACTCGGCATCGCGACGACGGCGGAACAAGTTCGCGCTGAGGCCGAGCGACGCTTGCAGCCGGGGCCGCTGGTCGTGGTGCCGGAGCCACTGGCGGCCGCCGCAGTCGCCGCAGCGGACCGGGTGGCCGGCGAGCAGTTGTATCGTCGCCACTGCTCGGCGTGTCACGGTGAAGATGGCAAGGGTCGCGCACCCGCTGCCGACTGGGCCGGAGTCGCCGACATGGTCTGGCCGCGTGACTTCACGGCTGGGTTTCTCCGCGGTGACGCGAGTCGCGCCGCGCTCACGCACCGAGTCCGCGCGGGCATCCCAGGCGCCGGCATGCCGCCGACGGAGCTCACGGACATCGAGTGCGCGATGCTGATCGATCACCTCGTCAGCAAGATCGCAGACGGCAGCGACGGGCATCACGTCCAGTGGCGCCGCCACTTGCATGCTGCGCGAGTAGCGAATGTCCCCAACGATGCGGCAGACCTCACGTGGAACGACTTCGAGGCTGTGCGCATTCCGCTGGCACCTCTGTGGTGGCGCCAGAATGCCGTGTTCGAGGCTTCCGTGCGGGCGGTGCACGACGGCGACCGCCTGGTGGTTCAGTTGACGTGGTCGGATCGCACTCGCGACGACCGCGCTACCGGCGAGTCCATGCAGGGCGATGGTGCGGCGATGCAGTGGAGCGACGAGCGTGAGCCGCCGCAGTTCGCCATGGGCGGCAGCGATGCGGTCGAGATCTGGCACTGGAAGGCGTTCCGACGCGACGACGTTGCTGGCGCTCTCGATCTGCTCAGCCATCTCGGTCAGACCGAATCGGACGTGTCGCCGCAGCTGCCTGGCCTCACGGCGCCATCGCGGCGGGGCGAGACGCTGTCAGTCCACGGTCCGCTTGGCATGACGCAGCATCGCGGTCAGGGACGCACGATCGTCGCAACGCCGGTGTGGCGCGACGGCACCTGGACAC
>CAMBXM010000236.1 GCA_945871815.1 Singulisphaera sp. GP187
GGCCACGCGGCCCGCATGCGCAGACGCAGCTCGCGGGCAAACCAGGTCGCCAGATTTTCGGCGCTGGTGTTGCCGATCGGCAACACGATCACTTCGTCACGCGGGACCAAGTAGCGACGCTGCAGGTAGCGGATCTCCATCTGCCCACCCTCGATCTCGGTCGCGCGCAGCACAGGGTGTTCGCCCGGGATCAACAAGTGCTCGTCGAGCTCGTCGCAGAGCTGACGGACCATGGGCTTGATCTCCTTGAAGTTGACCACGAGCCCATGCGCATCGAGTTGCGTCTCGATTGCCACGGTCACCTTGTAGTTGTGACCGTGCAGCCGCTCGGCCGACCCGTCCGGGAAGATCAGAAAGTGAGCCGCGCTGAACTTGAGGTAGTCCTTCTCGATGAAGATGGACCAGCGCTCGGATGGGCCGTGGCTCATGGGACGGTATCGACGGGGGCGACGCTGAGAGCGCGCCGCCCAAGCCACGTCACTTCGCGTATTCCTCGAGCACCTTGCCGGCGATGTTTGGCGGCACCGGCTCGTAGTTGCTCGGTTCCATCGAGTAGTGCCCGCGACCTTGCGTCATCGAACGCAGCGACGTCGAGTACTGGAACATCTCAGCGAGCGGAACCTTGCCGGTCACGGCCGAGATGCCACCTGGCTTCGAGGTCATCTCTTCGATGATGCCGCGACGCGATGACAAGTCACCGATCACGTCGCCGGTGCGATCCTCGGGGCACTCGACTTCGATCTTCATGATCGGCTCGAGCAACTGCGAGTTGTTCTCCGCGGCGATGCGGAACGCCAGGATGCCCGCCGATTCGAACGCCATGGCGCTCGAGTCGACGTCGTGGCTCTGACCGTCGTAGAGCTCGGCGCGAACCTTCACGTACGGGAAGCCCTGGCGGCCACCGCCAGTGACTGCGGCGAGGATGCCCTTCTCGATCGGCGCAATGAACTCGCGCGGCACCGAGCCGCCCTTCACCGCATCGACGAACTCCAGCGTCTCCACTTCGTCGTCGGTGGAGAAGCGCACGCGGCAAACGGCGAACTGACCCGAGCCACCGGTCTGCTTGATGTGACGCGCTTCGACGTCCTTCGACTTCGCCAGCGTCATCTTGTAGGCAACCTTCGGCTTGCCGACTGTCACCGGGATCTTGTAGTCGTTCATGATCATGTTGCACTTCACCTCGAGGTGAAGTTCACCCATGCCACTGATGACCATCTGACCCGTCTGCTCGTCGGTGATCGCCTTGAACGTCGGGTCCTCGCGGACCAGCTTGCCGATGACCGTCGACAGCTTGTCGCGATCCGCGCCCGCTTTGGGCTCGATCGCCATGCTGATGACGGTGTCCGGGAAGTTCATCGCCTCGTAGATGACCGGGTTCTCGCGCGTGCTCAGCGTGTCTCCGGTGATCGCCTCCCGGATACCGACCGCCGCGACGATGTCGCCGGCTCGCGCGGTATCGATTGGCTCGCGCTGGTTGGCATGCATGCGCATCAGACGGCCGATGCGCTCGTACTTGCGCGTGCGCGCGTTGTAGTACTTCTCGCCCTGCGACATGGTGCCGCTGTAGATGCGCAAGAACGTGAGGTCGCCATTGGGGTCACTGATGGTCTTGAAGACCAGGGAACCGAACGGCTGATCCGGCAGCAGATCCCAGATGACCTTGCTGTCATCTTCCGGGTTCTTGCCTTCGATCGGGGGCACATCGAGCGGACTCGGCAGGAAGTCGACGACGGCGTCGAGCACCTGCTGCACACCCTTGTCCTTGAACGCCGAGCCACAGAAGACCGGTGTTATCCCGAGCGACAGAGTGCCCTTGCGGACCGCCAGCATGATCTCCTCGACCGTGCCGATCTCGCCTTCGACGAACTTCTCGAGCAGCGGCTCGTGGAACTCGGCGATGCCCTCGATCATCTTCTCGCGGCGCGCCTTGGCCTGATCCATCAGGTCGGCCGGGATCTCCTTCGTGATCATCTCACGAGCGTCGGCGTCTTCACCGGTCCAGTAGTAGGCCTTCATGTGGATCAGGTCGATCACACCGAGGAAGTCCTTCTCCTTGCCGATCGGCATCACCAGCGGCACCGGGTTCGCGTTGAGGCGCGACTTCATCGAGGCCACGGCCTTGTCGAAGTCGGCGCCCGTGCGGTCGAGCTTGTTGACGAAGGCGACGCGCGGAACCTTGTAGCGATTTGCTTGGCGCCACACCGTCTCCGACTGAGGCTGCACGCCCGCGACGCCGCAGAACACGCCGACAGCGCCGTCGAGCACGCGCAGCGAGCGCTCCACTTCGGCGGTGAAGTCCACGTGTCCTGGGGTATCGATCAGGCTCATGGTGTGGCCGCGCCAGTGGCACGTCGTCGCGGCCGATGTGATCGTGATGCCGCGCTTCCGCTCTTCCTCGAGGTAGTCCATCGTGGCGGCGCCCTCGTGCACTTCACCGATCTTGTGGCTCTTGCCGGTGATGTAGAGGATGCGCTCGCTGAACGTGGTCTTGCCGGCGTCGATGTGCGCGATCACGCCGAAGTTGCGAAGCATGCGGATCTCCGCGATGTCCTTCGACTCCTTCTTCGACGGGGTGGAATTGTCGGCCTGCGACATGATGAGTACCTGGAAATGCAGTAGAGGCAGGACCGCAGCGGCCGCGACCTCTGACGCGCGGCAGGCTTTGGCCCGGTTTGAAGGCGAAGAAGGGTAGCGGGCCGTCTCGGCTGGTCAATGGCCCCGCCGCGCTCCCGGCGTTGCGAACCTCCCCACCGCACCTGCCGGTGGCACCGCTGCCAGCTCGCCGCTGTCCAGTCCCGCATCACCCGAGGTCGATGCCTGTGCGCAAACGCAGCACTCAATCCGCGCAAGGAAACCCGTGGCAACTGGCATTCGCAGCATCCTGTCCGCCCTTCTGGCCGTTAGCGCCCTGGCTCCCTTCACCACTGCGCAGCAGGGTCCGGCTGAAGCCAAGGCGTGGCTCGAGGCCGGAAATCGCCGATTTCAGTCCTGCGACACCGCGCCGCCCCAACTTGGCGCCGGCGCGCGCCGGACTACAGCCCTTGGCCAGAATCCCCGCGCCGTCGTGCTGACTTGCACCGATTCGGACGTGGCCCCCGAACATGTGTTCCAGGCGGGACTCGGCGAACTGGTCGTGATCCGTCTGGCGGGCAACTGCGTCGACACCGAGACCATCGCCGACATCGAGCAGGCGGCGAGCCGACTCGCTGTACCGCTGTTGGTCGTCCTCGGTCACGAGCGCTGCACCACGGTTGCGGCGGCGATCCGCTGCGCCGAAGACGCCGAACGCGGGGTGGCCACGAGCGTGCCGAGCCCGGCACTGCAACAGCTGCTGCAGCAGTTCGAACCATCTGTCCGCCGCGGCTTGCAGCAGTCGCTGAGCGGAGCGGCCCTCGCCGCCCAGGTAGAAACTGAGCATGCAACGGCAATCGCCGCCGAGTGTCTTCGCCGCAGTGAGACCCTAAGACGCCTGCAGCAACTCGGTCGCTTCCAGGTCCAGCCTGCGCGCTACCACCAAGAGACCGGCGCCGTCGAATGGCTCTTGCCGCAGCCACTGCCGCAAACACCGCAGGAAGCCGCGACCGTGGCCGACGCCTCGCCGCCGACCATGGCGCCGCATGTCGCACTCCGCCTGCTGCAGGCAGGCAATCGCCGCTATCTGGGCGACGGCAAGCCACTAGGCGACATCAGCCCGACGCGGCGCGCCGGGATTCAGAAGGGGCAGCAGCCGTTCGCGATCGTGCTGACCTGCTCCGATTCCCGCGTTCCACCTGAGCATGTGTTCGATTGCGGCCTCGGCGAACTGTGCGTGATTCGCATCGCCGGGCACGTCATGACGGACACCGTGCTCGCTAGCCTCGAACTAGCGGCGTCCCAGAGCGGCGCGCCGGTCATCGTCGTCCTCGGTCACAGTGACTGCACCACGATCCAAGAAGCGGGGCAATCGGGGGATCGCGCCCGAACAGCAGGCATGCGCGCACTGGTCGACCGCGTCGCGCCAGCCTTTGCCGGTCAGCATGGCACCAGCCCAGAAGCGCAGAAGGCCGCCGTCGCCGCCAACGCGCTGCGCGTCGTCAGCCAAGCCCGTCAACGCAGCATCACGCTACAGCAGTTGGAGCAGCAGGGTCGCCTCCTGCTCCTCCCGGCAGTCTACGACATCGCCAGCGGGGACATCTCCTGGTTGGCCGAGCCGCCGCAAGAGGCGAGCGTGATGCCGGCTCTCCCACCAGCCACGCCGCACGGGGAATCCCATGCCGAAAAGATGGCAGCTCCGCACCACGAACCTGTGCCAGCGCCCACGCACGGAGCCGACGGCCACGATGCACCCCACGTCGAAAGCCACGTGCACACCGAGCCACATCACGGCGAGCACGGCACGCCGCCAGCACCCGACTTGTCGTGGGCAGCCCCATCGCCGGAAGCAGCCGTCGCCGGCGCACTGCCCGACGTTCATGCCGCGCCAATGGGTGAGTCTCACGCCCCGGCCCACGCGGGGCATGACATGGATCCCGCGGCCCATGCCCCATCGCCAGACGTGCACATGGACACGCCGCAAAGCGATGCGCCCGCGCCCGGCGCCAACCACGGCGTAGCAGAGGATCCACACGCGCACGGGCACGTGCACGGCGACGCTCACGACGACTCTGCGCCGAACGCGCATCCCGCCGACACTCACGACCCGGCGCCGCGAGCGGAGACTGCCAAGAGCCAATGGAACACCGTGCTGATGCTCGCGGTCACGGCGATCGCCTCGTTCTCGCTCGCGATCGTCGTCACCATGCGTCACCGCAACTGAGTCGCGCGCGTTGCTGACCGCCACTGGACGGACGGAAGCGTCGCCGAGCACCCAGCCGACGGGTCGAGTTCCAGGAGTGCCAACTCGCCGAACCTGGGCGCCTCCTTGGTTCGCGCGACGAAGCGATCGATCCGGGTGCCCAACGCGCAGGAAGGACGCGCCCTCGAACGGGCCGCTGACCCGGCGCTCGGTGCCTGTTCACTTCATGTGACGTTCGAAGGCTGCGCGCCGCTCCGGGTCGTCGTTGTGGTCGAAGTAGAACAGGCGCAGGTCGGCGAAGTCCTTGGCGACCTGTTCCTTCGACTTGTTCGGCAGCTCCCGGATGTAGGCGTCGAGGGCGCCCTCGAAGTCCGAGCCGAAGTGCTTCGGCTGACGTTCGCGCAGCGCTCGCATCAGGGCGCGATCCCAGATCACGATCCTCATCGGCATCGCCAACGCGTCCGGGAGGGAGGGCACTGGAAAGGCGATCTGGCGGTAGGCGTCGCAGAACCCGCCCGTCTGGTAGCTCCCTTCCAACATGAAGTTCAGCTTCCGCTCGATCAGGTAGTGCGGATACATCGGCCACGGACGATCGTGCCCCGGCTTGCGACGACCCGGCACCGGCAAGTGCGCGATGTAGGCGTCGGTGAGTCCGGCGGCGCACTCGACGGCGACGTCGACCTCGGTTCGATACGCGAAGTTGGCGTGGCCACCGGCGATGCCGATGCGAACGCCGAGCCCAGCGAACAACCGCTTCAGCTCATGGCCGGCGAGGCGCGCGTACTCGGTCAGCGGCAACCCTGGGCTCAGCTCCACGACGCTGATCGCGCGGTTGTCCGAGACCGCTCCGGCATAGTCCGTCAGGTAGGGCGGATCGTGGCGGAAATGCGTGCCGGCGACGGCGATGCCGACCGCG
>CAMBXM010000237.1 GCA_945871815.1 Singulisphaera sp. GP187
ACTGGTACAACAACCAGCACCGGCACTCGAGCCTCGGCCTGCTCACGCCCGCCGACGTGCACCATGGCCGCGTTGCCGAGCGACTTGCCGTCCGAGACCTGGCGCTGAACGCCGCATTCGTGGCTCACCCGCAACGCTTCGTGCGCGGCGCCCCTCGCGCGCAGAGGCCACCGGAGGCAGCTTGGATCAACCCGCCAGCGCGCAGCGCGGGCACCTCCGAGGCCGAGCGCCCGCTGGCCGCTGCACACTGATCTCCTTCCCCATGTGTCTCATTCACGTTGACACGCACCGGCCCGATCCGCAATCCGATGTCCAGCGGCCGCCCCTCCCGGTCATCCCTTCGGGCGTCGATCGCGTGCGTTGCGCACGTGGCGCCATCCCACAGCCATGCACCGAGTCCCCTCGTTCCGCTTCCCGTCGATCTGCCTCTCGACCCTGTTCGCCGCCATGGCACCGGCGGCTGCCCAGGGCTTCTTCTTCAGCACGACCCAGACCGAGCACACGTTGTCGCTGAGCGGCGGCACGCCGCTGCAGGATCTGCACTCCAACGAAGTCGCGCACGTCGACTTCGGATCGTGTCTCACCTACAGCGCCGAGAAGTGGGGCGCCCGGTCGTGCTACCAGACGATGGCCGGCGACGAGAACGGCGACGGCATGTTCTGGAACCCCGCGCTGTTCGGAGACATCGACGCCCTCGTGCATCTCTACTTGCCCGGGCAGGTGCCCAGTCCCCGCACCGTGTTCTGGTCGCCGTCCGTCGCGATGGGAACCACGCGCAGCGGCGCGCCGGGGCTCCGTCCCGGCGACACCGGTCGCATCCTCCAGCTCGGCGGCCAGTACGGACAGGTCCACTACTTCTTGTCGGCCGAGCAAGTCCAGTCCGTGCTCGGGATCCCCATCACGCCGATCGTCGTCGACGTCGACGCGATCACCGCCGACCAGTCCCTCGGCATCTTCTTCTCGCTCGACCAGGACCTCGTCGTCAACACCACGTGCGGCACCACGTTCGTGCGCGACGGCGATGTCTTGATGATCCCGCCTACTGCGATCACGTGGTCGCCCGACGGCCGCGCCGTGCTGGTGACGCCCGGGTGTGCATTGGTCGTCTACACCGAGGCGCAGATGGACGCGTTCGTGTGGAACGCGAACGTCAGCGACGCCAACGGCAACTGCGTCTCCGTCGTCCAAGACCTCGAAGCGCTCGACATCCACGTCACCGGCCGCAGGACGCCGATGACGTTCTGCTCCGGCACGTTCACGATCCCCTCGTTCTTCTTCAGCGGCGAACTGCTCACCGGCGCCGGCGTGCTGACGACGGAGAACGGTGGCCAAGCCGGCAACAACGGTTGCGGGCCGCTGGCGCGCACGTGCGGGTTCGGCCCGACTCTAGGCGATCAGATGGGGTTGCGGCCGCCGACTCCGGCCGCCGGCATCTCGAGCTACATCAACGCGCTCGACACCGTGTTCTTCACCAAGCTGTTCCTGATCGAACCGGCCCAGCCCGTGGTGATCGCGCCCGCGCCCGTCGTGCTCCACGTCAATACGCCGCACGCGTTCACGTTGATGGCGGTCGAGGTCGTGCCGCCGACCGTCGCCCCGCATGGGCCACTGCCGCCGTTCTTGTTCTTCAACGACCTCTACATCCTCGGGTCGCCGCCGTGGACCACGTTCTGGTTCAACCCCGGCATCATCACGATCACCACGCCGGTCGTGCCGTCGGCCGCTCGGCTCGTGTTCCAGGCGGGAACGATCTTCGGTTCGTCCATCGAACTCAGCGCGCCGGCGACGGTGGAAGTGCTGTAGGCAGCAGCGATCGAAGGGGTGCGGCGGCGAGTCGCCAGCCCACGCCTACTTCTGCTTCTGCCGCCACGCCGCCGCATCCACTTCGCGCCCGAGCTTTTCGTAGACCTCGACCAGCCGTCCGACGCAGCGCTGCGCATCCGGTTCTTCGAGGCGACCTTCGGCCTCGCGACGCACTGCGAACGCGACGAACAGCGGCTCCGCCGCCGCGAAGTCCTGCTGCGCCAGCAGCACCGCGCCGAGCGCGTAGCCCGTCGAGATCGGGTACTCGTGGTCCTTGCCGTGCACGCGGAGCCGGCGCTCGTAGGTGGCGCGCAGTTCGGTAGCCGCGCGCGGCAAGTCGCCGCTCTGCAAGAGCATGACGCCGAGATCGTGGTGAAGGAGCGTGGACTCCGGCGTGTCGGGCGACGACGTGGCCTCGCGGATGGTGATCGCTTCCTGGTAATGCCGTTCCGCGGCTGCGAAGTCCTTGGCCTTCGTGCGATACGCGGCCAAGCGCGCGAGGACGTCGACAAACGCAGGGTGCCCTGGCGTCAGGCTGTCGCGGTGGCGTTGCAGCACCGCTTCGAACATCGGCTCGGCCGCGGCGTCATCGCCGGCGGCGCGGCGAAGCATCGCGAGGTTGTACATCGTGCGCGTGACGGCCGGATGGTCGTCGCCCAGCGTGCGCTTCCGGCCTTCGAGTACGTCGTTCACGAGTGCGAGCGATTCTTGGTAGCGGGCGGCGGCAAACAGCACGCCGGCGAGGTTCTCGCGCGTGATGAGGGTGTCGGGGTGGTCGCGGCCGAGCGCGCGCTCTTCGATCGCCAGCGTTTCCCGGGTGAGCTTCTCGGCTTCGTCAGAGCGTCCGAGACCGCGGTAGATCGTTGCCAGATTGCTCATCGAGGTCAGCGTTTCCGGGTGCTCGTCACCGAGCACGCGCTTCTGCGCAGCGAGCGTACGTTCGCGCAATGGGAGCGCCGCATCCAGGTCCAACGCTTCGACCATGCACGCGGCGAGGTTGGCGGAAGCGGCAAGCGTCCACGGATGGTCGTCGCCAAGGCGGCGGTCCAGGATCGCAACCGCACCTTCCAGATCGCTGCGAGCCTCCGTCAGCCTGCCCAGTTGCGTGCGCACCATGCCGAGGCTGCCGAGCAGACGACCGCAACTGTAGTGGCCCTCGCCAAACGCCTCCCGGCGGCGTTCGAGCAACGATTGGAACATCGTCTCGGCCTCGGCGAAGCGACCCTGCGCGAGGCGCAACAGAGCGAGTGCGTTGGCGGCGTTGAAGGTGCCTGGATGGTTCTTGCCGATGCGCCGTTCGCTGCTTGTCCGGGCGGCGAGCAGCAAGGGCTCCGCGGCGTCTAGCTCGCCCATGTCGGTGAGGAGAGTGCCGAGATTGATGCGCGTCGTGACCGTCTCCGGGTCCTCGTCGCCGCGCACGCGTTCTTGGAGCTGGAGCGTCCGTTCGTAGAGCGCGCGGGCCTCGCCACGCCGTCCGGTGTTGGAGTAGAGCAGCGCGAGGTCGTTGTCGGCGACCATGACCGCATTGTGCTCCTCGCCATGAGCTGCCGCTGCTTCACCGCGAATGGCTAGGAGGGCCTTCTCGGCGGTCGCCATGTCGCCGAGTTCGGAGCTGATCGCAGAGAGGCGGAGGCGTGCTTGCAGCGTCTCCTCGGCGACAGGGCCGAGTTCGCGTCGACGCAGCTCAACGGCGCGTTCGAACTGGCGTTGGGCCTGCTTTGGTTCGCCGAGCAACGCCAGGCTCTGACCGATGGTCATGCGCAGGGCCGACTCGACCTCGGGCTCATTGTCAAAGCCGTAGTCCAGCCGCGCAGATGCCTCTTGCAGCACTTCGCGCATGGTCACATCGACGCCGAGGTCCTCGGGCGACACCGAGGCGAGTACGTCGTCGTTCAAAAACGCGTTGATTGCGCGCGCCACGTTCGCTTGTCGCTCCGCGCGCTGGTGATTGACCTCGGCGGCGTGGCGTTCTGTCAACGCGAGCTTGGTCTGTTCTTCGGCGCGCAACGTTTCGTGCTCGGCGAGCTGAGTCTGGCGCTCGGATTCACGCATCAGCGCGAGGCTGGTGACAAGACCGGCGGCCAGCAGCAGAACTGCCAGGAGAAGGCTTGCGGCCAACGCGCGATTGCGCTGGATCCACTTGCGCGCTTCTGCCCAAGCGCCGGTCTTGTGGGCCGAGACTACCCGCAGTTCCAAGAATGCCCGCAGGTCGTCCGCAAACGCCAGCGCGGTCGGGTACCGATCGACCGGCGCGCGCGCCATCGCCTTGTCGGCGATCGCGATCAGTTCGATGGGTGCGTGCGGACACAGTGGTCCGAGTGGTTCGGGCGGTCCCTTCAACAGGTCGAACAGAACGTGGTGCGCAGGGCGACTCCCGCCGTGCGAGTAGGGGGCGTGACCGGCAAGCGCGCGGTAGAGCACGGCGCCGAGGGCATAGACGTCGGAACGGGCGTCGAGCTGGTCCAGTTCGCCGCGGGCCTGTTCGGGCGACATGTAGGCTGGGGTGCCGACGACGTCGCCGTCCATGGTGTAGAGGTTGGAGTCCGAGCCCTGGGCGTGCTCACGGCGGTCGGTGGCGATGTGGATGCTCGAGTGCTCCGGCTGCCGCAGTCGCATGTCGTGGCGGTCGGCTTCGCCGAGGACGCGGGCGAGGCCCCAGTCCATGACGTAGACCTCGCCGAACGGGCCGACCATGATGTTGGCGGGCTTGAGGTCGCGGTGCAGCACCTTGCGATCGTGAGCGAAGGCCATCGCCTCGGCGACACGCAGCATGACGCCGACGACGCGCGCGAGCGTCCAACCCTCCTTCTGGTCGTTGGCCAGGGCCAAGATCGACTCGAGGTCGCGACCGCGCACGAGCCGCATCGTGAAGTAGGCGCGGCCCTCGTCGTCGATGCCGAGTTCGTGCACCGGCACGATGCCAGGATGCTCGAGTTGGCCGGTGATCTGGGCCTCTTCGAGGAAGCGCGCCATGCGGCGTTGGTCGATCTCCTCGGGCTTCGGTGTCTCGCTGCCGTGGCCGGGGTCGCCGAGCACGACCTTCATCGCCAGCGGCCGTCGCAGGTCGTCGTCGTAGACGCGCAGAATGGCGCCCATGCCGCCGCGAGCGACTTCGCCAGCCATGCGATAACGCGGGGTGCCACTGCGGTGGGATCGCAAGCGGCCGAGGATCTCGCTGGTCGAGCGATCGACGGAATCAGGGCGAGGAGCTTCACTGGCCATGTCGCCAAGACTACCAGCCCGTTGCCGCGCGCAGCCTGCCGCCTACCTGCCTCCACTCACTCCGTCGCCTGCGACTTGCCCTTCTTCTCGCGCAGCAATTCCTTGGCCTCGTCGAAGTAGAGGTTGCGTGGGTCGATGCCGAGGGCGACCAGTTGCTGCGCCTGCTTGGGCGTGCAGAGCCCGACGGCTTTGCGTTCGAGCAGCGCTTCGCGCAGCGCCTCGGCAGCGCGCTCGTCGAGCGGCGCGACGAGGTCCGCTGGCAAACTTGAACGGCGAAAGAACTCGAGCTGCGTCGGCGACGCGCGGTCGCCGCCCTTCGAGCGCGCGCGGTAGTGCGAGAGGTCGATGCCGACCGCGGCGAACGGGTCGCGCTTCTTCAATTGGTAGGCGACGGACGCCTCCTGGGCCTCTTGCTCCTGCTGTGCGAGTTCGAGGGCGCGCTCGAGCGCGATGGCCTGACCTTCGGCACTGACCTCGGCGGCGATGCGACGCGCGCGTTGCTGCACCTCG
>CAMBXM010000238.1 GCA_945871815.1 Singulisphaera sp. GP187
ACGTCGTCGGGCAGGCGCAGTTGCACCGTCAGCGGGCCACTGTCGTCGCTCGGGATCGGAATGGGGCCGAGATCGCGCGGGCGCTCCTCGCTGGGCAAACGCACGTAGGCGCGGACCGTCATGCCGACGCCGACGTGCGCGAACAGCGCCGGCTCGCGGCCCAGTCGCTTGTCGGCGCGCAGGCGGTCAAAGCCGCGCGGCAGCATCGCGGCCCATTTGGGATCGAGCTTGCGCTCGGCGATCAGCGTGAGGCCTAGCGGCGCCAACAGTGGCGCGCCGCGGCTATGGAGGATCGCGACGGCGAGCGAACGCGTCGCCGTCAGCTGCAGGCGAACGGGATCGGCAGGCGCCGGGCGAGCCGCGAACTCCACGGCCGAGGGTTCCTGCAGTGGCGCGGCGATGCTGGCCACGAAGCGTTCCGCATTCTTGCCGCCGGGTCGCACCAGTTGGAAGTGGCGCACGATCGCCTCGCCGCGGGCATCGCTGAGGCCGCGCCAGAACGCATTCGGCGGCTCGTTCTCCGCCGTCCACGACAGGGCCAGCGGTACTTGCTTCTGGCGGCGATCCTGACCGTCGATCACGAGCAGCGTCAACGTCTCGTCCGGCTCGAGCAGCAGGCGGACTTCTTTGTGGCGGCGCTCGACTCGTTGGTAGGCGAACAGCAAGGTCGCACTGGCCGCCACGCAGGTGTCGCCGAGCAAGGGCGGCAACCGCAGTGTGCCGTCGCTGCCAGTCCGTGCCTTCTGGCCGAACTGCTGCGGCATCTCGCTTTCGCGCGGTCGTTGCTGGGCTGCGGGCAACTCGCTGGCGCGGCGATTGCCTTCCTCGAGCAATACCCACGCGACTTCCACGTCGGCGGCTGGCTGCGGCTTGCCTGCCGCGTCGCGGCGTTCGACGCGCACCAGCGGGCCCTCCGTCGGCGGCGGTTCGTCGTCGTCCGCATCGACCGCCATGCGCCCGCTCCCTTCTGGTGCGGGAGGTTCGACATCGGCGTCCACTTCGAGGCGCTCGCCCGTGGTGGCGCTGGCCTCGGCGATCGAAGCGTCGCTGCCTTGGCTGATGGCGTCGTTCACGTTGGCGTCGTCAACGGGTGGCGGCGGAGCGCCGTCACCTTGTGCCAACATCGCGATCGCTACCAGTGCAAGGGCGGCGAGCAGCAGCAGGGCCTTCAGCGGAGTGGGGACGCGCATGCAGAGGAAGCGTGGCAATGTTAGCAAGCAGTCGTCGTGACCGAATGCCCCAACTCGGTCGCATCGCTGCGTTCGCAACGCCGCACCCCGGTGACGGGTTCGGCCGGCGACGAGGGTCTATGCGCTCGCCGCGGCGCCGACTCCCCGGCACGCGACCGAACTCACGCGCACACCGGTGGCGGTCGCGACGACGATCGGTAGCACGTTTTCCGGCACGGTGCGCATCGCGGCGATCACCGCATGAAGCGATCCGTTGGAACGCAGCAGTTCCGCCAAGGCGCTGAGTTCCACGAGTCCGACGCAGGTCGCGCGTTCGTCGGCTTCACCATGGCACTGCCACAACAGCGCCCGCAACGTCGTGCCAAGCACCGCACCAGGCGCCACGATCAAGCCGCACACGCGCGCACCTCGGCACCGTGTCACCACATCGCGCGCGGCCTCGGCAAGGTCGCAGGAGTAACTGCGCAAGAGTTGGCACGGATCGCCCGATGGCGGGGGCGTGCGACGAAGTCGTGTGGTGCGGAAGGTGCTCATGGCTGCAGAGCCTAGGAGCGATTGCGAATCCGCACAGGGGGGCACCTTGTGCCAATGGCGCGCAGATGCGCTCGACGAGGTTCGCGCCTGAGGCGCACCGCATTGGTATTGCGGGGCGGCGCGCGGCGATTGGCTAGACGTGGTTGCCAGCGTGCCAGCGGCTGCCGCCGCCGTGTCGTGGCCTCGCGCACGACAACCGTGGCGCGGGCCCGCGCCGGAGGCGCCGAAACCTACGAGTGGGTCGCGCTCACTTCGAGCGCGTGCACTCGAGGATCATCGTGCCTGCGTCTTTGCCATCCTTGCCCGTCGACACCATGGTCCGCACGTAGTGGTCTTTGCTGTCCCACTTCGTGGTGTCGATGGTCGTGCCCGGCTTGCCCATCATGTCGATGCTTGCCCCGCTCATCGTGAATGCGGAGCCGCTCTTGTCGCACGTGCCCGTCGATTGCATGAGGTAAGCAGCAAAGTTGTCGACCCAGAAGCTGACGAACTTCTTCTGTGTCGGGTCGTAGCCCGTGAGGCCAAAGCCCTCGAACGCCATGCCAGAGAACTCGCCGGTCGCGTGCGTCAGCAGCCACAGATCGTCGCAGACCATGACATCCTCCGAGGCCATCGCGCTCGGCGGCATCTCGGGCATGCCCGGTGCGCTCATCTTCATCGTCGACTTCCACGAGCCGGCGAAGGGCGCCAAGTGCTGGTGCATCGGATCGTGCGGGTTGGGCATGTCTGTGGCGACCGAGTCCGCCTTCTTCGCCGATGCCGGTGCGGTCTTGGTGTCCTTCTGGCGTGTGGCGCGGAGCTCCATGAACTTCGTCTTCTTGCCGTCCTTGTCGACGATGTGGGTCGTCTCGACGCGCGTGTCCGCGTTCGGAAACTCCATCGTCGTCCACGTCGTGCGCGCGCCTTCTGGCGACGGCATCAGGCCGTCGAAGGTGAACCCGCCGGTCTTGGCATCGTGCTTGCCGTGCGACGTCCACGGCGTTGCCGACATCGAGTCGACCCAGACGCCGACATACTCATTGCGGGTGCTGTCCCAACCGGTGAACCCGGTGCCGCTGAACGGGAAGTCCGTGCCGGTGACCTTGGCCCGCAGCCACAGTCCGCCGCAGACGGCGGTCGTCTCCTCCACGGCGTGCATCGCCACCGGTTCTGGCCCTTCGAAGTTGGTCGCGGTCACGTCCCAATGACCGATCCACGGGTTCAGCATCGTCTGTTCCTTGCTCGGCTGCGGCGCCGTTGGCTCTTGGGCGATCGCGAGTGCGAGCGGCAGACAGACGAAGGCGGAGAGGGCGAGCAGGCGTCGAGTTTGCATGGCAGATCTTTGGTTCCGTAAGGAAGGTCCGAAGGCGGCGATGCTCGGCTGCGGCCGGCATCGAGTCAACGGAGCTCCTGCGAGTGGCTTCAGAGCGCGCCAGCGGCTGCGCTCGGCCTCGACGATCGGGCCGGCGCCGGAGACTCGTCGTGGACCCGCCAGATTCCGCTACCAGTCCGCTACTTGCCCGCGGCCGCCGTGGCGCGGCCTCGGGCACAGGCCCCCTCGACAGCCACTCCTAGCGCACGACGCCGGTCGGCAAACTCTCCGCTGTGGTTGCCTCCAGCGGCGCCGTCAGCGCAGACCCGAGTGCGGCCAGTAGGCGGGCGCGAGTGATCGCTGCGGTTCCTTGCAAGCGCACGAGTTCGAGCTCGACCGCGGTCGCGGTGTTGTCGATTTCGAGCCAGTCACGTAGCTGCGCGCGACTGGCTGTCCACTCGCCGCGCGCGACCAGAGCCGTGCGCTGCAGACGGGGCAGCACCTGGTCGCGGAGCACTGCGGCTTCGGCGACGGCCGCGTCGTGGCGCGCTCGCTCGGCCAGGATGGTGGCGGCGGCGTCGAGGCCCTCTTGCCGCAGCATTGCCGCGGCGCCGTCGGCGGCGGCACGTGACGCGCGCAGCTTGGCTGAGATTGCGTGGTCGCGCAGGAAGGGCAGCGTCATCGCTGGCTGGAGCATCGCCGTGCCATCGCCCATCAACAGCGAACGGAGTGAGAACTGCGGCATGTGCTCCCATTCGTCGGCCGTGATCTGTGCCAGCACGGCCTCGTGGCGCGCGCGCGCTTCGAGCAGCGACGGGTTGTGTGCGATCGCGGCATCGAGCGTCGCGAGTTCTTCGGCGCGTAACGGGGCGAGCTCCGGTAGCGACGGCGCGGGGTCGAGCGCACTCGGCATTGCGACACCCGCCGTCGCCAGCAACTCCGCGACCAACGCCGGGCGGCCCTGGCGCAACTGCACCAGCATTGCTTGCGCGCGCAGTTGCTCGGTCTCTGCCGTCACCGACACGCGTTGTGACGCCTGTCCGCTCTGCACCTGCGCTCGTGCCGATGCGGCGGCGACTCCGAGCGAACGCAACAGGCGCTCTTGCAGTTCGATCTCCCGGTCGCGCATCGCCAACTCGATGCTGCGTTCGGCAACTTCGCGTTGGAGTGCGAGCCGGCGGGTCACGAACACCGACCCCGCCGCGCGCGCGCGCAGCAGCGCCGCATGGCCGCGATCGCGCAGGCGGCCTGGCAATACCCAATTGGCCATCGTGTCGGTCATCAGCATGAGGCCCGTGCGGTCGAGGGCGCTGCCGCCGTCAAGCGTGTGCTCGAGCCCGATCATCGCGGTGGTGTCCTGGGTCGCGGCCTGCGGCACTTCCTCGATCGCTGCGAGCCACTCGTAGTAGGCCGCTTCGAGTTCGCCGTTGCTGCTCTCGGCGTGGGCGATCCAGGCGGCGAGGTCCGAGTCGGGTTGCAGCGGTGGCAGTTCGCGATCGGCGAACGGCTTCTCGTAGCGTGCCCCGAGAGTCTTGGCGCGGTCGCGCTCTGCCTGCTCGCCGTCGATCGACACCGAGCAGGCACTGAGCACGGCCAACCAGAGGAAGCGAGAGACGTGGGTGCGGTGGATCATCCGACTTCCTCTGGCAGCGCCGTGCCCATCGACTGCGTCAACTCGCGCCGTTTCCACAGGTAGAAGATCACGGGGTAGACCAAGAGCTCCATCAAGAAGCTCACGGTGATGCCGCCGATCAATGGCGCGACGAGCCGCCGCGTGACGTCGGCGCCGGTGCCCGTGGCCCACAGCAGCGGCAGCAAGCCAATCATGTCGGTCGCTACCGTCATGGTCTTCGGACGGATGCGCTTCACGGCGCCGTGGTGGATGGCGATGCGCAGTTCGCGCGCGCTGCGGAGGCGGCCTTCGTCCTTCGCGCGGTCGTACTCGGAGTCGAGGTAGAGCAGCATCATCTGCCCGGTCTCGGCGTCGACGCCGAGCAGCGCGATGATCCCGACCCAGACAGCAAGGCTCATGTCGTAGTCGAGCGCCCACAGGAACCAGAACGCACCGATCAAGGAGAACGGCACAGCCAGCAGGATCACCGCGACGCGGAACCACGATCCTGACGCGAGGTAGAGCAACAGCACGATCAGCGCCAGGGTCAGCGGCAACACCAGTCGCAGGCGCTCTTCGGTCTCTTCCAAGTACTCGAATGTGCCGGCCCAGCTCCGGCTGTAGCCCGGAGGCAGCGGTACCTTCTCGTCAATCAGCGCGCGTGCTTGCCGCACGAAGCCGCCGAGGTCGCGCCCGTCGACGTCGACATAGACCCAGACCGTTCGTTGGGCGTTCTCGCTGCGCAACATCGGTGCACCTTCGGCCACCGCGATCGTGCAGAGCTCGCCGAGCGGGACGCGCGCACCGGTCGGCGCATCGACCAATACCTGCGCCAACGCGTCCGGGTCGTCGCGCAGCTCGCGGGCATAGCGAACGTTGATCGGGAAGCGTC
>CAMBXM010000239.1 GCA_945871815.1 Singulisphaera sp. GP187
TTGGTGCGCTGCAGACCTTCGCGGTTCGCGACCGCGAGCAACTCGAACGCGCGATCGAACAACTCAAGCCGTCGAACGAGAACCAAGTCGCCATGGAGGAGTTCGTCGAGGGCCACGAGGGCTTCCTCGACACGATCACGGACACCGAGGGCGTGCGCCACGACTTCGTCGCGCACTACTTTCCGGGGTGCCTCGAGGCAAGTCGCGACCACACCGTGGCGCCCCAGATCGCCGTCTCGAATCGCATCGAGCAACACGGTTATCGCGAGGTCCGCAGGCTCGCCACCGACGTCATCCACGCGCTGGGCCTTCGCAACACCGCGACGCACATGGAGTGGTTCTTTGGTCCCAAGGGGATGAAGTTCTCCGAGATCGGCGCCCGCCCCGCGGGCGAGAAGATCTGGGACATGTACCGCTTCGCCAACGAGTTCGACGTCTACCGCGAGTGGGCGTTGGCGATCACCGGACGCCCGTCCGAGCAGAAGCCGTCGCGGCGCTACGCCGCGGGCTCAGTGCAGGTTCGCCCTGATCGCGACGGTCGCGTCCTCGCTCACGACGGTCTGGAAGAGACCTGGGCCCGATGCCGCCGTTTCTTCTACGAGTACGAGATCCCGACTCCGGGCTCGCCGACGCGATCTCTCGACAAAGGCTGGCTCGTCAACACGTGGTTCCGCCTGCGCCACGAGGACTACGACGAATTGCGCGCCCTGATGACGTTCGTGGGCCGCACGGTGAAGTGCCGGGCAAAGTGAGTCGCGGCATCGCCGCTCTGCACGACGAGCGAATGCACTTCTGCCGCGCAGTCCGGGGCGGTCGAGGACGACACCCCTCTGGGTCGCGTGTTGCTTGTGGAGCCAGCGGGATTGGTCTTGGGGCACGAGAACCGGGCAAAGGACGAGGCTGGCACAACGCCGCGGGAGTGTCGGTAGCAGTCGTGCAGACGGCGCAGAGGAGCGACCGTTTGTGCCGGTCGTTGGCGTAGCCTGCGGTTCTAGCAGAAGCACTGTCACACCGCCGTCTCTCCGCGATGCTCACAACCGTCTTCCGTGTCTCCTTGCTGGTCGCCTTCACCGCTCCCTTGGCGGTCGCGCAAGCGCCCACTGACTCCAGCGATGTGACGGCACGAGTCGAGGTCTTTCTCCGCAGGCCGGCGAAGGAACAAGACGCCCGACTCCACGACCTCGAGGCCGCCGTCGCAGCGGCAACTCTGCTGGGCGATGCCGCGTGGCGCGGACTGTTGACCGAAGCCGCGGCACCCTCGCCCCAAAGGACCAAGTCCTTTCCGCGCCGCTATGCGGGCAAGAAGGCGCCGAAGGCGGTCGATCGCGAAACCACGGTGATCTCCCAGTCGCGCCACTATGTGTTCGGACTCGGGATCATCGAAGACGACTTCGCGGGGCCCAGAGTCAGCACGGCCGCATTGCAGAGCGAGCATCGGCGACACCGAGCCCACCACGCACTGCTAGGCGCATTGCCGGATATCGACGCGGCGCAGGCCCAGCTCCTTCGCATCCTCGACGGCGATGCGCGTGCCGATCCCTTCGCGGCATTCCTCGAGTCGTGGCGCAACGGCGAGGAGTCGTTCTATCAGGCTCTGGACCGCACGGCCGGCACCAAGGACAGCGTGTTCTTCTACGACGTCATGTTGCAGGACTTCACCACCGTGTTCGGCAAAGACAACGACGGCCGGGCCCTGTTGAAGGGCCTGCAAGCGACCCACGACGGGCTGCACGAGGCATTCCTGACCTACCGCCAGTACCGCGCCTTCCGCGAGGCGATCGCATGGTCCCTGGTGCTGCCTTCCGACGTGGCACTGCCAGCATCGCTAACCCGCTACGAAGCGAAGGTCGAGGGGGCCTACTCGTTGCGCGAACAGGCCGTGATGCTGCTCGCCCTTGCGGATTTCGACCCGCGCATCGTGGCCCGAGCCGCCGCCGCACAAGCGGCGCCCTTGCCCGAGCCGCTGTGGATGCAGAAGTACGATCCCTACCCGTCGTGGAACCTTGCCTTTGCCGCTGCGATCCCCGCGATGATCGACAGCGCCGGTAGCACCGATGCCTGGTTGCAACAGGCTCGAACGGCGCTCGACAGTCGCGCCGCAACGATCCGCACGGCTGCTCGGCAGGCGCTCGAGGACAAGAGTGCGGCCCACTGACGAGGTCGCGATCGAGACGTCCTGCACCGGTCAAGAACGCGCGCAAGGCGGTCCGAAGAGACCCCGAACGCTGGACCGCGCGATCGCCGCGCTGGCTCCTGTTCGTAGCAATTCCTATCGTCCTCGGCTCTATGGCACGCACGCCGCAACAACTCGACGAGATCCGCCGCCGGGTCGCCCAAATCCAATCCTGGTACCATCGCATCGACCTCGGTGACGGGATCGAGACGCCGGGCCACTTCCGGATGGCGGACTACCTGCGCTACTACCACTTCCCAGAACGCATGGACGGCATGCGGATCCTCGATGTCGGCGCCAGCACCGGCTTCTTCGCCTACGAGTTCGAGCGCCGCGGTGCCGCCGAAGTGATCGGTATCGAGTTGCCGAGTTGGGGTGACCACGACTGGACGCCGCGCTACCGGCGCGAGTTCGAGGCGAAGGCACAGACCGAGAAGCAGAACATCGACCGCGAAGTCATGCTCGATGGCTTCACGGTGGTCGGCGAGGCCCTCGGTAGCAAGCGCTGCAAGCGCGTGTTCCAGACCATCTACGATCTCGATCCCAACAAGCTCGGTCAGTTCGACCTCGTATTCTCGGGAGCGATGCTGATGCACGTGCGCGATCCCATCCTGGGCATCCAGAAAATGCGCGCCTGCTGCAAGCCGTCAGGCCGCCTGATCGTTTCGCTTTCTACCACGATGCCCGATGCCAAGGATCCGATCGCGCGGTTCGTCGGCGAGTGGAACCAGTGCAACTGGTGGCAGATGAGCCCGCGCGCGCTCGACGAGATCTTGAAGTGCTGCGACTTCGATCGCATCGAGAACCGCGAGACGTACACGCTGCAAGATGTCACGGGGCAGTTCCACGACCCGACCTACGTCTGTCACGCGTTCCCGCGTCAGGACTGAGGCGGCGCGGCGCAGCCGCCGAGAACGAGGGGAAGCTGGTTTGGCGCCGAAAGCACCAACCGGCGCAATCCTGCTGGCGCGTTGTGCAACCACTTCTAGCGTCAGACGTCCGCGAACCAGATCGTCTCCGTCAACAGCTCGCGCAGCACCGAAGTCGCGAAGCAACCGCGCGGCAGCGTGAACGCCACTGTGAGCGCATCGGTCCCGATCGGGAGCACACTCGCCTCCGCGACGGGCATGCGCAGCGGGCGCCGTTCGCCGCTGCCAAAGCCAAAGGGCAGATCCCGGAACTGATCGCGCTGGAGGCCCAGAGCGGCCAAGGCCTCGTCCTCGATGGCCTTCGGCTCGCCGGTGGGGTCCGGCATCTTCGGGCCGTGCATCGGTCCAGACGGCGACAGCTCCAGGGCGTCGGCTCGAACCTGCTCGCGGGCTGGCTCGTCGATCGGGAAGCAGGCGTGGTTCTTGTGCAGGATCGCGAGGTCGCCTTGCAACAGGTGACCAAGGGCTTGCCGGCGCGCGATGATGACACGGTTGAAGATCTCACTCTGCACGGCTGCGATGCACAGGCCGAACACGCGCCGCGGCATCTTGCGAGCGAGTGCCGCACCGCCGCCGCACAGGATCTCGAGGCCGCGCTGCAAGTTCGCGCCGCGCTTGCCAAAGCGCTGCTCGCCGAAGTAGTTCGGCACGCCCACATGCTCGATCTCGGCCAGGTTCTGCTGTGCGATCGCAAGATCCCCGTCCTTCGTCCCGCGCAGCGTGATCGAGAAGCGGTTGCCGCGCAGGTGGCCCATCTGCAGCTTGTTCGTGTGTCGCGTGACCTCGAGGACGCGCCAGCGCTCGCCACCGATCTCACGCGCGTTCGAATCGTGAACGCCAGCCACCGAGATCCACTGACGACTGACGGACTGCGCGTCTTTGAGGCCAGCCACCCCCACGGCACGCGGGTCGGCACGAAGGGCGTGGGCGACTTCCGCCACCATGTCCATGGTGGTGATCGCTCGCTTCTCGATCCACAAGAACACGTGCTCGCCGTGCTTGCTCGGAGCGTAGGCCGGAATCTCGTCGACGACGAAGTCCTCCGGTTCCACCTTGTAGCGTCCTGAGAGGAAGCCGCCCGCACATCCGCGGGGCACCGGCCGAGTTGGTTTCATATCCATGGCCGATGGCGCGCTGCACCGGATTCCCGGTGCTCGCGAGCTCACTCCTTCTTGCTCTTCTTGCCGCGTTTCGGCTTCTCTTCGACTGGGGCTGGCGGAACCTCGATCGGCTCGTGCGTGGCCTGCGGTGCTGGCTTGAACGCGGCAACTGGGTCACGGCCTGTCCCGTATGCGAGGAAGCGGGCAAGTTCGTCGCGCATCTGCGCCCGTTGGACGATCCGGTCGATCTGCCCCTTCTCCAGCAAGAACTCGCTGCGCTGGAACCCCTTTGGCAGCTCCTTCTTGATCGTGGTCGCGATCACGCGAGGACCCGCAAAGCCGATCAGGGCGCCTGGCTCGGCGAGCAGCAGATCACAGACCGAGGCAAACGACGCCGTGACGCCGCCGGTAGTCGGATGCGTCATGACCGAGATGGAGAACCCGCCCGCCCGATGCATAAGCGCCAACGCACCACAGGTCTTGGCCATCTGCATCAGCGAGACCGCACCTTCGTGCATCCGCGCGCCGCCCGAACAGGCGAACAGAATCAGTGGCAACTTGCGCGCCGCCGCGTGTTCGGCAGCACGGGCCACCTTCTCGCCGACAACCATGCCCATCGAGCCGCCAAGGAACTGAAAGTTCATCACCGCCAGCATGCAGGGGATGCCCTTGATCGTGGCAGTGCCGGCGATCAACGCGTCCGTTTCCCCAGTCTTCTCCTGGGTGAGCTTGAGCTTCTGGTCGTAGGGGACCTTGTCGTTGAAGCCGAGTCGGTCGACCGGCATCAGAGGTTGGAACATCTCTTCGAACGACCCCGGGTCGGCCGTGAGGGCGATGCGTTCGCGGCCTGGAAGGGTGAAGTGGTAGCCGCACGAGCCGCACACCCGGTGCTTTTGCTCGAACTCCTTGCGAAAGAGCATGCCGCCGCAGGACTCGCACTTGATCCAGAGTCCTCCGGGCATGTCCTTCTTCTTGCCGAAGCGGGTCCAGGCCATGGTCTTGGGTTCTCGAGAGTTCGGGGTATCTGGGGTGTCGATCGGGGGAGGATAGCGAGCCGCCCAGCCCGGGCCAGGGCGCAGGGTGCACAAACCTGCCTCTAATTGCTGGGCCGTTCCCCCGCTGCGCTTGGCCAGCGACACCCTCGTCAGCCGCGGTCAAGGCCCGATGCGGCGGTCGCGGCGGCGCGCAGCTCGCGAATGCGCACGGCTCGATCCGGCGCGGCGAACACCGCGGTGCCGGCAACGAAGACGTTGGTTCCTGCCTTGGCCGCCTGTTCGATCGTCTGCGGGCC
>CAMBXM010000240.1 GCA_945871815.1 Singulisphaera sp. GP187
CCGAACCCGACAGGCGCTTCGGCGCCGCAGCGACGAGATCGCGCAACTGGACGATCGCCGAGCTGTCTTCGAGGGCGCGGGCGAACAGCGCATTGGCGCGCGCTTCCAGAACAGACGGCGGCGGCGCGGTCGCAGCCGACACCGGCAGCGCCACTTCCGGGGCCGAACACGCAACCAGGAGCCAACCGACGACGACGACAGCGCCGCGAGCGCCGCGCACTCCCACCTCAGGCCATCCAGTTGGGCTTGCGCTTGCCGAGGAAGGCGCCCATGCCCTCGCGCGCCTCGGGCGTCGCGCGCAGCGACGCGATCCACTTCGACGTCACCGGGATCGCTTCTTCGAGCGACAGGAGCGACACCGAGCGAATCAGCTCCTTGCTGCTCGCGACCGCGAGCGGCCCGGCCGACAGCAGCTCGCCGGTCGCGCGCTGCACTTCGCGGTCGAGCGCGGCCTCGTCGGCGACAGCCCGGTGCACGAGCCCGATGCGCTGCGCCTCGACGCCGTCGAACCGTTCGCCGGTCAAGAACAGCGTGCGCGCGCGCCCGGCTCCGATCTTCTGCATCACGAACGGCGAGATTACCGCGGGCACGATGCCGAGCTTGACCTCGGTCAGCCCGAACACGCAGTCCTGGGTGCAGAAGGCCACATCGACGGCCGCCGTGAGGCCGGTGCCGCCGCCGAGCGCGTGGCCGTGGATGCGACCGATGACCGGCTTCCGGCACCGCGCGATCGACAAGAACATGCGCGCCATGCGTTCGGCGGAGCGCTCGTTCGCCTCGGTGGGCAACTCGGCCTGCTCCTGCATCCACGTGAGATCGGCGCCGGCACTGAAGCTCTTGCCGTTGCCGCTCAGCACGACGACGCGCGCCTGCTCGTCGTGATCGGCCTCGCGGAAGACCAGTTGCAGCTCCTCGACGACCTTGCCGTTGAATGCATTGCGCACGTCGGGACGGTTCAAGCGAATGTGAAGAACCGCGCCGTCGCGGACGACATCGAGGGTTTCGTGGCTGGCCATGCAGGCAGGGTGCCGTGCGACCTGCCGCGAGTAAAGACGGGGCCGCAGCGGCATGATGCCGCCCCCGTGAACGCGCCCCTTCGACTGCTCGCCGCCGGAGTCCTGTTCTCCCTGGGCGGAGCGCTGATCAAGGCGTGCAGCTTCCCGTCGCTGGAGCGCGCCGGCGCGCGTTCGCTGATCGCGGCGATCACGCTGTTCTGGCTGTTGCCGGAGGCCCGGCGGTTGCCCAACCGCCGCATTGCCCTCCTGCTGCTGCCGTACTTCGGGGCGACGACGCTGTTCGTGGTGGCCAACACGCTGACCACGGCGGCGAACGCGATCTTCCTGCAGGCGACGTATCCGTTCTGGGTTGCGGTGATGGCGCCGCTCTGGCTCGGCGAACGACTGCGGCGCCGCGACCTGTGGGTGCTGCTCGCGATCAGCGCGGGCATGGCGTTGTTCTTCCTCTCGCCGGCCGAGACCTCAGCGACGGCGCCCGACCCGGTGCTCGGCGACTGGATCGCACTGGCGTCGGGCCTCTGCTACGGGGCGCTGCTGCTCGGCTTTCGCTGGCTGTCGCGCATCGACCCGGGTGCTTCGTCGGCGGTGGTCGCCTGGGGCAACGCGGTCAACGTGCCGTTGACCTTGCTGTGCTCACCACTCGTCGGCCAGACGTGGACCTCGGGCGATCCGACCAGCTGGGCGTCGATCGCGGTGTTGGGCACGCTGCAGGTCGGCCTTGCGTATGCGCTCGTGGTGCGGGCGATGCCGCACGTGCCGGCGGTGACGGCGTCGCTGATCCTGATGATCGAACCGGCGCTCAATCCCGTGCTGGCATACCTCGCACACGGGGAAGTGCCGCATGCCGAGGCGATGGCCGGCGGGGCGCTGATCGTGTTCGCAGTGCTGGCGGCGAGTTTGTGGCCGGTGCGTGGGGTGGAGCGGCGGTGAGGGTGGGCACGGCTCGCAGGACTGGCGCGGCCGGAAGTCGCTGCTAGGCTCGCGCCGTGCCGATCGACGACACCCATCCGGAAGCCCGCCGCGTGCAGTTCGCTCGACTGCGCTCGATGACGATGGGCGAACGCATCCAGATGTGCGACGAACTGTCGACGATGACGACGCGCCTGTCGCGCCAAGCGATCCGCGAGACGATGCCGAACGCGCCCGAATCGGCGGTCATCCTTCGTTGGATCGAACTCGTCTACGGCAAGGAATTGGCTGTTCGCGTGGCACCGTTCGCGGACCGCTTGGGAGTGGAATCGAAACGGCAATGAGCGTTGTGCGCGCGTTGCGCGGACACGGTCCAGTGGACTCAATCTCCGTGACTCGGCGTCCCGCCCATGTCAGAGCCCCCGACGCCAGATGTCGAGCCCTCGAGTCAGCGCCTGCTCCATCCAGCCGCCGAAGGACTGGAGCAACTCCTTCGTGTCGCGCGAAGCCATGAACGTGAACGGTCGGTCGCAGACGAACTCCACGGGCACGAGCGATGTCGCAATCGCCGCGGCATCGCGAACATCCTCGGTCAACGTCAGGAATGCAGTCGCTGACACGACCCCGTATTCCACCGGCCCGACGTGATGGAACGCGACCACCAAGTTGCTCGCACCCTTGTGCTCGAGGCGGAGCATCACCCAACTTCGCGGACCGGCAACGTTCGCCGCGTAGCCATACCACTCTGCCGCCTCGGCCACTTGCGTACCGAACCGCCTCGCGTCCGAGCCCCCGCTCTGGGCTACCGTTGCCTTCACTTCGGGGCCAAGCTGCGCGTTGATCGCCAGCGCCGTGCTCTCCATCGATTGGATTGCTGCACGGGTCAGCGTCGCCACATGACTGCTCAGTCCGTTCCACTCTTCTGACTGCGAGGACTGCAGCCGTCGCTTCGCGTCGGCAAGGATTGCATCGATGTTCTGCGTGTCCTCCACCGCTTGGTAGGACAGGCCGAGGGCCTTGGTGAACGCTTCTCGCTGCTGCCGTTCGAACAGGGCAACCAGTGGCCCGAGGTCGCCCCGATCCGCCTGCTGCAGTGAGCGGATGTATGGATCTCGCTGGGCGCGGGTCACGACCACGGGAAATCCGTGAGCACGGATGCTGACGAGCGACGCCAAGGCTCTCGCGACCCGACCGTTGCCATCCTGGAACGGATGGATCTGGGTGAACCTGTGGTGCAGCCACGCTGCCATCACCAAGTAGTGAACGTCACTGTGGCGGGCATGCATCGCGATCAGACGGTCCATTTCCGACGCGACTTGCTCTGGTGGACAGTACTCGTGCCAGACCTCGCCGGTCTTCGCGTCACCCGGGTTGTTCGGTTGAACCTTCCACTCGCCTTTCAGCAACGGGACGTGAACCAGAATGCCCCTTGGGTCCCTCGCATCGCAGACGTCCTGGTGCCTCACCAGGCTCTGATGGAGTTCTCTGACATAGGAAGTCGACAGCGGGCGCCCGCCGCGCACGAAGCCGAAGAGTCCTTCCGCCGCTTGCTGATGATCGCGAAGGATGGCGACCAGGTCCTCGGGTCGGACATTGGTGTCGCCGTGCGTCAACAACGCCGCGTCGAAGCCTTGCTCGAGCATCGTCAACGTCGCGCTCTCGCTCAACGTGTAGAGGCTCTCGAGAATGCCGGTCTCGATGCTCCAGCTGCGAATCATCCGAGCTTGGAACTCACGCAGCGCACCGGCACCTTCGATCTCTCCGCGACGCGCCTCGAATACCGCGAGCAGCGCGTCCAGCTCCGGAAATCCGCGGCTCTGCAGTTCGCCCGGCAGATCCGCGATCGGCTGCCATCGATGGCCCTTGCTGCGCTCGAACATGCGCGCATGCTCCCACCGATCCGGGCCCGGTGCAACGCACTGCGAACAAGGCCACCGCCGACGAGGTCGTCCGCGATGGTCCCCCCGCCTGACCACTGACGTCGCTGCTTACTTGCCGCCGATGCGCATCTCGGCCGCGTTCGACAACGTGGCGCCGAACGCGTTGGCCGCCGAGTCGAGCACCGCAGCCTGCACGAACAATCGCGCGCCGAGGAACACCGGATCGTTCGGGATGGCCAAGGACCACGGTGCCGTGCCGTTGCTGCCGATGGCCAGGAACGTCGCATCCGGCGCTGCGTGGATCGAACACGAAGGCATGCCGAACGCCGACAGCTCCGCCGGCAGCGGTGCACCGAGCCACGAGAGCCGCGAGAACCCGTACCACGGCAGCGCGAGGCTTCCGGTCGGCACACCGCGCACTTCCATCGACATCGTGGTGCCGATCCACGGCAGACTCGCGCCGACCGCGTCGAGAACGGGCGTGCCCGAAGTTCCCGCGCAACCGCTGCCGTACGGCGTCCATTCGGCCGGGCTCACCGGCCCGTAGCCCCAGGTCTCACTGGTCGCGACCAGACCTGCGGTGCTGCCGCCGAAGACGATCATCCGACCGCGGGCCGCATCGAATGCAGCGGCGTGTTCATAGCGCGGTCCCGGGACGATCGCAGTCGCGCGCTGTTGCCACGTGATCCCGTCGTACTCCCAAGTGTCGTTGCGGAGGCCGAGCACGAAGTCATAGCCCGAAGTCAGCACGCTTCGACCGCGGAGCAACCAGCAGATTCCTGAGCGCAGGTCCGGCGCTCTGATCGGCGTGTCCTTCGGACTCACTCCCACTTCAAGAAGCCCGGCTCCACGCGCTTCTCCGACAACACGATCACGGCGCGCTTGCCGTCGGTGAACCACGGATCGCCACACAGGTTGTGCCGCGCGTGGGCGCGGTCGCAGGCGCCGACGCCGCCTACGTAGCCAGCGCCACGAATGCGCTCGGCCCCGAACAGATCCTCCATCACGTAGTCGCGGGCCTCGTCGACGTCGGCGTCGATCGCGTGCGTTGTCAGCGTCCAGGTGCGGTGCGTGAAGCGAACGCCGATGTCGCGGCTGACTTGGCCGACGAAGACCGGTTGGCCCTCGAACCGGAGCGGCGACAGCCACAAGCGAAGGTGCAACCGTTCGTGGATCGAACGACGGATGCGTTGTAACGCGAGATCCTGACTGCGAGAGAACAGGTAGAGCGGGCTGACCGGCGAGTAGCGGTACTCGGTCCCGAGCAGGAAGGCGCGGGCCGTCTTGCGGCACGAGGCGAACGTGATGCTCTCGGTCTCGTCCCATCGACCGGCGAAGGCCGACAGGATGCGATCGGCATCGCCGACGATCACGAGGTTCAGCGGATCGCCGGTGCCGGTGCCGCGCGCGTTGGTCGTCACCCGCGGCATCGCTTCGATCGCGGCCAGCAGTCGGGCGCGATCCAAATGGACCGGCTTCTCGGCGGAGGATATCGCCTCGAGATCGCGGCGATGGTGATCGGCCGTGAGCCCGTCGACCGGGATCGAGAAGTCGAAGTCGACGCTGCAGGCTTCTTCTGCGGTAGCACCGCCGCCCAGGAGCCGGATCTTCACCTCCTTGGTGCCGTAGTCGGCGGTGGTGAACACGAAGCCTTCGACCACAGCACCCGGC
>CAMBXM010000241.1 GCA_945871815.1 Singulisphaera sp. GP187
GACGAAGGTGTCGCCCATCTCCCCTTCGATTTCGGCCTTCGGCACCAGGGCCGCTACCGAGTCGATGACGATGACGTCGATTGCGCCCGAGCGCGCCAAGGTTTCACAGATGTCGAGCGCCTGCTCACCGTGGTCCGGCTGCGAGATCAATAGCGCATCGAGGTCGACGCCGAGGCGGCGGGCATACTGTGGATCGAGCGCATGCTCGGCGTCGATGAAGGCGCAGACGCCGCCGGAGCGCTGGGCGTTGGCGACGACGTGGAGGGTCAAGGTCGTCTTGCCCGAAGATTCTGGACCGAAGACCTCGATCACACGGCCGCGCGGCAGACCCTTGCCACCGATGGCAAGATCGAGACCCAAACTGCCAGTCGAGATCCCGTCGATCGGCGGTGGCGTCGAATCGCCCATCCGCATGATCGAGCCTTCACCGTAGCTCTTCTGGATCGAGAGAATGGCGTCTTCGAGCGCCTCATTGCTGGCCGATTTCCGTGAGCTCTCCGCCTTACCGGCGTCTTTCGTGTTCTGGGGCTTCATCGCGTCCTCCCTGGGGAATGTGATGCGTAGGTTTTGATGGCGGCGGACTATAGCGTCGGACCCTTACGGACACCAAACACTTTTCCGCGTTGGCGTGCGTGACCCGCGGCGCGCAGGAAGGTTGCTCGGCCGGGGCAATCCGTGCCCCGGAATCTGCGACCTCGCTATCGCGGGGCGGCTGGCAGCAACGCGTACCAGCGGCAGTCGCCGGCGGCCACCCGAACGGGCAGCATCGCGCCACCCATGCCATCGATCGCCAACTCGGCAACGGGGAGGTCCACAGCCACCGCGTGGACCATCGCGCGTTGGCGCAGACCCGTGGTGGCAAGACGCAGCGGCAGTACCGCTTCAAGGTCGGCTGCGGTTGGGTTCCAAACGGCGAGCAGTCCAGGCTCTGGCCCGCCGGGGTCCGCGTGCACAACCCAGTCGAGCCAGCGTCCATCGGCCCGCCGCGAAGAACCATGCACGACATCGGCCTCGAGTACTCGTCGGTGCTCGAGGTAGCGCGTCACCCAGAGCGCGACGAGCGCCCGGGTCGCGTCGGTGTCGTAGAGCCGAGGGCCGCGCCAACACGCCTGCGCGCCGTAGCCGAGATTGCTCGCGAGCATGCGGCCGTAGTGCTCGTGGTGCTGCGCCAGCGGTTCGATGGTCGCCGCGTCGCCGCCGCCGTGGTACTCGGTGAGGGGCACGAACATCCAGCCCATCGATGGCGTCTTGTGGCGCGTGCCGTCGAACAGATTCTGCCGGGCATGCAGAACCTGTTGTTCGCGCGGCAACGACCAGTTGGTCTCGCGGTAGCCCATGCCGGTCTTGTTGCTGCCGTTGAAGAAGTACCAGTCGGGCACGTTGAGATAGATGCCCCGGCCGCGGCACCAGCGATAGAAGTCCGTGAGGATCGCATGCTGCACCCACTGCGAGTCGGCATGGCCCTTTTGCAGTGGCGGGCGCGCCATGGCGTCAGCGTCGCCGGGATAGCTGCCATCGTGCTCCAACAAGTCGAACCCGGTGTACTCGAAGAACCGCCGCAACTTCGCGAAGTAGCGCTGCCCCCACGCACTGGCGAGCGCTGGGGCGTAGCCGAACACCTGACCGCCAGGCTTGCCGGTTTCCAGGTTCACGCAGTTGTCGAGTTCCGGCTCGATCTTGCGACTACTCAACAGCGAGTAGCCGCCGATCTGCACGCCGTTGCTGTGCGCGTAGTCCGCGAGTTGGCGCCAGCGCGCAAGGTTCTCTTCGCTGTCATCCTCGATGTCGAAGCCGCTGCCGAAGCTGAGGATGACCATCTCGAAGCCGACCGCGGCACACTGCTCGATTGCGGTGCGCACCGCCGTCGGCTCGGCCGTGCGCAGGTGCAGCATCAGTGGGTTCTCGAGACACCATGGCGCCAACTGGCGATACATGCGTCGAAGAGCCAGCGACTCGCGGTCGCGATCGTGGTCCTCGCCGTGACACAGCACGAAGGTTCGGAACGAGGCCCACGAGCCCCCTTTGGCGATGGTCTGCGCCGGACCGAGGTCCGGCCCGACCTCGAGACGGCAGCGGGTCTTCCGTTCGTAGTTGACTTGCGTCTCGTAGCTCGGATCGGGAAGCCAACGCACGCAATGCGAGCTGCCATCGGCGCCCGTCATCGCGTGGAAGGCGAAGTCGGTCTCGACATGGACGCTGGGCAAGCGCACCCCGAGGCGTTCGGGTTCGACGCGAGACTCGGCTTCGACCATCGCCCACTGAAGTGCCGTGAACCGATCGAGTTCGTGTGGCGAGGCGCCGACGTTGTGCACCTCGAACCACTGGCTGTAGAGGGGCAGGCCGTCGTAGAGCTCGACATGAACGTCGACCCTGAGGTCCGTCTCGCCGCCGGCCGGTGGCTCGAAGTGAAGCACCGCGTGCGCACCGCGCGGCGGCCAAGCGACCGGTACGCTCGTGGCTCGGCGGCGCGCCGCCTCGGGCCAGGGAAAGCGCTCGCGCAGCGGTAACAGCTCCACACCACGGCAATGGAACGCCGTCGGGTCGGCCGTCAGCGACGAGATCGACTCGGACATCAGAAAGGCGCGGTTGGATGGACCAATGAGACCTCCGACACGGCATTCCTTGCCATCGACGACGAGGATCGCGAACGGTGCGGGTGCCCGCAGCAGTTGCTCGCGCTGGGGACCGAGTTCGAGGCTCACGATTGCGGCGTCGGGCTCGAGGCGAATGCAGACACGGAGAATGCCGTTGTCGAGGGTGAGCTCCCCCTCCGAACGCGTTGCGCGTGCCGGGTACGCCGCCGTGTCGAGGAGCCAATCGGGCGGGCCCTGCGCCACCAGTAGCGTCTGCACCAGAGCCCCCACCCACCATCGCGCTGCAACTCGAGCGTTCATCGCCGCATCCTGCCGACACTGCGTCCGAGATAAAGACTGATGTCGAGGAAGGTGTGCACGCGAGGAGAGGTTGCGGGCAGGTGCCGCGCTAGCATGCCGTGAATGTTCGCGTCGCGACCCAGTCGGCCTCTGTTGCTCCTGTTGCTGCTGGTGCTGTGCGCGGTGCCACTCGCGTCCCTGTGGTTGTTCCCGGTTGCACAGCCGGAGATCGAAAGTCGCCCGCTCGCGGTGCCGCGTCCTGGCAGCGGACCGCGTTTCCGCCAGATCGCGAGCCTGGAGTCGGGCTTGCGCTTTCAGAACTCACTTCGCCCCGAGAACTGCTTCACGTATCTGACGAACGGCGCCGGTATGGCCGTGGCCGACTTCGACCGCGACGGCTTACCGGACCTGTATCTGGTTAGCCAGGACGGCCCCAACCGACTGTTTCGCCAGTCGTCGCCGTTGCGATTCGAAGACGTCACTGCGCGCGCCGGCGGTGTCGATGGTGGCGAGGCCTGGGGCACCGGCGCCACGTTCGCGGACGTCGACGGCGACGGCTGGCTGGATCTCTATGTCTGCAACATGGAGGCGAAGAACCTGCTCTATCGCAATCGCGGCGATGGCACCTTCGAAGAGTGCGCCGCGCGTTTTGGCCTCGACGTTGCCGCTGCCAGCACGATGGCGGCGTTTTGCGATTTCGATCAAGACGGTGACCTTGACGTCTACGTGGCGACCAACCGCGCGCTGCACGCCGGCTGGAGTTTGGTGCCCGAAGTGCTGCAGGGCATCGCGCCACCGAAGTCCACGCGGCGGCGGCCCGACGAGATGGTGCCGGCGTTGCGCGCGACGGCGGACCCACAGTTCCAGCGGTTGCAGCGTGGGGAAACGGCGATCGACCTCAAGATGCCAGAGTCGTTGCGCGAGCACTTCTTTGCGTTCCACGGCCGCGTCTACATGGCTGGCCAGCCGGATCGCTTGCTGCGGAACGACGGCGGTCGCTTCGTCGATGCGACCGCCGCAGCAGGCATGGCCGATCATGGAATGGGGTTGTCGGCCACATGGTGTGACTACGATCGCGACGGCCGGCCGGATCTCTACGTCGCGAACGACCTCGAGAGCCCTGACATACTGTGGCACAACGAAGGCAACGGCGGGTTCCGCGACGTGACTCGCGAGTTGCTGCCGCACACGGCGTACTACGGCATGGGGACCGATAGCGGCGATGTCGACGGCGATCTGCGCCCCGACTTCTTCGTCGCCGACATGAGTGCCACGACGCACCGCATGGCCAAGATCCTGATGGGCGACATGAACGCGCAACGGGACTTCCTGATTCACGGCGAGCCGCAGCAGTACATGCGCAATGCGCTCCTACTCAACACCGGAACGAAGCGCTTCCAGGAGGCCGCCTTCCTTGCTGGGGTCGCCAGTACCGATTGGACCTGGAGCACGCTCTTTGGCGATCTCGACAATGATGGCCGGCTCGATCTCTTCTGCACGAATGGCATCGCACGGTTCGACATGGACCCCGACCTCGAGCTGCAGAAACAGGCACTGTGGCAAGCCGGCAAGCAGCGAGAAGCCCTTGACCTGATTCGCAGCGTACAAGGCGTGGCGGAGAAGAACCTCGCGCTGCGCAACGCTGGCGACCTGAAGTTCGAGCGGACCGGTGCGGCCTGGGGTCTCGACGTTGCTTCGGTCAGCCACGGTGCGGTGTTGTGCGACCTCGATCGCGACGGCGACCTCGACGTAGTGACCAACGACTTCAACCAAGAAGCCGGGCTCTACGAGAACACCACCACCGACGGCAACGCAATCGCGTTCGTGCTGGTCGGCGGCGAGGCCAACACGCAGGGCATCGGCGCCCGCATCGATATCGTCACCGAAGGTGGTGCGCAGATGCGCGAGAACTGGCTCGCCCGCGGCTACCTGTCCGGACAAGAAGCGCGCGTGTGCTTCGGTGTTGGCTCGGCTTTGCGCATCCGCCAAGCGATCGTGCGCTGGCCCTCTGGTTCCGTTCAGGTCTTCGCGGATCTTGCTACCGGTCACGAATACACGATCCGCGAACCGCGCCTCTCCGCGGCAGCCACGATCGCCATCGATACCGCCCCCGAACCGATGTTCGAAGAACGCAGCGACGGCCCGCAGCGCCGCCACCAGGAACGGCCGTTCGACGACTTCGAAGCCCAGTTCTTGCTGCCGCAGCAACTGTCGAAGCTGGGGCCCGGTCTCGCGTTCGGCGATGCCGATGGCGACGGTGACGACGACCTGTTCGTCGGTGGCGCCGCCGGTCAGGCCGGGGCGATGCTGCGCAATGATGCTGGGCACTTCGTCGAGGTCGCGGGCCCTTGGCGCCAGGATGCGGAATGCGAAGACCTCGGGATCCTCTGGTTGGACTACGACGCCGACGGCGACCAGGACCTTCTGGTCTGTAGCGGCGGAGTTGAGGCGCCCGCCGGGTCGCCGTGGTTGCGCGACCGCCTCTATCGCAACGATGGTGCCTTCACCTTCGTGCGCGATGAGAGCGCCTTGCCCGATGTGCGC
>CAMBXM010000242.1 GCA_945871815.1 Singulisphaera sp. GP187
GAAGAACGCGAAGCTCGACGACCAGCTCGAACAGCTCCTCACGGCACTCAAGGACGTCGATCCAGAGCTGCTGAAGCTGCCGGCCTACGAGTTCCAGAATCCCAACGACGCGCCGCAGAACGGCGGCCCCGCTCGCGGCGGTCGCTGAGCTGCGCGGGCATCTGTGCGGCCCGATGCTATGCTCCCCGCCCCGCATGCCGCCTAGATCGCCGTCGTTCGCCCCGCAGCTCTGGCTGCTGTCGATGAACCTGGTCTGGGGCATCAGCTACTCGGCGGTCAAGTATGTCCTCGATCGCGGCATGCCGCCGTTCGCAATGATGACGGCTCGGTTCTGGCTCGCCGTCGCCGTGCTGGCCCCGTTCGTCGTCCACCGGCGCGATGCCCTCGTGTCCGAGGCCAAGCGCGGCATCGCCACCGGCCTCTCGCTGCTGCTCGGCTACGTACTGCAGACGCTCGGTATGCAACAGACCACCGCGTCCATGGCGGGGTTCTTGTCCGGTCTGATCACGCTGCTGGTCGCGCTCGGTGGCGTCCTCGTCTTCCGCGAACGACTGCACCGCGCCACAGTGCTTGGTTTGCTGCTTGGAGTCGTGGGCCTCGTGCTCATGAGCTGGCCCGACGCAGGACGCGACCAAGCCGGCAAGGACTCGATGCTCGGCGTGATGCTGCTGATCGCTGCCTCAGTCAGCTTCGCGTGCCACATCCTGATGATGTCGAAGTGGTCGCGGAACGGGCGCGAGACGGTTTATTGCTGGTGGCAACTCGTGACCGTCGCGCTCGGAACCGCCGCGTTCCTGCCGTTCCAGGGTGGCCTCGCGCCGGTGCTGGAGTACGCACTAGACCCCAGCATCGCCGGGTGCATCGTCTACCTCGCCGTGTTCGCGCTCGCGCTCGCCATCGTCGTCCAGAGCCGGGTGCAGCCGCGCATCAAGGCCACCCAGGTAGCAGTGATCTTTGCGACCCAACCGCTGTTCGGAGCCCTTGGCGGCATGGGCCTCATGGGCGATCGGCTCGGCACGGCCCAGTGGATCGGTGGTGGCCTGATTGTCGGCGGGGTGCTGGTCGCCGAGTTGCTGCGAGAGACCACGAACCCAGCTTGAACGGAGTTGCCTGGGGCTCTCGTAACGAGATCGGGTGGGTTCCAATCTTCAGTCATGAAAACTTATGGTCGATCAAAGGGTGATCCGCGCGCCCATGCCGATCCTCACACTTGCAGATGCTCTCGAGTCGCCGAGCACCGGAACTGCTCCGAGGCAAAGCGGCGTATCTCTCGTCGAACTGCTGACCGGCATGGTCATCGCCGTGCTCTTGATCGGCGGCGCGATGACCGGCGTCGCCCAGCACCAAGCGCAGCGGCGAATGCACGGGGAACTGATTCTCGCGATGTCTGCCTGTCGCAATACGCTCGAGACGCTGCGTGACGCCGACATGGCGACCCTGCCGACGTTGAACGGCTAGGGCTTCGAAATCCCGGGACAGAACGGCCAGACAACGGGCCTGACCCCGATCGAAGGCGATGCCGACGGCCTGCCAGGTCAGTTGACGGTCACGGCACACGCAAGGTCGCAGGTCAACAACGCACTCTACGTCGTGACGGCCCGCGTTCGCTGGCGCGGCGCCACGCGCGGCGGCGACTTCTCCATGCAGACGTTGATGGGAGAACGGCGATGAACCGTCAATCCGGCTTCACTCTCGTCGAACTGATGCTCGTCGCCTCGCTCCTTTCCATGGTGCTGGCGGCGGTCACGTCCTGTCTCGGCGCCGCCACGACGAGCCTCAACCTCGACGACAAGGTCGCTGTGGCGATGGAATCGCTCCAGCGTTCGATCGTGCGGGTCAGCCAGGTCATGCGTCCGTGCTCGATCTCGAGCTACCGCGTGATGTCAACCGCCGCCGACGTTCCGCTCTACGCGACCGCTGCGGACGAGTGGATGGAGCCCATCGACGGCGACCCACGCCCGTCGATCCAGTTCCGCTCGGCCACAGGCGAACTATCGCTCAACGCCGCGCTGCTCACTGATGCCCGAAGCCTCCGCTTGCAGCTCGAGAACGGCGAGACCGACAACGACCTCGACGACGACGGCGACGGGATCATCGACGAAGCCCGACTGATCATGGACTACGACGGCATCCCCGTCGCGATGGCCAACAACGTCGAAGCTGCGACGTTCACGCTGACCGGTCGACTGCTCACGATCGAACTGCGATCGGCCGCGCGGCCGCGCGACGGATCGGTGCAACGCTTCACCGCGCGCGAGACGCTCTTCCTCCGCAACAACTGAGGTCCGACATCATGCAAGCACGCAACGTACGCGAGAACGAGGCAGGCTTCGCGACGATCGCTCTGGTCCTCGTGCTCGTGCCGATGATCTTGGTGATCGGCAGCTACCTGCAGACCATGACCGAGCGCAACCAGCGACTCGGGCTCGAGATTCGCGAAGAGCAGGCGATGTTCGCGGCCGAGTCGGGCATCGACTACGCGCTCAACGAGGCGCGCCGCGGCACCCTGGTCGCCGGCGTCGGTCGGCAGTACACGTTTTCGGGCAGCCTCACCGGGGGCAGCACCTTCACCGTCAACTGTGTCTACCTGAAAGGCGATAGCCTCGACAACGACGGCGACGGCGCGGTCGATGAGGCGGACGAGGATGTGTTCCGCGTGACGTGCACAGGAAACACGCAAACCAACCAGCGCCGCGTCGCGGCCTACCTGGGGTTCTCGTCGTATCTGCCAGAGCTCGAAGCCGCGGTCACGATCACGAACCCCGCATCCGTCATCACCGTCAGTGGCAGCGGCATTGCCCGAGGCAACAACTACGCGCTGAACGGCACCCTGGTGGGCTCGGGGAACACTTTCGGTATGGCAATGACGCCACCCGGAACTCTGGCGCAACTCAATGCACAACTCGTCGGTGCCGAACGGACCAAGGTGACGGGAGTCGGCGTAACACCGAGCATCGGCGTAGCAGCTCCAATCGACGTGCAGCAGATCGTCGACTTCGCGCGCAACAGCGCCAGCGTCGTCATCACCAACTTGACCGTCAGCTCGGTGAACTACGGAACCTCGACCTCGCCGGTGATCGCCTACCGTGAAGGCGACGTCCGCATCCAGGGCAACTCGACGGGATATGGCCTGTTGGTCGTGAACGGGACTCTGCGCATGGCAGGAACATTTCGCTGGTACGGAGTCATCGTCTGCACCGGCACCGTCGAAGCAGCGACGGGCAACGTTCAGGTCCACGGTGGCGTGCTCGCGGGACCGGCGAGCCCCCAACTGACGATGACCGGCAATGTCGACCTGCGCTACTCGGAGGCGGGCACGATCCTCGCCGCCAACCTCACCGGCCGCTACGTGGCGTTCAACGGCTGGCAAGAGATCTCGACCAACAACTGAAATGCGCACGGCAACCACCAGACTCAGGGCGGCTCGCTACGCGCGCGAACGGTGGACGCGTCGCGCCGGGTTCGGCATCGCCTTGCTCGCCATGGCCACGGCCGGGGTGACGCTGCTGCGCGAGACGCAGCGCCAGCCGAAAGCAGCGCTCGCAACCAACGAGCCCTCGGCCATTCGACAGCTGCGCGCAGTGCTCGATCGACGCCGCACCTGCCTCGTGCCAGGTCAACATCGCATGCTGCTCGAACACGCGCGCCTGCATATCGCCACGCTCGGTCCGGCCACACTCACCGTTCTCGGCCAGCCAGCGAACGCGCTGTTCCCGGGCGCTGCGGCCCTCGCTGCGGATCTGCCGGTCGAAGGTTCGATCGATGCGCTGCAGAACGCTCTGCCGCAGACCAAGGGCGCGGCCCGCGTCGCCGCCCTGCTGGCCATCGACACACTCGAGCCATGGCCGGCCAGCGAGCTCGAAGCCATGCTCGACAACGACGAACCTCAGATCGTCGAGGCGGCGCTGAAGATGGTTCTGGCCCGCGCAGCCCTGCCACTCGAACTCACGGGGTCGCTACTCTCGACCCTACGCTCCGAAGAGCGCAAGGTGCGACAGCTGGCCTTCGCCGCCATGCCGCTCGAACTCGCCGAGGAACACGTCCCGACACTCCTCGCCCTCGTCGACGACTTCCCGGACGATGCAGCGATTGCTGCGTTGCTCGGTCGCGTGCCGCCGAGCGAACAGGGCCTCGCTGCGCTGCTCGACCGCATCGACATCGCCGATGCGGCCGGTATCGATCGACTGGCTCCGGCACTGAAGCGCTACGCCGAGTCGCCGAAGATCCGGACTGCGCTCTGGGAAGTAGCGCTGGGCACCGATTCCGTGCCGCGCCGCGCGCGCGCCCTCTACTGCCTCGAACTGGTCGGCGCTCGCGACGGGATCCCGACTCAGACCGCGGCTTTCGCGCCGATCCTCCAGTACCACCTCGCACGACTCCGGATCGCAGCGGGCGATGTCGCCGGTCTCGACGAGATGCTCGTGCTCGCGAGTGCCGACGAGGACCCGGACGAGGAACTGCGCGAGACATCGGGACACGCGCGCCTGCTGCTCTCGAAGGTCGCGCGTCTGGCACCTCACGCGACGTTCGAGGAACTGCAGGCGTGGCGGACCGGCGTGGCAGCCGCACCAAGAACGACGCTGCCGATACCGCCGCTCTGATCGCTCCTTTCCCACTGCCGCGGCTGCTTGGTCACGGCAGATTGCGGGCAAGTGACGGATCCTCGCCATCTTCGGCGTAGGCCCCGAGGTCGAACACGAGGGCTCGGTAGTTGCGAATGTCCAGCACCGACAACGACTGAATGGCGCGCAACGAGACCAACTGGCGGCGCACTTCGGCACCCTGGCGCCAGATCTCGCGGAAGCGCCCGGCAGCTACGGCCACCGGGTCAGCGCCGGGATCGAGTTCGTTCCACGCCTGGATGACGGCGCGGACGCCACTGTCGCGCAACCACGCGGCACGCAATCGACGCGCACCCCGACGCGAGACAGGAATGCGCTGCTGGATCAACCACCGATCGACCGGATGCGCCGAGACCAGGTCGCACACCCACCAGGCTACGCGACGGAGCAGCCGCACATCGCCTTCGCCGGCGAGGATGCCGGGCAACTCCATGACCCGGAAGGCCTCCGCCGAAGTCAGCGTGCGCACGCGCTCGCGATCGGTGATCCACGCAATCGTCACCGCCAGCTCGCCGTCGTTCTTCGCCGCCGCCGAGGCGTTCGGATCGCCAATCTGAGGCAACCACTGCAACGCCGCATGCAACCGTGCCACCTGTTCGCGATTGCGCTCCGCTGCAGCCAAGAACGTCGCACGCTCGCGTTCGTGCAGCAGCAAGAAGTCGAGGTCTCGCTGCAGCTCGACCGGTTCTCCGGCTTGCGCCTCACCAAACGCAGCGGCAGCACCGCTGTAGAC
>CAMBXM010000243.1 GCA_945871815.1 Singulisphaera sp. GP187
ACGCAGTTGCCGACCGGCTGCTTGCCGGTGCTCCGGAGACGCATCGGACGGCAGCAACCGATCTCTGGACTGAGGCCGGTATCCACCTGCACGCGCGCGCCTTCGCGACGGACTACGACCGACTGCTGCGCGAAACCGTTCGCCGTCGACTTCGCCTCTCGCCCGACCTTGCGGCCAGCAACGACACCCTGAGCTTGCGACCGGTCATCACGGCCGGCAATCCGAGTTCCCTGCTGCTACTGCGGCGCGCCACCGAGAGCCAGCAGGAGCGAGCCGCGTGGATCGGACTGCGCCTCGACCTTGGACAGATGCTCGCCAGCGCGATCGAACCCTTCGTGCACGGAGATGGTTCGTTCGTGTTGGCCATCGCCGACAGCGACGACCAGCCGGTGATCGGCGCCCCTCACGCCCCAAACGACTATGTGCCGCCGGCGCTCGCGACGCACGGCATGGTGCTACGAGCGTTTCCGGCCGATGTCGATCGCTATCTGCAGAACATCGGCGAAGCGAAGCGGAGCGCAGCACTGCTGCTCGGAGGTTCGTTCTTGCTCGCGCTGATCGGCGCCATCTGGTTGTGGCGTTCGGTCTCGCGCGAATCCGAACTGCTATCGCTCAAAGTGGACCTCGTCTCTCGGGTGAGCCACGAACTCAAGACCCCGCTGTCGCTGATCAGCCTGTACGGCGAGACGCTGGCGCTGAAACGCGCGCGCGATAGCGATCAAGCGGCACACTTCGGCACCGTGATCGTACGCGAGGCCGGACGCCTCACGACGATGATCCAGCGCATCCTGGACTTCTCGCGCCAGGAGGCCGGAACTATGGTGTACGAGCGCCGCGAGTCCGATCTCTCGGATGTGATCCACGAGGTCACCGACACCTACCAACCGCACCTTCAGAGCAAAGGGGCGTCGTTGACCACCGACCTGCCGGCCGGCATCCTCGCCTCGGTGGATCGAGCGGCGCTGGGAAGCGTCGTGTTGAACCTCCTCGAGAACGCGGTCAAGTACGCGCGCGAGGACGAACCCGGCGCCGAGATCCGCATCGAGCTGCGCCGCCGCGACAACAACGCCGAGATCGACGTCCAGGACCGCGGTCGCGGCATTCCGTCGAACGAGCGAGAGGCCGTGTTCGACAGCTTCTATCGAGCCAGCAACGCCGGCGAAGTCCGTGGCGCCGGCCTCGGCCTCAGCCTCGTCCGGCACTTTGCGACCGCGCATGGCGGTACCGCCGTCGTGCTCCCGCGCGACGGGCACGGCTGCATCTTTCGACTGACACTCCCCCTTCTGTCTCCTTCGACATGAACGACACACGCATTCTCTTGATCGAAGACGAACCGGATCTCCGCGCCGGACTACAGCACAATCTCGAACTCGAGGGCTACTCGATCGACACGGCTGCGGACGGCAAGCAAGGCCTGCGCAAGGCGCTGCAAGAGAACCCCGCGCTGATCCTTCTCGATCTGATGTTGCCTGTCCTGCCTGGCATCGAGGTCTTGCGCCAACTCCGCGCCGCGGGCCATGGGACACCAGTGATCATTCTGTCGGCAAAGGGCCAGGACCGCGACAAAGTGCAGGGGCTCGAACTCGGCGCCGACGACTACTTGACGAAGCCCTTCACGTTGTCCGAGCTGACCGCGAGAATCCGCGCCGTTCTTCGTCGTACGCAGGTCCGCCGACCGACGATCCAGGTGGAGGAGGCGGCGCCGGTGCTGCAGTTCCAGGATCTCGTCATCGACTTCAAGCGGTTCACCGTCACCCGCGACGGTCAGGAGATCCAACTCTCGCGCTACGAGGCCGAGATCCTGCGGATGCTCGTGGACCGCCGCGGCGAGGTCGTGAGCCGTCAGGACCTCCTCCGCAAAGTTTGGGGCTACGTGCATCTGCCAACCACCCGCACCGTCGACAACCACATCGCTCGCTTGCGCAAGAAGGTGGAGCGCGACGTGGACGCACCCGTGCATGTCGTCACGGTGCACGGTCTCGGCTACTGCTTCGAATCGAAGCCGCTGGCAGAAGGGAAGCCGTGAGCTGCCGCTCGAACTGGATCCTCGTCATTGCCGCCGCGTCGTCGATCGCGGCAGTCGGCGTGGCCCAGACGCCCGGCCCTCAACTACACGCAGCGTGGCTGCGTGAGATCCTCGACCTCGATGTGCACGGGGCGGCCAAGATCTACCGCGAGATCGCGCGCGACGGTCAGAACCTCGTCACCGAACGCCTGGTTGCGACTGCGCGCCTCGCCGAACTGCACCGACTCGGCATCGAGGAGGCCGGTCCAGAGGTCGAGGGCAAGTCGCTGCAAGATCTTCTGGGCCAACAGGTGACCGCGGTCGAGGACAAGGAGGCGTTGGCAGTGGCCCTGCAGCGAGAACTCACGGCCGGACAAGGTGAGTTCCAAGCAGCGAAGCTGTTTCTCGCCAGTTCCGAAGTCCCCCAACTGCGACCGCTGGTCCAAGCGACCGCGCAAGCTGCCGCCGAGCAGACCGACCCGGCGATGGCCGAGCTGTTTCGAGGCGCTCGCGGCCGAGCGACGCAAATGACCAGCGAAGCGTCGCGCGTGCTCGAGCGCATCCGCGCCAACGAGATCGTCCGCGCCGAGCTCTCCGACCGCAGCGAGGACGCCGCCGCGTTGCGCAGCCGCGCTTTCCCCAACTGGCGGCCGCAACCCTGGGTTGGCGACCCTAAGGCGGCATGGCAACGAGTGCGCGAAAATCTCGCGGGCTGGCAGCGCGAGCGCCAATTGAGCAGCGGCGAACGAGAGACGTTGCGGCAGTTGCAGCAGGCGCTCGAAACCGCGGCCGTGACAACTCCTGAGCGAGCCTTCGCGCTACTCGACCGCATGCCGATCTATGCCGAGCGACTGCGCTCCACTACAGCGCAGCGCCGCTGAGTCTCGATCTCGCGACCGAACCGCGGTGCGCACGGTCAGAGACGAGTGCCGCGCCGCACCGACCAGGACTGCTACGCGACATGACTGCTGTCGCGGCAACCTGTCGCGGCAACCTGTCGCGGCGCCAATCCAACAGCACGGCGCCCAACCCGAAGGTCTGCCGCCGTCGCCGCCGCGGGCCAGTTCGAGAACCAAGCGCGCGTCAGCGCGGTCCGCGGTTGGCGCGGTGAGGAGCAGCGCCGATTCCGATCCGCGCCAACTCCGTCATCGCCGTCTGAGTATCGCCGTCTGACTATCGATTATAGCCAGGAGGCAGCGACTCGCCGCTCGTGGCATCCGTCCCGCTTCCCGACGGTTCGACGTCGAACCAAGTGCCTTGGTAGAAGTCGAGCGGCTGGACCGGAGTGCTTGCCGGCGGCAGTTCTGTCAGCGCGTAGAGCGGCGTGAACGGCAGATCCAGCACGTGGATACCGCAGTAAATCGAGTGCTCGATCGCGTGGTAGAAGAACGTGAACGGGAAGGCGAGCACTTCCATCGCCGAGCCGCTATCGAGGCCGGTACGAACCGAGCGCGCCGAGTCGAAGCCGTCAGTGGCGCCGCCGTAAACGATCAGGAAGGGCGAAGTGATGCCGACGAAGGCATCCTTGCCGGCGCGACGCAGGGAACCGCAGGAAGTCAGCGTGGCGGTCAGCGTCAAGGTGACTGCGAGGAGAGCTTTGCGAGCGTTCAAGGGGGATCCTCGAATGGGGTCGGAGGGCTGCGGAGGGAGGCGAGATGCAACCCGCCCGACCCATCGGCGACAAGCCTGCAGTCAGAAAACTGCGACGTAGCCTAGCTGTCTTTTGCATGACTTCGCTACGGACCCGATGCAGACCGGCAGCTAGGATCCGTTGTTCATGAGCCAATTCGGGGCCGACATCTTCGACGACGAGCCGCCGCGCAAGCCGCCGCGCCGCCGCACGCGCAAACCCGCCGACGCGACCGCAGCCACACCCTTGACCGAGGTCAAACCGGCCTCACCGCCTGAGCCCTCTGCGCCCCCGGCGAGCGCCGCCGCACCTGGACCGGCGACCCGAGCTCCCACCCGCCGACCCCGTCGCATCCACGCCGATGCCGAGGATGTCGTGTTCCCGTCGAAGACAGCTTCGGCGAAAGCCAACGCGGCCGCGGCCGAACCACCAGTCACGCCGTTGGCCCCGACCGAACCTGAGTCCACGGACCAGAAGCCCCAGCAAGCCCCGCGGCGCACGCGGCGCAACGAGGCCGCGACGCGAGCCCCGGAGCGCGAGCCGACACCAGAACCAAAAGCTGGACCGACCGACTCGACGGCGACCAGCAGGCCCGCGGCACCGACTTGGCCGAAGACACCGAGCTGGAACTCGGATCCAACGCCAACGCCAGCCACCGACGACCGCACCACAAGCCGCGACGACGAGGCCAGCAGGGACGATCACCCGCTCGATTCCGAGCCTCCCCGCAGCGAGGACCGCGGTGCAAACCGCCACGGCCGGCGCGGCCGCCGCGGCGCGAGCCGCCAAGAGGACGAACGCGCACCCCACAGCGCGCACGACACGAGCGCAGCTCCAGCAGATCCAACAGACACTCTCGACGCGATCCGGCCGACACGCGGCCCATCGACCAGTGCTCCTGCCAGCGAGTCCGCAGCACCGAGAAGCCAAGCTCCGCGCGATGCGCAAACGCCACCAGGGCGCGAGCAGCCACGCGAGCATGGCCGCGATCGCGGTCGCACCCACGGACCGCATCACGACCGCGGCCCGCGCCGAGATGGGCGCGATGCCCGCCCTTTCCGCGACGAGGACGAGGACTACGGCCAACAACCGCGCCCGGCACTCCCCGTGCACCGCGGTGGCCGTCCAGCTCCCACGATGCCGCCGCCCGCTCCGCAAAAGCGCATCGGTTTGCTCGTGGACCTCGGCGTGCTCATGGCGCAAGTACGAAGTCAGGGAGGCGAACTCGCCTTCCGCAAACTCCGCGGCGAGCTGGCCGCGGGCGACGAAGTCCTGCATGCCATTTGCCTCGTTCCCACGGAGGCATCCGAGAGTTGCCGCAGCGCGCTGCGCAGCACCGGCTTCGAACTGCACAGCTACGAGCGCGCGGAGGACGGCCGCACCGCCCTCCTCGACCTCGCTCGTTCCACGGACTGGTCGGTGGAAGTGCTGGTCCTCGCCGGCGCGCCAACGGATGCAGACCTGTCGTCGGCACAGACCGGGAGCCGTGCGGTCGCGCTAGCTGGCTTCGGTGCGATCGCAAGTTCCGCTACCAGTTCGGGCGCGTCGGTACGAATGCTGGGCAAGAACTGCATGTTCGTGCCGTGAGCCCGCGAGCAGCCAGCGGCACTTCTGCTGGCCTGTGAGTTATGCTGCGGGTCGATCGAGGCCGAAACACGGGATGATGCGTGAACTGCTGATCGCTGCGATGTCTGCCGTGGT
>CAMBXM010000244.1 GCA_945871815.1 Singulisphaera sp. GP187
GATGGCGGCAACGTTGGCCAAGGGTACGACTTGGCTCGAGTCGGCGGCGATGGAGCCAGAGGTCGAAGACCTGTGCCACTTCCTCAATGCCTGCGGTGCGCGCATCAAGGGCATCGGTGGGCACCTGCTCGAGATCGAAGGCGTCGACGCGCTACACGGTTGTGAGTGGTCGATGATTCCCGATCGGATCGAAGCTGGCACGTTTCTCTGTGGTGCGATCCTCACCAACAGCGACGTGAAGGTCGAGAATGCCAATCCGATGCACTTGCTGGCGGTGATCGATCGCATGCGCGCTGCCGGTGCCGACATCGAGATCGGCAAGGACTTCGTGCGCAATCGCCCAACGGCCGCTGGACGTCTCAAGGCCGTTGACATCACGACGATGCCCTATCCTGGATTCCCAACGGACCTGCAGGCGCAGTTCATGGCGCTGATGGCGACCGCGGAAGGTGTCTCGGTGATTACCGAGAAGATCTACCCCGAGCGCTTTATACACGCGGCCGAACTTCAGCGCCTGGGTGCGCGCATTCGTCGCGAAGGACCAAGCGCCATCATCGAGGGTACCACCAATCTGCGTGGTGCTCCCGTGATGGCGAGTGACCTCAGGGCGTCGGCGAGCCTCGTCCTTGCGGGCCTTGTCGCCAACGGCCATACGGACGTGCGACGGGTCTACCACATCGATCGAGGCTACGAGCGGATCGAGCAGAAACTGCAGCGCATCGGCGCCGACATCGAACGCATCAGCGAGGGTTGATCGCAGCCGGGGCGAGCCAGCCTAACTGCTGTAGAAAGTTCGCCAGCCGCTCCGCATACATGGCATGGGCTCGGGCGCTCGGGTGCGGATCTTCCGGCCCGAGCACGAGGTCGCTACGGCGATAGTCCGCCGGCTCGAGACCGCGTTCACGCAGTGCGGCGTGGACTTGGTCGACACTGTCGAGTACCGGCCACTGATGCTTCTGGCAGCACTGGCGGACGAACTCGGGAACGCCGTAGTGACTGGTGACGACGACGCGGAAGCCATGTTGTTCGGCGAGTTCCGCCAGCCGCCGGAGGGCGCGCTCGACGCCCGCCTCGCCGACCATTCCCCGGTAAGCGGTCGGCACGCGTGCGGGGTCGCGTTCGTAGTGTTCGCCCGTGAAAGGAGCCTCCTGCAGTGGTCCCGTCTGCCACTGGGTGCGCCAGCCGAGCGCTTTGCGTGTGAGGTCGTAGAGGAACGAACGCGACAGATCGAACGGACTGCTGTCAGTGGCGACAAGGTTGGGCAGGTCGGCGTCGTTGCCTACCCAATCGATGAGTATCACGTCCGGCCGCAGCGACAGCGTCTTGTGCTCGAAGGCGGCCACTTCCATCGCGGTGTTGTAGCCCGGCACACCTGTGTTCACGACTTCGACGAGTCGCTCCGGCATGCGTGCACGAAGTGTCCTCTCGATGCGCCGCAGGAAGCAGTCGGGCTCGTCGATTCCCCAGCCGAACATGACCGAGTCACCGAGGCCGACGATTCGCAGGCTGCCGGGCTCGCGCTTGCGGGCAGGTAGCGGCGGACCTCGGTAACCGTCGGCGTTGAAGCTGCACGGAACTCCTTGGAACAGTGCACTGCAGCTGGGGATCAACTCGTAGATGACGTCGTCGAACGCACTCGGGCAGACGATCTCGCCGAGTTTCGCCTCGCGGTCGAGGCGTAGAGCGGACGGGCCAGTCCGCATTCGCTCGAAGTCTGACCGCTTGCTGGCCTCGCGCAGCCAAGCGAAGGTCCGCGCGCCGATCTCGCCGCAGAGGAGGCCTATCGCGCAGCCCGTCGCGACAGAGACGATCTTCAAACTGCGCTGGCGTCGCGGGTATCGGGTGGGCGCGATCGTCGTCATGCGCGCAGCCTAACGCGGCTTAGCGCATCATCGCGAGCCGCCGTCGGTGGCCTCGTCTTCTGATTCCATGAACTCGGCCTTGCAGGTTAGTCGCCAAGTCCATCCAGAGATCTCGTGGGCGCCATGAGTCTGGGTTCGCAACTCGTCGGCGAAAAAGGTGCCGTCGTGGATTGCCCTGGGGGTTGGGAAAATGCAGACGCTGACTTGGCTGGCTACCATTTCGCCCCGGGCATCAAGCACATCCAGCGAGATCAAGGCGCGCAGCACCGGCCGCCCGGTGTTGTTTTGGTAGTGGAAACGGGCGCGGACGTAGGTGTTGCCTGGGTATCCGTCGAGGGAGAGCTGCCGGATCGTCACGCGCCCATTCCGGTCGAAGTCCAGGGTCTGGGGTAACTGGTTTGAGGCCGTGAACCGCTTCTGCTCGTCCTGCAGCGTCTGCATCGAGGCTACGAGCGCTGGGTAGGCGGTGCCTTCTTCATCCTTGGCGGTGGCAGTGGAGCAGGCGTTGGGTAGCAGCACGAGCAGTACGAATGCGGCGAGCGAACGGATCGGCATGAGGACACCTTGAGGCGGGAAACGGACGACGTCGGCGGAGCGTAGCAACCGCGGTGCCGCGGTCGCAGTTCGGACGTGAAAGAGCCGGTGCGTCTTCCGCGGGCCTTCGAACCGAGTCTGTGCGCTTGACCCGGGCTCGTGCGCGGCCGATTCTGGGCCCCTCATGTTCGACTCGCTCGCCAATGCCCTTGGAAACGCATATCGCGCCATTGCTGGCCAGAAGGTGCTCACCGAGCAGAACGTCGAAGACGGCATTCGATCTGTCCGGCAGGCGCTGCTCGAGGCCGACGTCAACTACCAAGTTGCCAAGCAGTTCATCGTCGACGTCAAGCAACGCGCCCTTGGTCAGGAAGTCATCAAGGCGGTCAACCCGGGTCAGCAGTTCATCAAGGTCTTCCATGACGCTTTGACCGAGCTGCTGGGAGGGGAGCGGACCGGGTTGCCGGTCGCCGATGCGCCGCCGCTGGTGTTGATGATGTGCGGCCTTCAGGGGAGCGGCAAGACAACGACTTGCGGCAAGCTCGCGTTGTGGCTGCGCAAGAACAAGAAGAAGAACCCCTTGCTCGTCGCCGCGGATCTCCAGCGTCCCGCCGCAGTCGATCAGTTACAGAGCCTTGGCAAGCAACTCGGCATTGCGGTCTATGCGGAGCCGGTAACTGCCAGACCTCCCGAGGTCTGTCGTCGCGGCATCGAGCACGCAACGAAGCACGGCCACGACGTTGTGATCCTTGACACTGCCGGTCGGCTGCACATCGACGAAGTGTTGATGGCGGAGTTGGCTGAAGTCCATGCGCGATGCAAGCCGCATGGCGTCTTGCTGGTCTGCGACGCGATGCTCGGGCAGGACGCCGTGAACTCAGCCAAGGAGTTCCACACCCGGTTGCCGCTGCATGGGCTGATCCTGACCAAGGTCGATGGCGATGCGCGCGGCGGGGCGGCCCTGTCGATCGTCAAGGTCACGGGTCGACCGATCCTTTTCGCTGGCGTCGGCGAGAAGCCCGATGACCTAGAGGAGTTCGATCCACCGCGAATGGCGGGTCGAATCCTGGGTATGGGAGACGTCGTCGGCCTCGTCGAAAAGGCACAGGAGGTGATCGACGAGAAGGAGGCTGCGAAAGCCGCACAGAAGCTCCAGAAGGGTCAGTTCTCCTTCGAGGACTTCCTCCAGCAGTTGAACATGATCCGCAAGCTCGGCCCGTTGAAGAAGGTCCTTGGCATGTTGCCAGGCGTTGGCCAGATGCTCAAAGACGTCGATTTCGACGATGCGCATTTCAAGCGCATCGAGGCCGTCATTCTTTCGATGACGCCTCGAGAGCGTCGGAAGCCAGATTTGATCGACTTGCCCCGCCGGCGCCGTATCGCTGCGGGCTCGGGCAATGCACTCGACGCCGTGAATGCGCTCATCAAGCAGTTCAAGGCGATGCAGGACATGATGAAGAAGCTGGGCAAGGGTGGGCTAGGTGGTCCAGGTGGGCTCGGCGGCATGGGCGGCGGTGGATTGGGCAATCTCGAAAGCCTGCTCGGCGGTCAGCGCCCCGGTGGGGCAGGTCCGCGCGGTTTCCCTGGGCAGGGCTTTCCTGGCCTTCCTGGTCGTCGTCGTTGATCGTGCTGCGACAGCGCCTCAGCCCTTCGGCATCACGCCTAGTGCGCTTCGACTCGGAAAAAGGGCTGGCAAAGGCAACCTCAATCTGGTTTGCTCCTTCGCCCTTTCGTCGGTGGCTCTCGCAGCGGAGTGCTGCGTTTGGCACCGAGGAACGGCTCGGCCGTTCCTGATCGCGCCCCGTAGTCTGCACGGAGATTCTTCGCCTTGGTCGTCAAGCTTCGCATGAAACGGTTCGGTCGCCTGAACCTCCCGACGTACCGCTTGGTAGCTGCGGACTCGCGCTCGCCGCGCGATGGCCGCATCATCGAAGCCCTCGGTTACTACTTGCCGTTGATGCCGCGTGAGCAGGAGCAGCTGAAGCTGAATGCCGAGCGCATTAGCTACTGGCTCTCGGTCGGTGCGCAGCCCTCGGAAACCGTGACGAGCATGATCAAGCGCTCGGGTATCGCAATGCCGGTTCGCAAGAAGCCGGTGCGCGGCAAGAGCAAGGCGAAGCCGAAGACTTGGGTGCCACCAAAGAAGAAGGTGCCGCGCAAGCCGAAGCCGAAGCCTGTGGTTGACGCCAAGGGCAAGCCTGCCCCGAAGAAGAAGAAGTGATGTTGCGCCTGCAGTGGACCGTGGAGGAGCGAGCGATCCAAGTGCTCCCCATGCGGTCCCTGTAGAGCGACGGTTCCTGCGTTCCGACGAGATCTTGGAGGCCAGGGTGCCCACGAAGAAGAAGAACCGCAACCCCGCCGACTCAGTCGGAACCCCATCGGCTCCGGATCCCCGCGAGTCGCTTCCGCAAAACGCGGCAAGCTGGAATCAGGTGCTCGGCGAGCTGCAGGCCGCGCTCGTGGACGTGCCGCCGCCCACGGAGCCAAAGCCCAACGACCTCGTGGAGGCGATGCTGCATGCCTACTTTGCGGATGGTCTGCCCTGCGGCTACGGCCAGGAAGCTCGGCGCCGCATCGTCGAGAGCTTCGTTGACCGCAACGAGTTTCGCGTCACGGAGGCCTACGAAGTTGAAGAGTTGATGCGCGACATGCAGATTCCGAGCCTCTTCGAGCGGTGCACGTGGGTTCGCGAGTCCGTCGCTCAGACCTACAACGACCAAAATGGTGTCAGTCTGGACTTCCTGCGGGCCCTTGGAGTTGGCGATCGCGCCAATTTTTTCCAGCGGACTCCAGCGTTGCGTCCGCACGTCGCGGCCTTCCTGAACAACCTGCTGACGATCGAAGAACTCTGCTTCTCGGACAAGTCCACACTGCGCGTGCAACAGAAGCTGGGCATGGATCCGAAGGATGCCGCCGCCAACAACTTCGTTGC
>CAMBXM010000245.1 GCA_945871815.1 Singulisphaera sp. GP187
CGAAGGCGGCGAACAGGACCACGGCAAGCAGGTGCACAGTGCGCGCCATCCACAAGCTGACGGAGATCCCAAAGCGGGCTGGGATCGAGCGCAAACCGTGGCTCCGATCGAAGGCCTCGTCCTGGCAGGCGTAGGTGATGTCAAACCCAGCGACCCACAGGGCCACGCCGAGGGCCAACTGCAGCGGCGTCCCGAAGTCTGAGAAGTCGCCGCGCGCCGCTACCCAGGCCGCTGCCGGTGCGAGCCCCAGTGCGACCCCGAGCCACAGGTGGCAGAAGACCGTGAACTTCTTGGTGTGACTGTACAGCAGGAGCCAGAGCAGCACCGGAACACTCATCCTCGCGCACACGGGACCGAGCCCAATGCAGCAGACCAAAAACACAGCGCCGCTGAACACCGAGAAGGCAAGGGCCCGACGCGGGGTGATCGCGCGACGCGGAATCTCCCGGTTCTGCGTTCGCGGATTCTGCGCGTCGATGTCGCGATCGACATAGCGGTTGTAGGCCATCGCCGCAGTGCGCGCCGCCACTACCGCGACGAGGCATAGCGCCAGAGTCGCTGCGCTCGGCGACGGATTCGCTGCGAGCAATGCCAGCAGCGCGAAGGGCAGAGCAAAGATCGAGTGCGACAGCCTGATCAGCGAGGCGTAGTCGCGGAGGCTCACGGACGCTCTTCCTCTTCGTCCCATGGCGATGCGGAGGCAGCAGGATGGTCGCCATTTCCTGCAAGCCGATCGCCTGCCGGAGTGCGCCAACGCGGCTGCAGGGTGTGCTCGACGCCGAGCCGGTCGAGCACTTTGCCGACGACGAAATCCACGAGGTCCTGCACTGTTTGCGGGCGGTGATAGTAGCCCGGCATCGCCGGCAACATGATCGCTCCCGCCCGCGCAAGCTTGAGCATGTTCTCGAGGTGGATGACGGACAGCGGCGTCTCGCGCGGGACGACAACCAAGGGACGACCTTCCTTGATCGCAACGTCGGCCATTCGCTCGACGAGGTTGCTACTGAAACCGTGCGCGACACGGGCAAGCGTGCCCATGCTGCACGGGATCAGAATGGTCGCGGAGAGCTTGGCGCTACCCGAACTCGGCGTCGCCTCTACCGCGGCGAGGTCGTGAACGATCAACCGCTGGCGCAGCGAGTCCTCGAACAGGGCCGCCAGATCGGGTCGCAGTTGGTCGACGTCGAGACCCGCTTCGTGCCGCATCACCCGAAGCGCGGCGCCCGTCGCGGCGAGGTGCACGGTGTGTCCGGCTTGCAGCAACACCGTCACGAGACGCAGGCCGTAAGCGATTCCCGAACCGCCGCAGAAGCCGATGGCGAACGCCCGCATCTCCGTCATTGTGGGTCGTGCGTGAGGAAGTAGTAGACGTCGTACATCGCGTGCGTGTAGACGCAGACGCCGAAGCCGCGGAACCAGAACAGGAACCCAAGCAGCACACCAGCCATCGCGCGGAACACGAACACGCCTTCATCCCAAGGCTCGCGAAGGTGATGGTGCAGCGAGAACAGCACTGCCGAGATCACCACTGCGAGAAGACCCCCGACCGCTGCTGGCATGCGGAACACCGCCGTGGAGCGCAGCCACAGCCACACCAACAGGGACATGAGGCCGAGGCGAAACACGAGCTCTTCGAAGATCCCCGCGCCCAGCGAACCGACGAGATCCTGCAGCAACCGCTGGTGGAACTCGAAGCTACCAAGGAGTCGCGTTGCTGGATCCGCGAGCGCGCCGGCGAGTGGGCCGAGCATCAGTCCGTAGACCGTGCCCTCGAGTACGACCACCAGCGTCACGTGCACCCATGGGATCTCGCGGCGCACGACGGACTTCATCGCCAAGAACACCGCGATGCCGAACGCGATGCGCAACGCGCCGGCGCCAACCGGACCGAGGCGAGCGATCAAGTCCAGCAGCAGCCACTCGGACAAGTTGCGTTCGGACGAGGCGAGCGAGAGTCGTAGGCCTTCGTAGCACAGCCACAGCGGCAGCACCGCGAAGAGGCCGACGGCGGGGTCGCGCGACCACGCGAAGTAGCCCTGCGCTTCGCGACGCACAGGGGTTGCCGGTTCAGCTTTCGACTTCGCCACGATAGACCGCGGCGATACCGCCGCTCAGCATGGAGAAACGTGCAGAGCGGAGGCCCGCACGAGTCATCAGTTCGGTGAAATGGCCGCGCTCCGGAAACTGCATCACCGAGTCAGGCAGATACTGGTAGGCGCCGTTGTCAGAACCGGAAATCCAGCGGCCGAGCCGCGGCAACACATGGCGAAAGTACAGGAGATACAGACTGCCAAGGACGGGCACCCGTGGACGCGCAAACTCCAGCACGATGATGCGGCCGGATGGGCGCACGACGCGGGCCATCTCACGCATGGCCGCCACCGGGTCAACGACGTTGCGGATGCCGAAGGCGACGGTTGCCAGATCAAAGGTGCCGTTGCGGAATGGCAACTCCATGGCATCGCCGCAGACGAAGTACGGACGTCCCTGCTTGCCGGTGGCTTTGCGTTCCGCATGCACGAGCATCGGCGCACAAAAGTCGGCGCCAATCACGCTGGCACCCAGACGCGAGAGGTGCAACGACAGATCGCCCGTGCCGGCGCAAACATCGAGCACACGCTCCCCGGGTTTGACGTCCGCGATCGCTGCGGCCTGCCTGCGCCAAAGGACGTCGATGCCGAGCGACAACACGCGATTGGCGCGGTCGTAGCCGTTGGCAACCTCGGCGAACATGCGCTGGATGACGGGCCCCTCGGGCATGGCTGCATTCTGGAGGGAGACCTTGGCGGATGCTCGCGGCAACGTGGCCTTTCAACGAGCGCGGCCGGCACATGGGCCGGCCGCTACACCTGTCTCTCGTTGGCGGGCGCGGTCGCGGCGACCTCAGCAGAGACGCGCGGCCCTCACTGACGCCAGTAGGTACCGATGACGCGGACACCGGGCACGTCGATCGTGCGGATGCGGCGACCGCTCTGCACTTCGAAGACGTCGACCTTGCCCACGTCCGACAGCGCCGCGAACATCAGCTTCGGCTGGACCGCTGGGCCGACGGCGCCACCCACTGCCTTCACGGTGTGCTTGCCCGAGTGGTTGTAGGGCGTCTGCGCGGCCGAGCCGTTGAACTGCGTCACCTGACCGTAGGCACCGCCGAAGTTGGTCATCTCGTCGAGGGCGAGGTCGATGACCGAGTTGCCGCTGAGCAGGTCGCGGACCGGCGTCGTGGCGTTGAGGCCGCCGAACTTCTGCACGACCGCCCACTCCTTCTGGCGGAACGTCGGCGGCTGGATGAAGCCACCCGAGTTCGGGTTGAGCGGCAACTGGCCGACCGGCGAGCTGGTCATCGACAGGCGCGAGACCTGGCCGAGGCCGTTGTCATCGACGTGGCCGATCAACACGCCACCGCCAGTCGACAACGGGTCGTAGGTCATCGCCCGTGCCCGCGGGAAGGTCGCGTTCGGGATCGTGCTGATGACGTCGTTGAAGCCGATGCCGTTGACACCGTCCGGACCCGATTCGTAGACGGCGAGCGTGCCGTTCGAGTTGAGGATGTAGGCGTAGTAGACGCCCTGCGCGAAGCCGTTGGCGACATAGCGTTCGGTCGCGATGACTTCGGTCGGCGCGTTCAAGAAGCCGGACACCGAGCGCCGGACCGTGAAGTCGCTGGCGCGGATGATGCTCATGAAGTTCGAGTCGGTGCTGACGACGAGGATGTCCTCACCGTCGGGCTGCCAGCAGATGCCGGTGGGACCGCGCTCGACGCGCGTCTCGGCGACGATCTGGTGGAACGTCGGGCTCGTCGGGTCGATGTCGATGAAGCTGACCGTCGCGCTCGAGAAGTTCGACACCGCGAGGTGGGTCATGTTCGGCGCCATCGCCATGCTGATCGGATCCGTCAGACGGATCGTGTCGAGCACCGTGAACCGGTTGCTGTTGACGACCAGGACCTGGCGGTTGTCGCGATCGAGCACATAGAGGAAGTGGCCTACCTGTTGGCGCGACGTGTAGGGGCAGAACGGCGGCGGCGGCGGCGGCGACAGCGGCGGGCGCTGCGGGCCGTAGAACGTGCCCATGAACACCGAACCGAAGAGCCCGAACTGACCGCTGGTGGTGTTGAACGGGTTGCCGGCGACCAGGCGATTCAGCGGCGAGTTGGCGCAACCTGCCGCGACGCCACCCGTGAGGATGTTGCCGGGAGGACCCGAGCTCGAGTTGACCGTGGGCTCTTCACCGAAGATCGCGCGGCCTGGGTTCGGCGGCGGGTAGCGGAGGCGCGGGGGATTCGGGTGCGGCGGCTGCGTGATCGTGTTGCCCGGCATCTGCTGGCCGAGCTGCGGGTTCATCTGGTTGGCGCGCGTCGCGTTGACGTTGATGTTCTCGTTGTTGAACACCAGGTCGAGCGGCGCACCGACGTGGATATCGCCGACCGTGCCGACCAGCGGTTCGCGCAGCAGCAGCGTGTCGAGGGTGGTATCGCGCACCAGGGACAGGGCCCCCGCGCCACCGGCATCGAGCGACGTGCGGCCTTCCGAGAGGGCCGGATCGACGCCGTTGGTGCCGATGTTGGGCTGGATGCCCTGCTTGAACAGCGAGGTCACGAGATCGCCCGTGCCCTGACCGACACCGTTGAGGTCGATCACCGCGACGCCCGGGGTCGAACCGCCGACGCCGACGTAGATCGCCTCGGGGGCGACCGGCGCGTTGACGATGCCCGGCCCTTGCCCGGTGCTGAACTGCGAGTTGACCGCGAGCCCGATCAGGTCGCCGGTCAGACCGCGGATCGCGGTGTTCTGCACGTTGACGTCCACCACCGACTCACCGGGCAGGTTGTAGGCCGGGGTCACGATGTAGTTGCAGAGGTCGCCGTAGTTGAACGGATCGGCGTGGTAGATGATCTGGAACGTCGCCGCGGCGGCGGTCACCGACAGCACCAAGCCACCGGACGGCGGCGTCAGTTGCTGCGGGTTGAAGAACGAGCCGACGTCGCCCGGCTGCACCGGCTTGTTGAACCGGACCGTGACCGTCGTGGTCGGATCGATGCCCGTCTGGTTGTTGCCCGGGTTGATCGACGGCAAGGAGGTGAAGCCGAGCACCTGCGGCGGATTCGGATCGGCGCCCACCGTCGTGGCACTGCAGATCTCCTGTTCGAGCAGGTGGCCTTCGGTGTCGAGCACCGAGGCGGTGACGACGATGCGAATCAGCCGGTTCGAAGGGAAGGTCTCGAACGTCGCCAGGTTGTTGTCGAGGTCCGGGATGAACACGAACGACTTTTTGCTGATG
>CAMBXM010000246.1 GCA_945871815.1 Singulisphaera sp. GP187
GGGGCGTGGTGTCGACGTACTCGAGCTGTCGCGCATCAGCTTGGCCTCGGCGACCCAGCGGGCGGGGCGCGCAGGACGCACCGGCCCGGGCATCTGCTACCGGTTGTGGACGGCGGGTGAGGAGCGCGGCATGAGTGCACGAACGACGCCGGATGTGCAGCGTGTCGACCTATGCGCTGCGTTGCTGTCGGTCCGCGCCTTCGCAGGTCGCGATCCGCGCGGATTTGGCTGGTTCGAAGTGCCGCCCGAGTCGGCGATGCAATCGGCCGATGCGCTCCTTGCCGAACTCGGCGCCGTCGACGCCCGCGGTCAGGTGACGGCGCGCGGGCAGGAGTTGCTCACGATGCCGTTGCATCCACGTCTCGGCGCGGTCGTACTCGCGGGTCGCCTTCGAGGTTGCGCTCTGTCGGCAGCGGTGGCCGCGGCGCTGCTGAGCGAGGTCGATCAACTCGGCGGAACCGCGGGCCTTGATCTGCTCGTGGCGACGACCGCGTTCGTGCAGGCGGTCGAGCGCGGCTACCCACCGCACCTCTGCCGCGAAGCGGGCACAACGCCGCAGCAGGCGAGGCAGATTGCGCGCACTGTCGAGCGGCTCCTTCCACGCGGCCAGGACGTCCGCGGCGACGACGGCGAGGACTTGGCATCCTGTCTGCTCGCGGGCTTTCCGGATCGCGTGGTGGCAAGGTCTGGGAAGGACGGGCGAGAAGGGACTATGGTCGGCGGCCGCGGCGTGATGCTGCCGGCAGCCGTCGATGGGCACGACCTTGCCATCGCGCTCCGGTTGCACGAGACCGGCCGGCAGCAGCGGTCGCAGGCGACGGTGGTCGCGCCATTCGACCTCGCAGTGCTCGAACGGGCCAATCTGGTCGAGAGTCTGATGGACGCCGAACTCGACTCGGAACAGGGACGCGTCGTCGCCGTGCGGGCGCGCTGCTACCGCGACCTGCGGTTGTCGAGCGCTCGCGGGGGGGAGCTTCAGCCAGAACGTGCCCACGCATTGCTGTTGCCGGTGCTCCGTCGTGACCCGCAACGATGGCTTGGTGAGTCCATGGCGACTCAGGCCTTCCTGGCTCGAGTTGCGTTCCTTCGCGAACGAATGCCCGAGCTCGGATTGCCCACGTTCGACCACGATCAGATCGTCGGTGCGGCAATCGAGTCGTTGGGTACGCGAACCGAACTGCGCTCGCTTCGCGATGCGGACCTCACGCCGCAGTTGTCCTCGCGTCTAACGGGTTCGCAGTTGCACGCACTGCGTCAACATGCACCAGAGCGCGTCGAACTGCCCTCTGCGCGCCATGCCATGATCGACTACGGGGCACCGGCAGGACCGACAGTCCGTGCCCGGCTCCAGGAGTTCTTCGGCTTGCCTTCGGTGTCGGCTCTCGCTGGCGGGCGGGTTCGGTTGGTCCTCGAGTTGCTCGCGCCAAACCACCAGCCGGTGCAAGTGACGACTGACCTTGCCAGCTTCTGGCAGAACGTCTATCCGGACGTGCGCCGTGAACTGGCTCGGCGGTATCCCCGGCACAGCTGGCCCGAGAACCCGCTCGCAGCGGCGGCCGAGTCCCGCCCGCGCCCGCGTCGGCGAAGCTGAGTTTCGGGCGCGGAGTTTCCCGGGACGGGGCATGCCCAACGCTGAGCCTGTGCGTCTCAAGCGCACCCTGGTTCGTGACGAAACCGTCCGCGAACGCGCTTCGTACGATGCAACTGCAAGCCAAGACTTCTCAGCGACTCGAACAACGATTGCTGCCGCAGATGCTGCAGTCGATCGAGATCTTGCAGCTCGCAACGACGGATCTCCTGCAGCTGGTTGCCCAGCAGATGGAGACCAACGAGGTTCTGGAGCTCGCGCCGGCGGCTGAGACGGCGGCGCTCAGCGCCGAGATCGTCGACTCGACGATGCGGACGGCCGCCGAGTGGGATGCCGCCGGAGTGCGCGCTTCCAGCGATGAGGTCGATGGTCGACGCGCGTTGCTCGAGAACCACCCCGCCCCCGCGGACGAGCTACTGTCATCCGTCCGTTTGCAGGCATCGCTGCGCGGTCTTCCTGGGGAGATGACGGAAGCGATCGGGACGCTGTGCGAGCACCTCGATGAACGCGGGCTGCTCGCGTATCCACTCGATGTGGTGGCGGAATCCGCGTGCCTGCAGTTGTCGCTGCTACAGCGAGCGCTCGTCGAGTTGCAGTCCATGGAGCCAAAGGGGCTGGGTGCTTCGACTGGCATCGAAGCGATGCTGCTGCAAGCGAAGGGCGACCCTGACTACGCCGTCATCGAGCAGTTGCTCACCCGGCACCTCGAAGCACTCGCTGCAAACAAGTGGCCCGAGGTCGCTCGCGCTGTGCGGCTCGAAGTCGCTGAACTTGCGGCCTTGATCGAGCGCATGCGCGAACTTTCGCCGGCACCTGCGGACTCACTGCGCTCGGAGGCCGAGCCTTCGATCGCGGCAGATGTCGCCGTATGGCTGTTCGACGGTGCGATCCAGGTGGCTCTTGCCGAGGATGGTGTGCCGCAGCTTGCGGTCAATGAACTCTACGCGAGCATGGCGAGCGACCGTTCCGTGGACGTCGCCGTGCGCGAGCACCTGCGTTCACGCGTTCGAGCTGCCAAGGAGCTGATGGAAGCGATTGCGCACCGTCAGTCGACTCTGTTGCGCGTCGTGCAAGTCGTGTTTGAGCACCAGCGCGACTTCCTCGTGCGAGGGCGCGTTGCGTTGCGGCCGCTGCGGATGATGGACATCGCTGCGGAACTCGCCATGCACCCGTCGACGATCAGCCGCGCGATTGCGGGCAAGTATGTGGCGACCACGATGGGCACGATGTTGCTGCGCGATTTCTGCAGCAGCGGCAGTGCTGATGGTATCGCTGCAGCTGGTCACGCTCGCGGTGCGGTGGCCGAGCGTTTGCAAGGGCTCCTCGAAGCCGAGGACAAGTCCAAGCCGTGGTCGGACGATGCTCTGGTCGAGAAGCTCGCCGAGGAGGGTATTCAGGTTGCCCGTCGGACCGTAGCGAAGCTACGCGACGAGTTGGACATCCCGTCGAGCTATCGGCGTCGGCAGCACGGAGAGAGGACGACATGAACAAGGGCTACGACCCACTCAGCTACGGCCAAGTCAGTCTTGGCGGTGCCAACAAGGCAAAGGAGTCCGCCGAGGACCTCCTGTTTGACGAGAAGGCGGCGTCTTCGGTGGCTAGCGGTGGCAGTGGCAACTGGGCCGCGCCCGAGCAGTTTTCCGAGACCTCGACTTCGAACTTCGTGACCGCCCTGGCCATGGGACCTGAGCTCGTGGATCCGGCCCCACCGACAGTGCCGGGGATGAAGGGAGACGCGGTGGCCTCGACCACGCCTGCTTCGTCAGCGGGGAAGACCAGTGACAGGGGGACGCGCCAGAAGGCGGTGGTGGTCGCCGCCTCGACGCGAGAGGCCCAGACGATCGGCCTTGGATCGCCGCAGCAAAGCGGGGCGCTCACGGCCGCGGCACCATTCGTAGTGCTGCTCGTGGTCGAGAGTCTCGCCGGCTGGCTGTGGCTCGGGCAGCAGAACCCGGTAATGGCCGGTCTCGCTGCAGCGTTTGGTTTGGGCCTCGCAGCAATGAGCTGGTGCGCCCTCCGTCGCTGAGGTTTCCGCTTGCTCTGCGGGCTATGTTGTCTGCCTACGTGTCCACGTGCCTGCTGACGATCGCCTACGACGGGACGCACTACGCGGGTTGGCAACGCCAACTCGGCGAGAGCACCGTGCAGGAGGCCTTGGAGCGAGCTCTCACAACCATCTTCGGCACTCGCGTGCCCGTCGAAGGTTCTGGCCGCACCGATGCTGGTGTGCATGCCTTCGGACAAGCGGCGCACGTTGTCCTGCCAAAGCCCTTTCTGTTGCCGAAGCTCGTACCGGCGTTGAACGGCAACCTTCCGGACGACATCTCTGTGCGCTCGGTGCGCCCCGCACCGGAGGGTTTCCATGCCCGCTTCTGCGCGATCGGCAAGCGCTATGTGTATCGCTGCGTGACCAGCAAGGTGCGGCCAGCCGTGGGGCGCGGTTACTACCACTGGGTCAGGCGCCCTCTCGATCTACAGGCGATGCGGCGCGCTGGTCGCTTGCTGATCGGCCGCCACGACTTTGCTTCGTTCGCCACCAACCCTGGCTACGAGCGGAAGCGCGGTACCGTCCGCACGCTGAGGCATGTGCAGATCGTGCAGCGGAGCTGGGGTTTCGATCTCGCCGTGCAAGGCGATGGCTTTCTCTACAACATGGTGCGCACCATCGCCGGCACCCTGATCGACGTCGGTTCGGGCCGACGATCCGTCGACCAGTTTGGCGAGATCTTGCGGCGCCGGGATCGGCGCGAGGCGGGCCCGACCGCGCCCGCGTGCGGGCTGTATCTGCTTTCCGTTCTGTATCCGGATCCACTCGTGAAAGCGGCTGCTTGCACGGTGCCCGGTGACCCTCTTTCCTAGGTCTCGCGGCACAGCCGCAGGAGTACTGATGACCAACGATGACGAAGTGACGATCGAGTTCAAGGGCCGCCACGACCACATCTCCGAGCGCATGCAGGAGCATGCTGCCAAGAAGCTGGACAAGCTAGGGCGCTACAATGACCGCATTGCGCGCATCGAAGTGGTGGCCGACCATGCCCACGAATCGCCCGAAGTGGAGCTGATCGTGCACATGCGCCGGGGCAAGCCTCTGATCGCGAAGGACCAGGGCAAGACCTTTGCCGCCACCATCGATTTGCTCGTCGCCAAGATGGAGAAGCAGCTGAAAAAGGCGAAGGAGATCTTGAAGGACCACAAGATCCCTGGAGGCAAAGAAGGCTCCGCAAAGCCGGAGAAGGCTAAGGCCAAGAAGAAGGCTGCCGCAGAGGAGACCTACGAGGAAGTTGTCCGCAAGACTCTGCGGGGGTAAGACCCTAGGCCCGGTGGCCGGGCCACCGGGACCCCGAGGCCCAACGCGCCGACATTCGTCGGCGCCACCGGCCGCCCCTGCCCGCAGCCTACCTGAACATGATCGACACGCTGGTAACGTCCGCCACCATCCTGGCGGAGGTGAAGGCCAAGACCAAGGACGCCGCACTCAAGGAGTTGCTCGGCGCCGCCCAGGCCGAAGGCGTGGTTGCCAAGAAATTGGTGGCTGTTCTCGGGAAGAAGCTCCTCGATCGGGAAGCGATCGGGAGCACCGGGCTTG
>CAMBXM010000247.1 GCA_945871815.1 Singulisphaera sp. GP187
ACCGCCGGTGCCGGCGCCGCTGACGAAGGCGCCGATCGGGCCGCCGACCTGCTGCAGGATCTCCTCGGCCGTCGTCGTCTCGTGGGCCCGCACATTGGCGGGATTGGCGAACTGGTCGGCGAGAAACCAACCGTGCTCGATGGCGAGGCGCCGGGCGACGACTTGGAAGTTGAGCGGGCTCGTCGGCGGCGCATTGTCCGTGATGATGACGCGGGCCCCGAGTGCCGTCAGCGCCACGCGCTTGTCGAGCGACATCTTGGCGGGCATCACGCAGACCAAGTGGTAGCCGCGTACGGCAGCGACGAGAGCGAGACCCACGCCGGTATTGCCCGCCGTCGCTTCGATGATCGTGTCGCCTTTGCGCAGCAGCGAGCGGCCTTCGGCGTCATCGACGATCGCGAGCGCGATGCGGTCCTTGATCGAGCCGCCGGGGTTCAGGTGCTCGCACTTGGCAAGAACCGGGAACGGCAAGCCCATTGAGAGCGTGCGGAGTAGGACCAGCGGCGTGTTGCCGATGTGCGCGAGGATGCTCATCGTGGCGGCTGCGCAGTCTACGCCGAGGCGGCGGCGATCCCTTGGCCCGTAGCTCGCCCGTGCCCGGCGATCGTGCGCGTCGTTGGGATCGCGGCGCCGGCTGGCGCGAGAATCCTCGCGTGCCATGATGCGACCATGCGTCGTCATCTCGCTCGCGCCGTGCTGCTCCCCATCGTTGCGATTGCTGTTGCCTGCCAGGCCTCCCCGCGGCCGTTGTGCAACGGCATCGATCTCGCCGGCTGGCATGCCGACGTGCCGGCGAATGACGGCGGCGGCGCGGCGCCATCGTTCGTCGTCAAGGACGGCATCCTCGTGAGCCAAGGCGAACCCGAAGGACATCTGATCACCGATGCGTCGTACCGCGACTACCGCCTGACGCTCGAATGGCGTTGGCCAGGCGCGCCCGGCAACTGCGGCGTGCTCGTGCACAGTTCGGTGCCGCGCCGGCTCTACGACATGTTTCCGCAGTCGATCGAGGTGCAGTTGCACGAAGGCAATGCCGGCGACTTCTGGTGCATCGGCGAAGACATCGCGGTGCCCGACATGGAAGCGCGTCGCGGACCGAGAGACCGCTGGGGCACCGACGGCGATCGGGCGCGGCGCATCAAGAACCTGACCGACGGCGCCGAGAAGCCGCTCGGCGAGTGGAACACGATGGTCATCGAGTGCCGCGGTCGCGGGATTCGTGTCTTGGTCAACGGCACGGTGGTCAATGACGGTGCCGACTGCACCGCGGATCACGGTCAGATCGCGATCCAAGCTGAAGGGGCGGCGTGCGAGTTCCGCAAGCTCGACCTTCTGCCGCTGCAGTAGAGCGACTGCCAAGACTCCGCCGACTGTGATGAACGCGGCCTTCCGCTGCCATCCAATCGGTCGATTCGACCACGCGAGCGTCGCACTGCGGACGGCGGCGACGAGCCGCGGCGGCCGTCAGCTGATGAGGAGCAAGCGCGGCAGTGCCGCCGGTGCCGTGCTCGGAGCGCGATGAATGCACGGCACAACGGCGGCGAGCGGATGCGCTACCGCAAGGCGCCATAGGTTGCCGACGCCAAACGAGAATGGCCGCGTGCCGGCACGCGCTGCGTAGTGCAGGTCGAAGAAGTTCGCGCGCACGTAGGCGACGAACTCCGCGTCGTCGCGGCCGCCGAAGTGTGCGAGCAAGCGGGCGCGGACCGCCGGCACGTCGATCTGTCGCTGGGCTTCGTCGTTGCGCAGCCCTTCGCTCGCCGGTGCGGTGTAGCTGCAGAGGATGGTGTCGGTCGGCACCGTCGCACTGTCGACGTGGAACGAGTAGACGTCGGTCGGCAAGGGGCTGTCGTCGTCGCGCGGGTAGCCACGAATGCACTCGAGCACCGGCTCGTGGCCACGCGCTCGCAACTGCGCAAGGTCGGCAATCAAAGTCGCGGCCGCGAGTTGGCCAGCCTTGCCCAGCGGCAATGCACGAAGGAGGTCTTCGTCGATGGTGGTGACACCATCGCGCGCTGCCAGCAGGCGAACGACTTCGGCGAAGTCGCCATCGAGTTGGCGCTGCCAGCAAACCGCGTTGACCGGCTCCGTGAGCGGCGTGTCGAGCAACTCGTCAAAGCTGGCCACCGTACGGATGCGGTCGTAACCGCGCACTGTCGGCCCGAGCGCCGCCTCGCCGTGGGTGACGCTCCTGGGGTCGTGGTCTGGAGGCGTCATGGGCGGCGTTCGCTCCAGCATCCAACCACGGCGGTCCGCCGTTGTCGACCTAGAGGCAGCTGCAGGTGCAAGCCGTCGACGACGCGCCGTTCGTGGCCATCGGCAAGAGTCCCGCCGCGCTGGGCGCGGTGGCGATCGACCTTCCTGCGCTCGTGCTACGGACGTGCTGATCCAGTCCGTCTTGTTGCGCTACTGCGAGCATCGGCGCGGACGCTGGGGGGGGGCCGCAGGACCAGTACGAGGCGGTGCGACTCGATCGCTGCGCCCCCACGCGCCCCGAGCTGCAAGGCGCCACGCGCACGATGCCAGTGACCGAAGGCGCGGCCGGTCGCCTGCTGCCGACGGACCGATCTGGGTTGGTCGGCGGTACGGCGCCACCCGTCGCAGGACCTGTGGCTCCAGCCCGACCACCGAATGGCCGATCGACTGCCCATGTTGAAGGTCGCAATCGCGGCGGTGGTCATGCTGATGCTCGGATCGGTCGCTTTCGTCGTCCATCACCAGAACAGCAAGCCCAAGCGCGCCCGTGCGGCCGCGCTCATGGCCGCCGAAGAGGTCGCGACGATCTCGACCGGCGAGCGCGTGAACGTCGAGTCCTACGTGACGTCCTCGGGCCTGTTGATCGTGGAGTTCACCGCCGAGTTTTGACCCGCGTGCAAGATCCTGGGCCCGCAGTTGGCGGCGCTCGCTGAACAGCATCCGCAGGTCAAACTCCGCCGCGTCGATGTCGGCGACTGGCAGTCGCCGGTAGCGCTGCAGTACGGCATCCGCCAGCTGCCGACGCTGTGGCTCTACGAGGACGGAGAACTCGTGAGCAAGGACGGGCGCGAGGTCGCAGCGCGACTGTCGCGGCTCAAGTAGCGCGGACGACGACGCGGTTCGCTTGCCCTCGAACTGCCCGAGAATGAACGCGACAGCGTTGGTGCTGGTGATTGCTGTCAGGCTCAGTCGAAGGGGTATCTTCGCGCCGATGCCCTTCCTCTCGCGTCGTTCCTTCCTCGGCACCGCTTTGGCGACGGCGAGCCTGCGGTTGCCCTCGAGCGCTGCCGCTGGACCGACTCCTGTTGCTCCGTGCTCGCCGCCGCCAACGTGGATCGATGTCGCCGACTTCCCCATCGAAGGCCGCGCCTTCGCGGCTCGCAAAGCGCCCTACGACCGCTTGCCGCTCGGAGCCGAGGCCGTCGTGCGCAGCGAGGTGTGGGACCTATCGCGCCACAGCGCTGGCATGGTCGTCCGCTTTGCGACCGCGAGTCCCGAGATCCACGTTCGCTACCGTCTGACCAGCGCGCGCATCGACTTGGCCCACATGCCGGCGACTGGCGTCAGCGGGGTCGATCTCTACGGTCTTGATGGCGCGCGTTGGCGGTGGATGCAGGTGTCCCGACCGGCGGGGCAGGTCGTGGAGATGCAACTGGTCCAGGGTCTGCCGACGCGCGCCGAGCCACGGTCGTTCCAGCTCTACCTGCCGCTCTACAACGGCGTCGACAAGCTCGAACTCGGCGTCGGCGAGGGCTTTGACCTGTTGCCGCTGCCGCGGCGTTCGACGGCAGGTCGTTCGATCGTCTGCTACGGCACGTCGATTCTGCACGGCGCCTCGGCGTCGCGGCCGGGCATGGCGTGGCCCGCGATTGTCGGGCGCACCCTCGATCGCGAAGTGTTCAACTTCGGCTTCGCCGGCAACGGGCGCATGGAGCGCGAAGTGGTGCAGTTCCTCGTCGAACTCGATCCCGAGGTGTTCGTCGTCGACTGCCTGCCCAACATGAGCACAGAACAGGTCGCCGAACGCACCGAGCCGCTGGTGCGGCAACTGCGTCTGGCCCGCAAGGACACGCCAATCCTGCTCGTCGAAGATCGCACGTTTGCCAATGCCTGGTGTGACGAGACCCGCGCGCGCGAGCATCAACGGCGCCGCGCCGCCTTGCGCGCCGCGGTCGCGGCGATGGTGCGCGATGGCGTCAAGGGACTACACCTGCTCGATGGCGCCGACCTGCTGGGCACCGATGGCGAAGGCACAACCGACGGCTCGCATCCCAACGACCTCGGCATGATGCGGCAGGCCGACAAGGTGCTCGCCGCCTTGCAGCCGCTGTTGCCGGCCTGAGGCTGCCGAGTTGACGTCGGCGGTCGTTCGTGACACCCTGCGGCGCTTCCGAGGCTCCGTGATGACTAGTCCGAACGCTCGCATCGATCTCCACGGTCTCGACTCCCAGCGCGCCACCGCGGCCATCCTGCGCCTCATCGACACGGCGCAAGCGCAGGGCAATCTGCGCATCGAGATCGTGCACGGCCGCGGTGCCGGCATCCTGGCCAAGCTCGCGCGCGACCTGCTGAAGGGCCACCCAAAGGTCACCGACATCGGCGCGCTCGATGCCAACGCCGGCTGTGGTGTCTGGGCCCGCATCCGCAAGGTGAGCGCGATGCCGGCCGAGCGCTTGCCGCTCGCCAGCGGCACGCAGTCGGCCAAGAATGCCCGCGACTTGCTGAAGGAAGCCAAGAGTCTCGACTTGCCGACGCCGCTCATTCCAGCAACCGAGACTCCCCGCGAGCGCAAGCTCTGACGGTCCGTCGAGCCGGTGCTCGCCGGCGCCGGCACTGTCGAGGTCGGGCCGGCTTGGCGCTCGCTCCCTTGCGGCGTCCGCCAGAACCCGCGACGAAGTGCCTTCAAGACCGTAGTGCCCGGCGACCGCAGCGCCGCGATGCCGCGCCTGCCGTGGCGTCGACTAGGATCCGGCGATGCTGCCAACTCTTGCCGCTGCCGTCGTTCCGCTCGCGTTCGCAACGTGCTCGCTCCTGGCTCAGGCTGCTGCGCCCGCGCCGACGCCG
>CAMBXM010000248.1 GCA_945871815.1 Singulisphaera sp. GP187
GCGAGGGACCCCGGTGATGCTGACGTAGCCGTCCGCCATATCGACCACACCACCGAGAGCCGCGAGACCCTTGAGGTGCAGATCTACGGGGCGATGACCGAACACACAACCACCCGGGAAGCTGACCGAGGCAACACCGCGGCGAGCCCACAACGGTCCGAGTACGACGAAGCTCGCGCGCATGGTGCGAACGAGGTCGTAGGGCGCCGTATAGACCGTCTTGTCCTTGGCCTCGATCTCCAGCGTACTGTCGTCGAGCCAAGTGTACTGCACACCCAACCGCTCCAGGATGCGCAGGAGATTGAGGACGTCGGTGAGCCGCGGCACATTGCGCAGCAGCACCGGACCGTCGATCAGCAGCGATGCTGCCAGAATTGGCAGCGCGCCATTTTTGCTGCCGGAAACACGAACGGAGCCGCCGAGACCGCGGCCCCCCCGGATACGAATGCGATCCAAGGAGACATCCCTCCGCGAACGATCGGGCATGACCGATCGACCGCCGTCATTATTAGGAACCAAACCGAACGGACGACCCCACTGACCGGCGGAATCGCACGACGCGGCGCATGCTAGCGAACGCAATTCGTGGCGCAATGCGGCGGTCGAGAACTTTCCACCGACAGGCAATACTCGCGCAGCGCAGCGACGAGAGACGAACCCCTTGCGACAGGGGCGCCTTGCCGTGGATGGTACGCGGATGCACATCCTGCAGCTCGCGCACGGCATCCCCCCCGAGAGCGTCGGTGGCGTTGAGCAGCACGTCGATGGACTCTCGCGCGCGCTGGCGCTGTGCGGCCATCAAGTACACATCTACGCTCGAACCACGGCACATGGCCACGCGCAAGGAGACCTGCTGCCGACGCTGGCCGGCAACCCAGCGATCACCCGCGCAGTGTTCCGCTGGGAAGGCGTTCGCGACCTTGCGTCCATGTACGACTGCATCCCGATGGCCGCGACACTCGGGCGCTTCTTGGATGCGCAACGCGACCTGGGCATTCGCTTCGACGTCGCCCATGTGCACCACTTGACGGGAATGTCGACCGACTCCCTCGCTGTGCTGCAGCGAGCCGAGGTGCCGACGGTGCTGACGCTGCATGACTACTGGTCGATGTGCCCGCGCGGACAGATGTGGCATCGACGCGAAGAGGTGTGCGAACAGGTCGAGCCGCAACGATGCGGCGAGTGCCTCGCACAGACGTTCCCGGGTTGGCTGAAACCAGAAACGGGAGCCCCCGCAGCAGCGGCCCTCCATGATCGGGCTCGCGCCGTGCTGGCTCAGGCCACCAAACTCGTGATCCCGTCGGCACGGGCACTCGCGCCCTTCCTCAAGCTGGGCGTCCCGAGAGAACGCATCACCGTCGTGGAGAACGGCGTCGATACCGAGGCCCTGCGGATGTTGCCGCTCCCAGCCTGTGGGCCGGGTCCTCTGCGTCTGGGCTACCTCGGAACCGTAATGCCCAGCAAGGGACTTCACGTCTTGCTCGAGGCGGTGCTACGGCAACCCCGGGGCAGCGTCGAACTCCACATCCACGGCAATGTGGTCCCCTACCACGGCGACGACAGCTACGGAACCCGTTGCTTTGGCCGACTCACGCCAGGATGCGGCGTTCACTACCACGGCCCCTACGCGACCGGAGAACTTCCGGCCATCCTTGGCACCATCGATGTCGTCTGCGCCCCTGCCTTGTGGCAGGAAGCGTTCGGGCTGACCGTGCGCGAGGCCTCGGCGGCAGGGCGCCCAGTGCTGGCCAGCCGAATTGGCGGCCTGCAGGACGCCGTCATCGACGGCCAGGAAGGGCGCGTCCTGGCCCCCGGGGATGTCGACGCCTGGGCCCTGGCCATCGGCGAATTCGCAAACGACCGAGCGGCGGTGCGCACCATGGCCGCCCGGAGCCGCCCAAGAGCTCGCGGCTTCAGCGCCATGGCCGACGACCTGATCCAGGTCTACGGAGCGGCCCGGACCGCGGGTCCGTAGCTCTGGGCCACACCGCGCTTGACCGACGCCTAGGGCTCTGCCTACGCTCCCCTGCCCATTTTTGCGATCGCGCGCCGCGATGGTCACAGCGACCACCGGGCCGTTGCGAGTCCATCCCCAGGAACGCCCCGATGACCGAAATGCTCGCGACCAACGAACCCACCGAGTCGCTAGATCCCAACGCGTTGCTCCGCGGTGAGATCAGCTTCGCCGTGCTCGACACGTTCCGGAGCAAGGTGTTCCGCTCGATCAACGCGGTGGAGCACGTGCGTGACTGGCTAGGCAGCCCGCAGGCCCAAGGCTTGCCGCGCAGCTTGGCGCTGTGGGCCCTCGGACGTCACCGCGAAGCTCTGCCTGGCCTCTTGGCCCAGAAACAGAGTCCCGCGATCGCCGATTGCATCGCGCGCAGTTACATCGCTCTGGGCAAGTTCAGCGAGGCGGAGGCGATTTTGACCCTGAAGGGCACCGACGGACGCCAGGCGTTCACGTGGTTGCTCGCGGTCGAATCGACGATGGACGCGGCGCGCCTGCACAAGGAACTCGAGCGCTGCAAGAGCATCCTGGAGCCCAACGACCGAACGTTCTTTGAAGGCCGTGTGCGTGAACTGAGCCACGACAGCGAAGGGGCCATCGCCTGCTACGACCAAGTGATCGGGCTGGCACCGGACCACAAGTACGCGCTGTTCCGCTTGGCAGTCAACGTCGACCTGCGAGGCGAAGACGAAGAGGCGCGAGAACTCTACGAGCGCTCGCTGATGATCCCGCCAGTCAACTCGGCTTGCGTCATCAACCTCGGCGTGCTCTACGAGGACATTGGCAACTACCGTCGCGCGATGCAGTGCTTCGACCTCGCACTCCAGGCGAACCCTGAGGACGAGCGCGCACGCCTGTATCGCCGCGATGCTGCCGCGGCCCTCAACATGTACTACGATGAGGACCAGGAACGCCGCGACGACAAGCGCAACAAGCTGCTGCGCACACCGATCAACGATTTCGAGCTGTCGGTGCGCTCACGCAACTGCCTCGCGAAGATGAACATTCGTACTCTTGGCGACCTAGTCAAGAAGACCGAGGCTGAGTTGCTCAGCTACAAGAACTTCGGCGAGACTTCGCTGGCGGAGATCAAGGAGATCCTCAAGAACAAGGGCCTCCACCTCGGCATGACGTCCGACGAGCTGATGAGCCGCGATCTCGGTGAGACCGTTGACATCCCCGATGATGTCGAAGAGCAACCAGACCCGCAGAGCCCGGACCCGGTGCGCCGCCCGATCACGGAGCTGGACCTCTCCGTCCGCAGCCGCCGCATCGTTGATCTGCTGAAGGTGCGCACGATTGGCGATCTTTCGAGCAAGACCGAAGCCGAGCTGCTGGCTTGCCCGAACTTCGGGCAGACCTCGCTGAATGAGATCAAGACCAAGCTCGACGAGCTCGGTCTCTCGCTCCGCGGCTGATCCTGTCCTCCAAGCCCGTCGGCACTTTTCCCCCTTGAGTTGGCCTCGCGCAAAGAGGCCGCGAACCGCGCGATGTACGACCACCTCCAAGGTGAGGTAATCGAGAAGCTCGGTTCGCGAGCAGTGCTGCGCGTGCACGACGTCGGTTACGAACTTCGGGTCTCGCTGTCGACAGCGAGCCTGTTGGTTCCGGGCACGCAGACCGTGCTGTTCACGATCCTGCACGTCACGGATGGCATGCCCATGCTGCTGGGCTTCGCCACCCGCAGCGAACGTGAGTTGGCGCGGAAGCTCTTGGCCACCAGCGGCGTGGGCCCGAGCACGGCACTCTCGATCCTGAGCCACTATTCCGCGCCGGAACTCGTGCAGGCGATCGCCACCAGCGATATCGCAGCCCTGAAACGCGTGAAGGGGATCGGCCAGAAGACGGCCGAGCGCCTGTGTCTCGAACTGCGGGATAGCGTGCGGAAGCTCGACATTGCACCGGTGGACGCACGCACCATGACCCCGCTCAGCGCCGCCGACGAAGACGCTGTGCTCGCACTCCTGACGCTCGGCTACTCCGAAAAGGAAGCGCGCGAGAAACTCGGCAAGGCGCGCGGCAAGCGCAAGGAACTTGCGATGGCGTCCACGGAAGAGCTGGTCAGGGCCGTTCTGCAGTCGTGATTGCCTTGCTCGTCTCGCCGCCGCGATCGCGGCGCGCGAGCAGGACCAGTAACAACTGAACATCCGCGGGCCGAACGCCAGGAATGCGCGACGCCTCGCCGAGCGTGAGCGGTTGGCGCGCCAGCAGTCGGGTGCGGGCTTCGTTGCTCAGACCAGGAATCGCGACATAGTCGAACGACTCGGGGATCCGCCGATGCTCCATGCGACGCATCCGCTCGACCTCAGCACTCTGCCGCGCGATGTATCCCTCGTACTTCACCTCTGCCTCGATCTCCGCGAGGTCAGCAGGTGTCAGTGCGAGCGGCTCGAAGGCGGGATCCGACGCCAGAAGCTCGTCAGCGAACACCTCGGGTCGCCGCAACCACTCGAGCAAGGTGCGACCAGAACGACGATGCAATTCGAGCAGCTTGATCGCAGCGCGGATGCGCTGCTCTTTCTGCCGGACACGATCGACTACCTCGCTGGCCAACAACCCCAACTGTTCGGCCATCGGTGAGAGTCTGCGGTCGGCGTTGTCGCTGCGCAACAGCAACCGAAACTCCGCGCGGCTGGTGAACATCCGGTAAGGCTCGGTCGGATTCACGCGACAGAGGTCGTCCACCATGACGCCGAGGTAGGCAGTTGCGCGATCGATCACAAAGGCACCTTCACCGCGAGCAAACCGCGCCGCGTTGACGCCGGCGACCAGACCCTGACCTGCCGCCTCTTCATAACCGCTGGTGCCGTTGATCTGACCCGCCGCAAACAGGCCTGAGATGCCCCCGACCTGGAGATCCGCGCGCAGTTGATCCGTGCACAGGAAGTCGTACTCGACGGCATAGCCGGGGCGCAGCATCACCGCTGCTTCGAGGCCAGGGATCGTGCGCAGAAACTGCTCCTGCACAGCTGCCGGCAGGCTGGTGGAAATGCCGTTGGGGTAG
>CAMBXM010000249.1 GCA_945871815.1 Singulisphaera sp. GP187
CCAGAGACTCTGGTCGTTCTCGGAATCGCTCTCGGGCTTGGGCGCCATGACGATGAGATCGGCTCGCACGGACCAGCGCTCCCCGGGCCGAAGCCAGACCATCGTGGTGCCGTGAGCTTGCAGCGCGGTGCCGACCACACTGTCTTGCAGCGACAACGGCAGCACGGCCGCACGTACGGGGACGCGGCGGAGCAAGTCGCGGATCGCGCTGGTGTGATCGTGGTCGCCGTGTGTCACCACCAGGAAGTCGATCGAACGAGTGCGCAGGCTGCGTTCGACTTTGCGCGCGGGCAGCGATGGGTGCTGCTGACTGCCGCAGTCGATGAGCACGTTCTTGCCGTCGTCGAGCTGCAAGAGGCAGGTCTGGCCGTGGCCGACCGCGAACAGATGTGCCGCTGGCTCCCCGCTTGAGGGCGGCAAGAAGTGCGGCGAACACGCGAGTGCCAGAGCGAGCGCCGTTCCCTTCCGGCTGCCGATCCAGGCGGCGACGCAGATGCCAGCGCCCGCAGCCGCGACCGCCAGGGCGGTACTCGGCGTGCCAAAGGCATGAACCGGCGTGCCCGGCAGTTGATCCGCGGCCGCGAGGCCAGCGACGTAGAAATCTGCCAGCGCAGTGAGCGGGGCGTGAACCAGACCCGCAATCGGCAAGCCGAACAGCATGAGCATGGCGGCGACCAGCGACGCGCACAGCATCACCCCGATGCACGGGGCGAGCAGGGGTGTCAGCAGAATCGTCCACGGCGCCAGCTGCCCGAAGAACCACAGGGTCAGCGGTGCAGTGAATAGAGTTGCCCAGAAGGACGCCCGAACCGGCGCATAGACAAAGCGCTCGGTGCGCGAGTCGCCGTGTGGAGGTCCGGCGATGGACAGACCAAACACCGCGGCGTAGCTGAGACAGAAGCTCGGTCCCAGAACACCTGCGGGGGTCGCGATGGCACTCAGCACGGCAGGCCACAACAACGCCTGGATCGCGGCAACACGGCGTCCGAGCCGCAGCCCGATCGCGACCAGCAGGTAGCCACAAAGGGCGCGAAACACTGGCGGCTCCATGCCCGTGATCGCGCCGTAGAGCAGCAAGCACGACATTGCGATCCACAGATGGACGCGGCCAACCGGCCGTCGCCGTCCGCCGCCGAACGGTTGGAGTCCGAGCAGCCAGGCGAGCATGGCTGCGTGAGCCCCGCTGACTGCGAGCAGATGGCTCAGGCCGGTCGCCCGGTGTGCGGCCGCGAGATCGTCCTGGAGGCGTGTTCCTTGTCCCAACACCAAGGTGCACAGCAGCGGTCCGTGCTCCGGTGGCACCAACTGCAGCAGGGCGAGTTCGAGCGAACGTCGCATGGCGGCGCAGGCGCGTGGCACGCTCCATGGCCCCTCTTGCACGGTGCACGCCGCGCTCTCGGCCCGCAGCGACGAACGGTGGTGGACGATCGCGGGGTGACTGCACCGCGCGACTGCCGTGACTCGGTCTCCGGCGACGACGCCGAGGTCGATCGGGCACGTGAGGGTCAGAAGGCCGGCGCGAGTGCGCAAGCCAAGGTCTTTCTGGTCGTGGAGCAGATCGATGCGGATCGACTCGACTCGCCCCTCGATACGGACCGGGCCGGGGCGAGGACTCGGTGCCAGTGGTTCGGGCTGCGGCATCGCGGCGAGCAGCACGGGCAGCGCGGCAAGACCGGGGGAGCACGGCCCTCCGCACGACGCAGCGAGGGTCGCCAAGGCGACAAATCCCGCCGCCGCACCGAGGTCGAGACGAAGCAGCAAGACCGTGCTCAGAGCCACGGCGGCGCTGAGCAGCAGATCGCGACGAGAATCAGAGTCCACGAGTGTTCCGTGCGCGGAATCGCCCGATGGTTACAGTTCCGCGCCCGATTCCCTCGCGCAGCCCATGACATGGTCAAGGCCATCTACCCCGGCAGCTTCGACCCGGTTACCCGTGGTCACCTCGATCTCGTTCAGCGCGCCCTACCGCTATTCGACCAGCTGACTGTGGCCGTGGCGATCAACCGGCAGAAGTTGGCGACGTTCACGCCAGAAGAGCGCGTCGAGATGTTGCGGTCGGTGCTGCCTGATGACCCGCGGCTCTCGGTCACGACGTTCCACGGACTCGTGGTCGAGTTCTGCCGCGAGCGAGGCATCAGCGCGATCCTTCGCGGCGTCCGCACCGTCTCGGACTTCGAGTACGAGTACCAGCTTGCACTGACCAACCGCCACCTGCGCGCGGACATCGAGACGGTATTCGTGATGCCGAGCGTCGAGTACTCCTTCGTCTCGTCGTCGTTGATCAAGGAGATCGTCAAGAACGGCGGCGACGTCGGTCACTTCCTGCCTCCCCTGGTCGAGCAGCAACTGCGCGACCGTCTACGCCACCAGCCATGAAACCTGAAATCGTCGCAACCTCCTCGGCCCCCGCTGCCATCGGTCCCTACAGCCAGGCCGTAAAGGCGCAAGGAATGGTCTACTGCTCCGGGCAGATCGCCCTCGACCCGGCGACCGGCCAGATCGTCGGCAGCACGGCCGCCGAACAGGCTGTCGTCGTGATGAAGAACCTCGAGGCGGTGCTGCGCGCCGCCGGCTCGAGCTTCGACCAGGTGGTCCGGACAACGATCTACCTCGTATCGATGGCAGACTTCGCTGGCGTGAACGAGGTCTACGGTCAGCGCTTTCCTGGGCACAAGCCGGCGCGCGCGACCGTTGCGGTCAAGGAACTGCCCAAAGGCGGTCTGGTCGAGATCGACTGCATCGCCATCGCCTCGTGACAGCAGCGGTGTGGGCTAGGCGCGCTTGCAGCCAGTCGTCGATCGGCCTTGTGTTGCTGTTGCCGGCGTTGGTGGCGGGACTCGCGCTGGACGCGCCACCGGCCACCGGCGAATGGGAACGTCTCGTCGCCGCGATTGCGCCCGATGCCGCAGCGCCACGTAGTCTCGCGGCCGATGGGTTCGCGCGGTCGTTCGTCGCCGCGGTCACCGAGGTGCCATCATCGCCATCGCCGGCGGCGCACGATGTGCTGGGAACGGCCCGGATGGCGCAGATCCTCGGCGTGCTCGGCATCACCATGCTCAGCTACCTCGTGGTCATGCAGAGCGGCGGCCGTGCTCGCGCTCTGCTGGCCACACTCTGGTTCGCAGTGCTGCCGCCAATCGCCGTGACCGGGCACGTGCTGCGGCCCGAGACCGCGTCGGTGCTATTTGCGCTGCTGTCGCTGGTCTTGTTGCAGTGCCTGGCAGCGAATGAGCGTCCGTCGTCGCGAACGGGAACAGCCACGATGCTGGCGCTCTGTCTCACTGCCTCCGTAGCGACGGCATGCGCCGTCGCGACGACGCCGAGTGCTGGGATTGTCCTGCTGGTTCCGGGTGGTGCGGCGATGGCGGCGTCCGGCCAGGTCGCGCTGCGCATGGGGCGCACCTTGCGACAACGCAGTGTCGCGGTATGGCCAGCTCGCGCTGCGGCCGCGCGCATGTGGCCTTGGGTCTTGTCCTCGGTGGCGTCGATCGTCGCGACCATCCTCGTGATGGAGGGCTCGGTACAGGCACCGGAGGCACTCCTGCCGAGCGCTTCGATCGTTCGGCTTCTGCCGCAGACCCCTTGGCTGTCGTGGCCGATGTCGGCCTTGGCGGTGCTCGGTGCCGTGCGCCTTGTGTTGCGAACCGGCCAGCGACTTGGTCGGCGCGGCCGCCTCGGGGCCGACATGCTGCTGCTCATCTACGTCGCGGCGATGCTGTTGCAGCGCTTGCTGCGGGCGCCTCTGGAAGATGCCTTGCCGGCAACGATGCCGCTCGCACTGCTGCTGGCCGATGGTGCGATCTACGCGTTCTTGTTGCTGGCGCGGCGGGCTCGCTGACCGTCACTGCGATTTGCGCAGTGCCCGCGTCATCGCCTCGTCGAACTCTAGGCTGGCATCGCGGGTCTCGACATGCAGGTTGAGTCCGGCGATCGCGCCGCTCCGGTCGATCGCGACCACGGTCGGAACGGCCTCCACATGGAAACGGAGCAACAGATCGGCGCGCAGGCCACGGCCGTCGCAAACGACCGGGGCGCCGGGTGCGAGCTTGCTCGCGGCCGTAGCCGCGGCGCTGGCGTCGGCATCGGCGGAGATCACGACGATGGCGAGCCCGTCCGCATGCTGCTTCTTCAGCGTCGCGAGGGCGGTGAACAGCGGCTCGTTTCCGCTCTCGGTGAGGGCGCAGAACACCAGGGCAACAGCGCGTCCGCGCAGGCTTGTGCTGGCCACCTTGGTGCCGTCGATCGCGGTTGAAGCAAAATCGAACATCGTCGTGCCAATGGCGAACTGCGACGCGGCGTTGCGATCTCGCGCCACCGCGCCCCAGTACGTTGCGGGCAAGTCCTTGGCGAGTTTCTCCAGCGCTTCGTAGTAGCTGTTTTCAGGGAGGTCCTCGCGCTCGCGGATGGCCTCGCACGCAAACCAGCGGACCACGGCGCGCTGCTCATCGTCGGTCGCCGCGGCCAGGGCGTCGGCCACGAGCTTCTCGCCGCGCGGAACGTCCCTCAGCCGGGTCATCAGGATGCGCGCGATCTGCAGCCTGAGTTCGACGTTGGTTGCGGCGGCTTCGAGCGCGCGTGCGACGAGACGGTCCCGCAGTGCGGAGTCGCCGAGTTCGTCGGCGAACTCCGCACCCCGCATCGATGTCAGCGTCGGCACGGCAGCGATGTCGAGTTGCTGCAGGGCCGTTGCGGCGCGGTCCTTTTGCCGCAGCAGAATGGCGCGCTCTGCGATGGCGATGCGGCCGTCCCATCGATCCTCGCCCTTGGCCTCGTGCTCGACGAACGAGGCCAGTTCGTCGAGCTGCCGCTTCAGCAGCTCCTGTTCTTGCTCCCGAGTGGGGGCCTTGTCGCCCGCATACTGACTGTCTCGCTGTGCGGCGAAGGCCTGCTGCAATTGTGCGA
>CAMBXM010000250.1 GCA_945871815.1 Singulisphaera sp. GP187
GGCCAGGGCCTCCAACTCGCCGACGGCGAGGACTTCTCGCTCCGCATGTCGAACCAGCTGCAGGTCGGCTGGGAGTTCCAGGCCAACGACAACCTGGTCAACGGGGCTTCGGCTGACGACGTCAACTCGTTCGGCATCCCGCGCGCCCGTATCGCGATTACCGGTCATGCCTACAGCAAGGATCTGACCTACCGCCTGATGCTCGACGGTGTCGATGACGGCACGACGAACGGCGGCGCGCTGAAGGATGGCTGGGCGCAGTGGGCGTTCAGCAAGAGCGAGGGCAGCAACCTCGCCCTCCGCGTCGGCCAGGGCCTCTCGGGCCACGGTCTCGAATCGACCGGCAGCGAAACCGGCCTGTTCTTCGTCGAGCGCTCGACGTCGTCGCGCCAGTTCGGCCAGGACCGCAGCCGTGATACCGGCGCGTGGGTCCACGGCAACCACAGCGAGAACAAGCTCCGCTGGGTCGCCGGCGCGATGAACGACGACGTCGCCAGCGGCTCGGGCTTCAGCACCGAAGGCAGCTCCAACGGCGAAACCGAACTGACCTACGTCGGCAGCGTCTCGTTCGACCCGATGGGCGACATGACCAACGGCAAGGGCAACGAAGCCTTCACCCAGGGCGACCTCGAAGGTGCCAAGGACGTGCGCGGCACGATCGGCGCCGGCATCCAGCTCGGCAACAACACCGGCACGGCTGGCACCGGTAACGCCGGCGCCGACTTCGAGTCGCAGCAGATCAACATCAACACGGCATGGATGCTCGGCAACGGCCTGACGGCCCAGGGCGAGATCTTCCTTCGCACGGACGACACCACCGGCGGCACGTCGGAGGACACCCAGGGCTGGTACGCCCAGGCGACCTACACGCTGCCGAAGAGCGGCGACAGCGCCATCCAGTGGGGCTTCGGCGCGCGAGTCAACATGATCGAGACGGACAGCGCATCGACCTTCTTCACGACGATCCCCGGCCTCTTGGCGAACGGCACCGTACCCGTAGGAAACCCCGGTGACGTGACGGAGCTGTCGCTCGTCGCCGACGCCTTCTACCACGGTCACGCGGCGAAGACGCAGATCGAGTACACGTGGCAGGACGTGAGCTTCGACGGGGGCAACGATTCGACGAATCACATCATCCGCGTGCAGTTCCAGCTGCTGTTCTGATCGACGGCGCGTCCACGACGCGCCTTGATCCGATCGACGAGGAGGCGGGCATGTCCCGCCTCCTTGCATGTACGGAAGGCTCATGACCACGCCGATCGACCCGAACGCGCCGCTCGACCTGCTCGTCGTCGGTGCCAGCCTCGACGGGCTGCAACAGGCCCTCGCCGCCAAAGCTCTGGGCCGCACGGTTCGACTGGTCGACGAAGCCCCGCAGCCCGGCGGCCGCACGCGGACGATGCGCAGCGAAGGCTTCGTCTGCGAACTCGGCCCCTTCGCGCTCGCGCACGACGAGTGGCAGGAACGCACGCGCCTGTTGCGTTCGCCGCCGCCGTTCGCGCAGCTCCTGGACTCGGCCCGCACGGGCCTCGTCTTCGACGGAACCAAGGCGTTGCCGACCGCGGTCGAAGGCGACCCGGTCAGCGGCCACGGCGGCCTCGAGGACCTGATCACGGCCTACCGCCGCGAACTCGGCTCCACCGCAGGCAGCCCGGTGCTGCAACTCGGGCGCGCGGTCACGGCCCTCGAACCGGATGCGTCGGGTGTGACGGCGACGCTCGGCGGCGAAGTCGAGACCCAGGTGCGGGCTCGCGAAGTGCTCCTCTGCGTGCCGGTCGATCGCGCGGCCAAACTGTGCGCGCCGCTCGACCACACGCTGTCGACGATGGCGGGCAACCTTCGCCAACTGCCGACGGCGCTGTGCTTCCTGGGCTACTGGACCTCGGCGGCGAGCGAAGCAGCGCTGCGGGGCTACGGCGCGCTGGCCCTGGACGGCGGCGCATCGGGCGTCGTCGAGGTGATCCTCTGCACCAATGCGTTCCCGCGGCGAGCGGTGCCGGGCAAGACGTTGGTGCGGGTCGAGTTGGTCTCTGCAGCGGCAGCGGGCGACGATGTCGCGATCGCAGCGTCGGCGGAGCGAGCGCTGCGCACGATCTTCGGCTTCGACCATGCGCCGCTGTTCCGGCGCGTGCATCGCGGGCACGTGTGGGTTGCGGACGGGGCGAGGATGGAGTGCGAAGTGCGGCTGCGGGCGATGGCGGCCCTACAAACGAGGATCCGCTGGCACTGATCTTCGGGCGCGGCGGCCAGCATGACCGAAGCACCACCCGTCGCCTTGGTTCGACTCAACGACGCGTGAGGAGTTCGACCGTGGCAACAGGCATCGGCCGGCCCTCGCCGCCATCGACGCGCAGACTCGTTCGCCCGACCAGGACCCGAGTCACGTCCGCGGCTCGGCCCTCGGCGTAGATCGCAACGTCACCAACGGGAGCCCAGAAGTCGAACTCTTGCATGATCGAACTCCGTAGCAGGGAGGTTTGGATCCCTGCGGCCGCGTGCTCGATACGAACGAACCCGCCGGTCGGCATCGGTTCGCCTTGACCCTGGGTGGCGACAAAGCGGCACTGCACCCACTCGTGCTCGAGAGTCATAGGAAGCTCGGCAGTTCCGCCCTTCTCGACAACCACTGGAGTCGCCCGCTTGGACACTTCGTTCATCACCGCGTCGTAGAACTCCACCCGCCAAGTCCCGGTGGGCACCGTCAACCAGCCGTCAGGGCTTGCCTGCTCAGTCGTCATGACGATCCGCTGTTGCCCTCCCCATTCCTCGCCGAGGACACCCTGGATGCGGTAGGCCTTCGTTGGCAGCGAATTGCCGGCGGCATCCTTCACGAGCACCCGCAGGCTCCCGAATGCATCGAACTCCGGAGTCCGCGGTGGGGTGATCTGCCGTGGCTCGACGAACTCAGCAACCGGCACGCTAGCGCAGCTTGCGGACCAAGGACGACGTCCGACAGTCCAGACGTTGAGGCGCGGATCCCTGAACTCTTCGGGATCAGCGGGAGCTGGATATCTCGGAAGCAAGACAAGGACGATTGCAGTCGGGAAGTCACCCCGAATGCGATCTGCGATCCTCTTGCAGGTCCACCTAGCCTCGTCGTTGTCGGGCAGGTTGTAGGCCTTGCCCATCAGCTCGATGCTCCAAGTCAGAATCTGCTGCCCCTGAACAGTGGCTGCCAATACGTAAGGAGTGACGAGCCGCGCTCGGACGGAGTAGCTTCCCGGGTGCCGAAACACGTGCACCTGATCTTTGTCTTGAGATTGCCGACAGAAAACGAACTCCTCGTGCGCGACATGGAGGAAGTAGGGGCCGTCGCTCGGCATCGGCACTGCGGCAAATCTGGCGACACCGTCTTTTCCCGTCACAGAATGAAGTGTGCGATTCGATGCGCGCAGTGCTTCGACCGTCGCTCGATAACGCGCTAGCCAGACGTCAACGCCCGCCAGCGGCTGGCCCGAGTCATCCACGGCCAAGACCTGGACCAGCAATTCCCGCGTCAACCGAACCTTAGTGGTCTCGCCTTCCAGGAGGACCCCGGACCACGACATGTAGGTGTCACTTCGTACCGTTGCATCTCTGGTTTCCAGAGCAAGGGCGAACCGAGCGTATCCGTTCTCATCCGTGTCGAATACTCCCCCGTGGTACTCAATCTTCGCTCCAGCTATCGCACGCCCCTCCAGGTCCTCCACACGGACTTCCACATGAGTGAGAACTCCTCGCGAGGATGGTGCCGGCAGTTCACGAGTTCCTGGTTTCGCCCCGCCCGTAGCGGGTGCGGTTGCCGTGCTCCATTCAAGAGCGCCCCCGGTCGCATCGCCTGACCAGAAACTGAAGAAGCCGACCAGCGCACTGAGCAAGAGCCCCACGAGAACCAGGAGCAGCGTCCGCGAAGTCGACTTCATTGGCAGTAGCAGATCGGCGCTGCCGCCGTCGGGAACCCGAGAAGGTGAGCGCTATCACACTTGTGACTCGCAGTTGGACATGCCGTCAGTGTAAAGCAATCCACTCCGGGGGTTGCTTGGCCTGTCTCAAAGTCTGGATTGACCACTCGGCCGACACAGGTGCACGCAGGCCACTTGTAGTCGTTGCCGGACCAGCATGCGCACGAGTACTCTTCGGTTCCGTCTGCCCAGACAATTCGCCGATTCCGACACACCCCTTCACCTGGGGGGCAGCTAGTCGTGCATTCCGCCATATCCCACCGAAACTCTTGGGAATTCCAATATACACTGAGGACGCAGTAACAGGCATTCGCCTGACCAGGCAGGCGTTCAACCACGAAGGCTGCGAGCATCACGCCCGCGAGAACCGCCATGACCTCTCTCGTTACGCTGTTAGACCACATAAAGTCAGATCCTACCCCCCCCCCAACCCAACTTGTCAACGCGTCCCGCTGGCACTTCAGGGCGAATTCTGAATTCGCGCGGCGAGCTGGGTGACCGAGTTGCAGGATGAGTGGTTCCAGAACCGGCCACTTGAGGCCTGTACCCCATCGGCGCCGTTCGCGCGGCGGGCGGTGCCGGGCAAGACCTTGGTGCGGGTCGAGTTGGTCTCTGCAGCGGCAGCGGGCGACGATGTCGCGATCGCAGCATCGGCGGAGCGAGCGCTGCGCACGATCTTCGGCTTCGACCATGCGCCGTTGTTCCGGCGCGTGCATCGCGGGCACGAGTGGGTCGCCGACGGGGCGAGGATGGAATGCGAAGTGAGGCTCAGGACGATGGCGGAGTTGACCAGGTCGCTGCGTTGGCTCGGCTGATCCTCGCTGCACCCGCTCCGTCAGCGATCCGCCAACACACTCGCCAGATAGGCGATCGCCGCCGCGCCCAGCGCGAGCTCGCGTTCATGGACCGTCGCCACCACATCC
>CAMBXM010000251.1 GCA_945871815.1 Singulisphaera sp. GP187
GCGCGCGCAAATCCCTCGGTCGTGTAGCACTTCGCGAGCATGTGCCACCGCCAACGATCCTTGACTTTGGCAACAACCGCTGGCGCGGGCCCCAACACGTCGACGGCCTCGAGCAATCGCGCGGGCTCGATTGCGACCTGAAGCAGTTCTTGGGCCTCCTTCTCGCTATTGCCCTCGGCGAGCACGCGGATCAAGCGCGCAAACGGCGGATAGCCGGTCTCCTTGCGAAACCGCAACTCCTGCTGAACGAACGAGTCGTAGTCCAGCTTGCTGGCGGCGGCGACGGCGTAATTGTCGGGACAGTACGTCTGGAGCACCACGGTGCCGGGCTTGTCAGCCCGCCCTGCACGACCCGCGACCTGCGACAGCAGTTGAAAGGTGCGCTCCGCCGCGCGGTAATCGGGGACGAACAAGCCTGTGTCAGCAGACACGACGCCAACCAGCGTCACATCCGGAAAGTCGAGGCCCTTGGCAATCATCTGCGTACCGATCAGGACGTCGATGTGGCGCTTGCGAAACGCGGTGAGCACGCGTTCGTGCGCCCCCCGCTCGGCCATCGTGTCGGCGTCCATTCGCGCCGTGATCGCCTCGGGAAACAACTGCTTGACGACGGCCTCCAGACGCTCAGTACCGACGCCGAGTTCGTGCATGCCAGGGCTCTGGCATGTAGGGCAGATCTCTGGCCTTCGCAGCTCGTTGCAGCACCAATGACAGATGAGGCGGGCGCGACGGCTGTGCCAAGTCATCGAGACCGCGCAGTGCTCACACTTGATGCCCTCGCCACAACTCGAACACAGCAGCACCGGCGCGTAGCCGCGGCGGTTCAAGAACAGCAACACTTGGTCGCGCGCGCGAAGACGATCTTCCATCAGCATCTGGAGCGTGCGCGACAGCACGATGCCATTCTTGCGCTGCTCCTTTGGCTCGCCGCGAAGGTCTTGCACGATGATCTTCGGCAGCGTTCCGGAGCCAGCGCGAACAGGCAGCGTCAGCAACTCGTAGACGCCGCGGCGGGCTTTGCCGATCGACTCCAGCGTTGGGGTCGCCGACCCGAGCACGACAACGGCGCCCTCGATCTCGCCGCGCGCGATCGCCATCTCGCGAGCGTGGTAGCGGGGGGTGCTGTCTTGCTTGAATGACGTCTCGTGCTCTTCGTCGAGGATGATGAGCCCGAGGTTCTGTAGCGGAGCAAACAGGGCCGAGCGCGCACCGACGGCAACGCCCGACTTGCCCTGGAGCAGGCGTTGCCACTGGCGTCCGCGCTCCGATGAAGTAAGGCCACTGTGGAGCACGGCGACATCAGGAAAGCGCGAAGCAAAGCGACCGACGGTCTGCGGCGTCAGTGCGATCTCGGGGACGAGCACGATGCCGGTACGCCCGCGCGAGCGAACCTCCTCGAGAATGCGCAGGTAGACCTCCGTCTTGCCGCTTCCCGTCACGCCGTGCAGCAAGAACGTGCGATGGGTAGCCGCGACGACAGCGACGGTCACCTTGTCTACCGCACGTTGCTGATCAGGATTGAGGGCATGGCGAGTCGCAGCCTCGTCGAGCGACGGCGAGAGCTCGCGCAGCTCTTCCGCGACCATGACGCGACGCAGGAGCCCGCTCTTGACCAAGGACTTCCAGGGGCTGTCGCTGGTGCCGGTCCGGCGCTGCACTTCCATGACCGGCATGGGAGCCCCGAACTCGAGCACGGCCCGCAGGACGCGAGATTGTTGCTGGTGCTTCTCCTCCAACTCGCCGACGGCAAGCGTCGCGAGGTCGCGAGGTCCATGCACTTCGAGGTGCGGCAACCGCCGCTGTCCGCGCTGCTTGGCAACGGCAGGTAGCGTCGCGTCGAGCGCTTCGCCGAGCGAACAGCCGTAGTTGTCGGCCATGCGTTGCGCGAGTCGCAGCAAACTCTCGGGCAACAGCAGTTCCGCATCCAGGATGCTGTCGATCGTGCGGACCTTCTGCGGCGGCAGGTCGCAGGTGTCGCTCACTGCCGTCACGACGCCGCCAAGCTTGCGACCGTGAAACTGGACCAGCACCCGATTGCCGGGCCTCGCCTGCACACCACGTGGCAGCGCATAGGTGAACTCACGCCGCAACGGCAAGTTCAACGCCACCTGCACGTAGCGCAGCGGCGCGGATTCTGGCGACAGCGCGGTCATCGGGACGGCTCGTTATAGAGCGCGACCAGCGGACGGGAAGTCGCTGATGAAGACCGCAGCGCCGAGGCTCACCACATCGGCTCGGGAGAACGCTGCACGGCATTGGCAACAGCCCGGGCAATCTCGCGGGCGCGCAGCACCGTAGCCTCGCGGGCACGCCCGGCCGGGTGCCGCAGCGTGACGCCAACGACCGCAGTGGCAGCTCCCTGAAGTTGCAGCACCGGCACGGTCACGTCGATCGCCTCGGACTCCTCGAGCACAACCTCTTCGCCGCTGCGCATTGCCTGCACGTCTTCTGGGTCGGACGGGCGGCCGACGCGGGCGGGGTCGGTACTCGCGATCGTACGCAACTCCGTTTCTCCGCTCGGCACCGTGTGCAACGTGAGCCGGATCACTTCGGTGTAGCGCTGTGCAACGGCGCTGACCAGTTGCTGGGCTTCAGGGAACGAATCGCGGCGAAACGAACCGCAGGCGGACAGCGCGACGAGTGCAAGAACAGCGAGACGACACATGGCGGATCCTCCAGAAGGCGCCGAAGGCTATCCGGATCCAACATGCCGCGACACCGCGACCTGCTTCGTCACTTGCGGCGCAGACGCTGGTACGTCGCCCAGGCCTCGTCGTTGGGGGCAAACCGATCGAGCCACATCAGCCAGATCGAAGGCACCGGCGTGTTGACCGTCTGTCGCAGAGCCAATGCCGCAGTGGGATCATCTTGCAGTCGGATCTCGCGCGCGCCGGTCGCCTCCTGGAGAAAGCGCTGCAGGTTCTGCACGCCATCCGGCAGCGGACTACTCGACAGATCGCGCCCCTGAAGCGAAGCCGCCGCGAGCTTCAGGGCGATTACGCCATGGCCGAGCAACTCGGCTGCAACCACTTCGTCATAGTCGGGACTCGCCTCGAGCAACTGCAACTGGCCCTGGACCTCATTCCTCGAGTCATCATCCACCCCGGCGAGCGGACCGAACACCGGGAGGTCGACGCCGCGAGCGCGCTGCTCGAAGTCGAGCGGCGCTTCCGAGCGGAAGCTCTTGAGCTGGGCTTCGAGTTGGGCGCGGGCCCGCTCCATGTCGCGTCGTGCCGTGCGTGTCCAGTCGCTGTCGCGCGGCGCTCGCGCAACCGCTGCCTGTTCGTGTTTGCCAATCGCGCGGGAGGAGGCTGCCTCCGGCATGGATGAGCTGGACACCACCATCTGCGGGCCGCCGCGGACCGAAAACAGGAGCCACATCCCTAGGACCACGAACCCGAGCACGACTACTGCGCTGGAGAATCTCGACCGCTTGCGGAGAGTCGGCATCTCAGAGCGGAACGGTCTCTGACTTGGCGGCGCCATTGCGGCACTGGGCGCAGCTGGCGGCACAGGCGGCGACTCTTCGAGCCTTGGCCGGAGTGGCAACGGCGGCGCAAACTTCGCAGCAGTCCGTCCCATTCGCGCCTCATGCACACTCGCGGCACCAACGCCGAGTGGCGCCCCAAACGCAGCGATCATCTCGCCGACTGCCTGGAAGCGCTGGTCTGGATCCTTGTGCATGCAGCGCTGCACGATCGAGCGTTCGCGCGGCGGCACGTGGCTTGGAAACGCCAATGCCGCTGTCTCATGCTGCTTCAGCACGGCCCACTCGCTGTCGCCCTTGAACGGTACGTCGCCGCAGAGCACTTCGAAGAGCATCACGCCGATCGAGTAGACGTCGCTGCGATGGTCCCCCTTCCTGTGCAGCATCTCGGGCGCCATGTAGTAGGGCGTGCCGCGCCCCATCGACAGACTGCGTTGGCTGTGCGTAACGAGCTTGCTGAGGCCATAGTCGCCGACGCGCGCGACCCCGCCCTTCAAGAACACGTTGGCGGGCTTGAGGTCGAAGTGGACGAGGCTGCGCTCGTGCAACGCGGCGACGCCGCGGCAGGCCTGGAGCAGCAGGTTGAGCGCTTCCCCGCGCGTGCTCGCATCGCCCGGCAACAGGTCGCGCAAGGTCTGCGCGCCGGCATAGGACATCACGATGTAGGGGATGCCGTCGACCTCGCCCTTGTCTTCGATGGCGACGAGATTGGGGTGGTCGACCTGCGCGAAGTAGCGAACCTGATCGAGCTCCTGGAGCACGGCGCGGCGCACTTCGCCGTCGTCGACCTTCAAGAACTTGATCGCATAGTCCTTGCCGATCGACTGCCGCGTGGCCTTGAACACGAGGCCGAACATCCCCGCCCCGAGCTTGCTGGTGATCTCGAAGCCGGGCACGTAACCGGGCTTCTTGTAGCTGGCGTAGAACGCTTCCCAGTTGGCGGCGCTCACGGGCGTGGGATCTGGGAGCGAGTCGGTCATGGGTCGGGGCGAAGCTGCACCACTACGGAGGCTGGGCCAAGGATTCCCGGTTGGATGCAACGGCGCAAGTCTGCGGGGCAACTCGGGGGGATGTTCGGTCGGTCCGGTCGTGCGTTCTGGCCCCCTTGGCTGCCGTTCGGAGGAGGAGCTATCTTCCCCCTGCACGGCGTCGTGAAGGCATGACGACCTCCCCTCCTCCGATGCCCACCGTCCCCGAACTGGTCCATGGCGATCGTCTCTGCCGCGACGAGTTCGAACGGCGCTACTCGGCGATGGAACGGAGCAAGAA
>CAMBXM010000252.1 GCA_945871815.1 Singulisphaera sp. GP187
ATCCTCAGCGTCGTGATGCTTGCGGCGGGCGCCGCCGACATCTACCTGTTCTCCTGAGATGGCCGCCCCGCACCCAGACAAGGAACTCGATCGACTGCGTGCCCTGTGTCGGGGCACCTTGCCGTCCATCGTTGCGTTGGTTGGCATCAACTCGTGGTTCCGCGAGCGTGGCCTCGAGGCGTTGCTCGGGGCTTTGCCAAAGAACGTCGAAGTTCTCACCGTCGAAGGGCAGGACGTTGTCCTCCGCGGCACCAAGGACGGCGACTCTGACGACGGTGCGGAGCCGGGGGACGATTCGGCGGACGGTGGCGACGTCGACGCTTCGGACAAGACGCACTGCAGCGATCTGCTGCCGCTTGCCGGCGGGGGCTTGTTCGCGCAATCGACGGCATTGGTCATCCGCCGAGGCGACCGTTGGATGCAGCGCTACGCGCAAGCACTCGCGACGTTTGCGCCGCGCATCAAGAAGGGCTCGATTCTCGTGTTCGAGGCAAGAAAGCTCGACAAGCGCACGAAGTTCGCCAAAGAACTCGCCGCGAGCGGTGCGGTCTTCGAGTTTCGCGAACTCTACGAGGCGCCGTTCGGTCGCGCGGACCAACCGCTGCAAGGCGAATTGGTTCAGTGGGTAGTCGCACTCAGCAAGCGCCTCAAGGTCCCGGTCACGCCCGAGTCGGCGCTGCTGTTGACGGTGCAAGTCGGCAAGGACCCAGTGGCACTCGCTGCCGAACTCGAGCAACTCGTGACCCAGTTCCCGACCGGGAATGCAAAGGTCCTCGGACCCGAGGATCTGCGCGGCAAGCTGACGTGCAGCTTCGAGTCGACACCGTTTGAGCTGGCCGAGGCCGTGCTTGACGGCGATCGCCGCCGAGCGCTGCGTTCGCTGCACGCGATGTTTGCGCGCGGCGTCAAACAGCGGGACGGCAAGCGGATGGGCCAAGGCGGGCTGTTTCCGTTCGCAACCAGTTGGATGTTCCAGGCGATCGGGCAGGTGTACGACGGTCGCGTGCTGGTGGATGGCGGAATGTCGCTGCGCGAAGTGCCGGCCGCTCTCGGGGTCTATGGCTTTGTCGAGCGCTTCCAGCAGCAGGTGCAGAAGAACTCGGCCAGAGGGCTCGAGCACGGTCTCCTCGCATTGCTGCACTGCCAGCGCGAACGTCGCTCGTCCGCCGAAGAGGATGACGTCTTGCTCGAGCGTTTCTTGTCGCGATGGTTCGACGGCGCGCCGGTGCCGCAACCCGAGGAATTCGAATGGTGATCCGCGTTCTGCGTCCCGAGGTGCAAAACCAGATCGCGGCGGGTGAGGTGATCGAGCGACCGTTCTCGGTCGTGAAGGAACTGGTCGAGAACGCGCTCGACGCCGGCGCGCTGCGTCTGTGCATCGAGATCCAAGCTGGCGGCACCGAGCTCGTGCGCATCACCGACGATGGCAGTGGGTTCCTACCTCTTGACATGCCGCTCGCGTTCGCGAGCCACGCCACGAGCAAACTCGCCGAGCTATCCGATCTGGACCACATCGCCAGTCTGGGGTTCCGCGGCGAGGCTTTGGCCTCCATCGGCTCCGTCGCTCGCTGCACGATCAAGTCGCGGCGCCACGATCGCGAGGAGGGTTGGCAAGTGCGCTGTGACGGCGGCGTCGAGACCGCGCCGCAGCCGTGCGGTTGCAACAAGGGCACGCAGATCGAGGTCCGCGATCTGTTCTATGGCTTGCCGGCACGCCGCCGCTTCTTGAAGTCTCCGGGGGCGGAGAAGGCCAGGATCCAAGAACTGCTCTGCGAACTTGCCTTGGCGCGTACCGATGTCGACTGGACCTTTCTCAGCGACGGCAAAGAAGTCCTGCGCCTCCTCGCCGGGCAGTCGCTGCGCGAGCGTTTTGGCAGCTGCTTTGGCCGTGAGCTGTCCCAGGGTCTGCTACCGATCGCACGTAGCAGCAACGGCCTGCAGATCGAGGGTGTCTGTGGCTCACCGGATCTCGCGCGTCGCGACGGCAAGCTCGAGTTGCTCTACGTAAACGGCCGCCGCGCCAGCGAACGCAGTGCGGTGTTCGCCGTGCGCCAGGCCTACCGCGAGTTCCTGATGGGCGGACGGTTTCCGATCTGGGCGCTGATGGTGACGATGCCGCCCGACCAGGTGGACGTAAACGTGCACCCACGCAAGGCCGAGGTGCGCTTCCTCGAGAGCCGCCGCGTGGCGGGCAGTCTGTACGAGGCCGTGCGCACGGCGCTCGCCAGCCGGGCGACGGGCAGTGCAACTGGTAGCGTGGGCGAAGCCGACCGCACCGCTGCGCTGGTCGTGGATCCGGACAAGCCCCGCGCGCACTCGGGCTTCCCGTCGTTGCCGCGGGATCTGTTTTCGCCGCGGTTGCCGTTGCGCCCGCGCGACGAAGCCGCGCCGCTGCCGATCGTGGTCCGCGAGCGCGAGGATGGCGACCACGCCGCAGGTGGCCGTGGCGGACCGACGGCTACGACCGCCGCCGACTTCGCCCGCCTCGCCAAGGATGCGCGCAGGAACCCGTTCGCGGCGACGGCGGATGGCGGAACTGTGCGGTTCCTCCAGGCGCATGACCTCTACGTTGTGCTGCAGGGCGAGGACGGACTGATCGTCGTCGACCAGCATGCGCTGCACGAGCGCGTCGTCTACGAGCGGCTGCGCGCCCAACACCGCGCGCGGCAGGTCCAGATGCAGCGGTTGCTGGTGCCTGCGGTTCTCGATGTGTCGCCGAGCGAGAAGGCGTGGCTGCTCGATGCCCGAGCGGTGCTGTTGCGCGGTGGACTCGAGATCGACGACTTCGGGCCGTCCGCGATCGCGGTGCACGCGGTGCCCGCGGTGTTCCATCGCACGGACCCCGCGCGACTCGTGCACGCCGTGTTGCCGATCGACCCAGAGGACGATGCGGGCGCGCGGCTCGAGGAGCAGTTGGTCGAGCGCTTCCACAGCATGGCGTGTCGCTCGGCGGTGATGGCCGGCGATCGCCTGTCGGAGCCGGAGATCGAAGCCCTGCTGCGCGAGGCTGCGACTCTGGAGCACCCGCACAACTGTCCGCACGGAAGGCCGACGGTGTTGACCTTCTCTGCCAGCGAACTCGAACGCTACTTCAAGCGGCGCTGCTGAGGCTCTCTCTGCAAGGTCCGCTAGGCCTTCTTGGCCGCGGGCTTCTTCGTGCCTCCACTCTTCGCCGCCGCCGCCTTCGGCTTTGTCACTGCCTTCGGCTTGGTCTTCGCCTTCGGCTTCGCGATGGCCACGCTCTCGCGTTGCGACTTCGGCTTGCCGGTGCGCGAGTCGAGCATCGACTCGTAGTAGGCCAGGAACTTCTTCGCCGGCATGCGCTGCACGGCCTTCGCGACGATGTCGAGCGGGACGTCGTCGATCGACTTGAAGCGAATGCAGCACTTGCCCATGTCAAGCTTCAGGCCTGCCTTCTGCCACTGCTCGCGCAGCCATGTTTCTGCCTCCGAGTCCCCGTAGGTCCACATCAGGTAGAGCGAGATGTAGTTCTTTTGACTCGCGAGTCCGGCATACGGCAAGGGCTGCTTCGGGTCGCAGTGGTAGCCCTGCGGGTAGATGCGGTGGGGGATGTACCAGCCGATCATGCCGTAGCTCATGCCCTCCTCGACGTTCGCGTCGACGTTGGCATTGACGACTTCGCGCACGGCGTTGAGCGCTGCGCGGCGATCGTCGGGAAGGGCCTTCAGGTAGTCGGTGACGCTCTTTGCTTTCGATTGCATGTCGAGGGTGAGCATAGCCGCCGCGATCAGGAAGCGATGCCGCGCGAACGCGGCAAGCTCGTGCCTTGCGCATCGCGCGCTTGCTGCTGGTTCGTGGGCGCGACGTAGCAGGCGCGCCCGCCGCCGAGATGGACAGGTGTCCTCCGATCCTGGTGCAAGTACGGCCGGGAAGGTCTGTGCCCGCCACAGACCCACGCGGTCAGGCGTGGCGCATCTCGAGGGCCGCCGCCTGCAGGTTGACGCTGTGCAGGTCACGCCCGCGGCGATGCCTGTAGCTGCTGCAACGATCGCCTTCGTCTACCGCGGACTCGGGTCGGACGCGCGGCCCTCGGGCGGCGTACCGTTGCCTGACGGACTTGCCCGATGGGAGCCGTGAGGGGCCTCGTCGGCACGCTCTCCTGATCCTCGTGCCATCAGACGGTCACTGCGCTGGCATCTTGGCGACGTAGTCCTCGATCATCACGAGGAAGTCCTGTGCGAGGTTCGGTCCTTCCAACGTGGTGACGTGTTGGCCGTCCCGATACACCGGCGCGCGCGGGGCTTCGCCAGTGCCCGGTAGCGAGATGCCGAGGTGCGCGGCCTTGCTTTCGCCGGGGCCGTTCACGACGCAACCCATGACCGCAATCTGCAACTCGGCGGCGCGCGGCTTCGTCTTCTTCCACTCCGGCATGCGGGCGTGCAGGAACTTCTCGACCTGCTGGCTCAGATGCTGGAAGTAGCTCGAAGTGGTGCGTCCGCAACCGGGGCAGGCCGTCACTTGCGGCAGGAATGGCCGGATATCGAGCGTCTGCAGTACCTGCTGCGCGACCCGGACTTCCTGCGCGCGCGAACCACCTGGTTCTGGCGTCAACGACACGCGGATCGTGTCGCCGATGCCTTCCTGCAGCAGGATCGACAGCCCGGCCGCCGACGCGACCGTGCCCTTCATCCCCATGCCTTCTCCCTCGATCCCGACAACGAGCCCGCCTTCGCCCAACTC
>CAMBXM010000253.1 GCA_945871815.1 Singulisphaera sp. GP187
GCCGTGTTCTCGTTCGACCGCGTGCGCACCGTCGACGGCCGCGAAGTGATCGAGCCGATGCGCGGCACCGCGATGCTGCGCTACGACGCCGAGGCGAAGCACGACTTCCGCGTCTATCAGTGGCACGTCTCGCGCGGGCCGGTAGCGAAAGAGAAGGCGCGCTGAGCGTCCCGTCGCCGCGGAACGCAGCGACAGAAAGGACGCGGGCCCAACCAGCACACGCTGACCGAGCCCGTTTCGTCGCGCACCACTCACGCGGCGCGCAGACCACCGTCCTCCGAACTCACTTGCTCGTCGGCAGGATCACCGAGTCGACGACGTGGATCACGCCGTTGCCCGCGACCACGTCGGCCGTGACGACCTTCGCGTCGCCGACCGAGAGCACCTTCGCCTTCTTGTCGTACGACAGCGTGAGCTTCGTCTCGCCGATCGTCTTCGCTTCCGTCAGTTCCACCGCCTGCGCGGCCATCACCGTGCCGGCGACGACGTGGTTCTTCAGGATCGCGACGAGCTTCTCCTTGTTCTCGGGCTTCAGCAGCGACTCGACCGTGCCCTTCGGCAGCTTGGCGAAGGCTTCGTCCGTCGGCGCGAACACCGTGAACGGGCCCCCGTTCGCCAGCGTGTCCGCGAGGCCAGCGGCCGTCGCGGCGGCGAGCAACGTCGTGAACGACTTCGCGTTCGCGGCGGTCTCGACGAGGTTCGGCTTCGGCAGAACAACCGCGTCGATCACGTGGATCACGCCGTTGCTGCCCTTGATGTCCGTGGTCACGACGTTGGCGCCGTCGATGGTCACCTTGCCGTCCTTGACGACGACCGTGAGGCTCTGGCCGTTGACCGTCGCGATCGACTTCGCCTTGACGACATCCGCGGCGGGCATCTTCGCTCCGGCCACGTGGTAGGTCAGGATCGCCGCGAGCTTCGCCTTGTTCTCGGGCTTCAGCAGCGACTCGAGCGTCTCCTTCGGCAGCTTGGCGAACGCGGCGTCCGTCGGCGCGAACACCGTGAACGGGCCCTTGCCCGACAGCGTCTCGACGAGGTCAGCGGCCTTCAGTGCTGCGACCAGCGTCTTGAAGTTGCCGTTGGCCACCGCGATTTCGACGACCGTGAGGTTGTCGGTCTTCTTGGCGCTGGCGTCGGCTTGCGCGAAGGCGGGAGCGGCGAGGGCGAGGATGACGGGGAGGGTGTAGCGGATCATGTGCGGGGGTCTCTGCGAATGCGTTCGGCGTCGCGGACGGGATGTCCGTAACGCGCCGCAATTCGCATTGGCACTGGAGACAGATGCAGTCTCCTCAGATCGCCCGTTCTCGACCTGGTCTTCGCAGCGAACTCTCAGAGCCCTTCCGGCAACTGATCCGGCACGCGCGAACCCCGCACCAGCACCAGGATCGCCCCATACGGCACGACAAGAAAGTGCTCCTCCTCGAACGTGATCTCGATCGCGGCCTTGCGGAAGAACAGCGCGTAGTCGCCGATCGACACCGCCATCGGCAAGTAGCGAGGTGCGCGGTAACCGTCCTTCCAGGGCTCGTGTTCGTCGGCTGGCGGCGGTAGGGGGGTGCCGGGGCCGACGGCCACGATCGTGCCGCTGCGGACCTCTTCCTTTTCGCGCACTCCCGCCGGTAGATAGAGGCCCACTTTGGTCTTCACTTCGCCATCGTCGGGCTTCACGAGCACGCGATCGCCGACGACGAGTAGTTCCTTGTTGCCGCGGTGCATGGGAGGGGCGGCACGATACGTCCGCAGGGCCCCGCAGCGAAGGTTCGCGGGCAGGCTTCGCAGTCGGTGCGCCTCGCGGATACAACAAACACATGCCATCGCCGTCGCCGCAGAAGCTCAGCGTCGAGGCGGCGCTGGCGGAGCACCCGTTCGTGCCGCCATGGTGGGCGCGTCGGGGTTTGGTGCAGACGGCGCTTGCGAGCGTTCCCGCTACCGTCGAACGCGCGCCCTCCGTACGACGCCTCGACACGCCCGACGGCGACTTCGTCCGATTGCACGAATGGCCCGGACCGGATGGGGCACCTCTGGTGCTGCTGCTGCACGGGCTCGAGGGCGGCGCGCCGTCGCGCTACGTCGGTGAGTTTGTGCGCCGTGCCCGCGATTTCGGTTGGTCGCTCTGCTTGTTGGAGTTCCGTTCGTGCGGTGACGAGCCCAATCGAACGGCCCGCTTCTATCACAGCGGCGAGACCACCGACCTCGCGTTCGTTGTCCAACACTTGGTAGCGCGGGCTCCCGAGCGCGCGATGTTTGCCTGCGGCTACTCGCTCGGTGGCAATGTCTTGGCCAAGTGGCTCGGCGAAGTCGGCTCGCGGGCGCCCGTGCAACTGCACGCTGCCGCCGCCGTGTCGGCCCCATTCGATCTTGGGGCGGCGGCACGACAATGCGATGCGCGGTGGGGCGGAGCGATCGCACGACACTTCTTGCGCACGCTGGTGCCCAAGACCTTGGCGATGGCTCGGCGCTTTCCTGGGACGGTCGATGCCGCGGCCGTTCGACGATGCCGCAGCTTTGTCGCGTTTGACGACTTGGTCACGGCGCCGTTGCACGGGTTTGTCGATGCTCAGGACTATTGGGCGCGGGCGAGTTGCACGCAGTTCTTGCCTGCCGTGCGCGTGCCGATGCTGTTGATCGGGGCGAAGGACGACCCCCTGGTGCCCGAAGCGGTCCTGCCGCACGCGATCGTCGAGGCGTCGCCTTGGCTCCTGGCCCACTTCTTGGAACGCGGTGGCCACTGCGGCTTTCTCGACGGCGGCTCGCCGCGCCGCCCTCGGCGATGGGCAGAAGCGCAGGTGATGCGCTACTTCTCACTGCACGCACCCGACGTGGCGGCGGCGCCGGCCAAAAGGTCGATGCAGGTTTCACGGGCGCTGTGAGATCCTGTGCGCATGCCGCACGATCCGTTCACTGCAATGAAGGCCGCGGCCCGCGAGAGCTGGGCGACGTTTGGCCCCAACGCGATGTTCACGACCAAACCGGCGGCGACGCTGGTCGAGTGGGCTTCGGTGCAGCGCGACGAGCGCGTGCTCGACGTCGGCTGCGGCACCGGCGTCGTCGCGGTGACGGCGGCGATGCGCGGCGCGGTGGTCACGGCACTCGACCTGTCGCCGGTGCTGCTCGACGAAGCGCGCCGCAACGCGGCGATCAGCGAATTGCCGATGACGCTGCTCGAGGGCGACTGCGAGCAGTTGCCCTTTGCCGACCAGAGCTTCGATGTGGTCATGAGCCAGTTCGGACACATGTTTGCGCCGCGACCCGAAGTCGCCATCGCCGAGATGTTGCGCGTGCTGCGTCAGGGCGGCCGCATCGCGTTCTCGACCTGGCCACCCGAACTGCTGATGGGTCGCATGTTCGACCTGTTCGCGAAATTCGTCCCGCCGCCGCACGGCGCGGCGTTGCCGTCGTCGTGGGGCACGGCGCAGGTAGTGCGCGAACGGCTCGGCAGCAGGGTCCGTGACGTCGAGTTCGGCAGCGGCGAGATGCACAGTCCGGCGCTCAGCCCGGCGCACTTCCGTGCGCGGATGGAGCAGGGCTCGCCGCCGCTGCTGAAGGCGATCGCGAGTCTGCACGGTGACGAGGCTGCGATTGCGCGGCTGCGCCGAGAAGTCGAGTCGATCGCGGTCGGCTACTTCCGCGACAACTGCATGACGCAGGCGTTCTTGATGACGCGCGCGGTCAAAGTGTGACCCTTGCCTCGGCGCGCTGGCTCCCCCAGCACCGATCCGTATCCTCTTCGCCCTCATGGGCTTTCCCGAACCGTTCTACTCCTGGCGTCCGCATCCCTGGCACGGCATCGCGCCGGGGCCCAACCCGCCGGAGATCGTGCAGGCGTACATCGAGATCACCCCGTTCGACCTCGTGAAGTACGAGATCGACAAGGTGAACGGCTTCCTCCGCGTCGATCGCCCGCAGCGCACGAGCTCGCAACCGCCGAGCCTCTACGGGTTCATCCCGCGCACGCTCTGTGGCCGACGGGTCGGCGGGCTGACGAAGGGGGCCAAGGGCGGCGACGGCGATCCGCTCGACATCTGCGTGCTCAGCGAACGGCCGATCAACGCGCGCGAGATCCTGGTCAAAGCCAAGGTCATCGGTGGTCTGACGATGCTCGATGGCGGCGAGGCGGACGACAAGATCGTCGCCGTGCTCGCGGGCGACTTCGTCTGGGGCGAGGTCGAGGATCTGGCCCAGCTACCTGGCGTGCTCGTCGAACGTCTGCGGCATTACTTCTCGACCTACAAGCTGCTGCCCGACACCACGCCGCCGTCGATCACGCCGTACGACAAGAAGCACGCGCATGAAGTCATCACCGCGTCGATGGCGGACTACCACGAGGTCTACGGCGGGCCGCTGGGGTCGTGACCTAGCGGGGGTCGCGGGCCGATGGAGCGACGCTGGGCGTCGGCGCCGAGGGTAGGTCCATGGCGGCCTGCGGGAGGCTGTTGCATCGCGCGCTTCGGCAGTAGCCGTCGCGTGTCGTGGCAAGAGAGCAATTCCCCGCCGTCTGATTGCGCTCGCCCTCGGCGTGCTCCACAAGAGCCACCCGTCATGACTACCCGAACCGTCACCTCCGTGCTCCACGGCCAGCCCACTAGCGATGGCGCCGGCGTCAAGCTGACGCGCGTGCTCGATCCGCGACAGGCTCGCACCTTCGACCCGTTCTTGATGCTCGACGAGTTCCGCTCTGACGAAGCGGCGGACT
>CAMBXM010000254.1 GCA_945871815.1 Singulisphaera sp. GP187
AACAGCGCGTCGCCGAGATGATCGCGGTCGCCACGCGCAATCGCGGCCAGCAACTCGAGTCCTGTCTCGGGGACCCGGGCCAGTTCGGCCAGCGCCACTTCGGCGAGCAGTCCAAGCGTCAGCCAGTCGCTATCGAACACCGGGTCGAACGACCGGCTGTTGCGAGGGTTGGCGCTCAGGGCCGTGGCCTGATCGGCGACCAACCGAAACGACGCCTCGGCCTCTGCGGCCTTGCCAAGTCGCCGCTGCACCGTGGCAAGCCGGAATTGCAGCGGCAGCTGCAGCACGGTTTGCTCGCCGCGTCGCCGCCCCATGCGCTCGCGTTCTGGCTCGGCATCGGCGAGTGCCGCGATGAGGTGTCGTTCGGCGTCCTCGAACTTTCCGTGGGTCAGCAGCAGATCCACGAGGTGGAGCGTGTCGGCGCTGGCGTCACCGGCCCCGCGCGTGCGCGCATCACGGTGGAACGGCAGCGCCAACCTGGAACTGCCGGACTCGGGGTAGCGAAGGCGACAGTCGGGACCGATCAGCACGAGGTCGAGCACGGCACCGAAACCGCGCGCGCGCAGTTCGCGAACCGTGGCGGCTGGGGTGCGCTCGGCGAGCAGCGTCTCGCATTCCTGCTCCACCGCAGGAACGACGGCTTCAAATCGCTGCTCGAGGGCCTGCGCTGCGGTTCGGAGAAACTGCAGGCCTTCGCGATCCGCGGCGCTGCGGACCTGATCGGCCTGGCGGCCGAGCTCCCGCTGGCCAAGCCAGGCCAATGCCCCCAATGGCACAAGAAATGTGCACATCGCTAGGAGATGGCGACGGACAGAACGCGGGCGGGACATCAGGGAGACGAGGGCGACGGTCGGTTCGAGTGCGGCAGATTATCCAAGGTACGCAGGTCGTGCCGACCAGCCCATGCACGATTGGAGGTTGTGACCATAATGTGGCGACGGATTTCCTCGGCCCATCGTGGTAAGCACTATCGCGATGACGGTGCCTGCGGCACGAAACGATCCGAAGCTGTCGCGCTTTCCGCTGCGTCGCCTGCGGCTGTCGATGGCAGACGGAACGGTATCTGTGGTGTTGCCGCGCGGCGCCACGTGGATGCGGCGCGAAGCCATGGCGGCACCGCTGGACGAGCCACCGTACTGGGCGGACGTCTGGCCGGCCGCGGTCGCAATCGCGCGCTGGCTGTCGCGGCGGCGCAATCTCCTCGGGCTGCGTGTGCTCGACCTTGGCTGCGGCCTCGGAGTCCCTGGGATTGCCGCGGCGCGCTGTGGCGCCGAAGTGACGTTTGCGGATCGTCAACCCGACGCCCTGGCCTTCGCCGAGTGGAACGCCAAGCATCAGTCGCCGCCGCGCCAGAAGCTCCTCATGGAACCGCGTGGCGTCAACGCGCCCATGGTGCGCTGCGTCGTGCACGATTGGCACGCTGCTACCCTGCCGGGCACCTTCGATCTGATCTGCCTCGCGGATGTCAGCTATCGTCCTGTGCATCACGCGCCCTTGTTGCGGCACCTGCGACAGTGTCTGGCCGACGGCGGCATGTGTGTGCACGCCGATCCGGAGCGTCGTGAGTCGGATGGCTTCTTGGTGCAGTTGCGCCGCGAATTCGCTACTCGCGAAGAACTCGTCGAGACGCATTTCGAGGAGACGCGCCGGCAGGTGCGGATGACGTTCGTCGCGCGTAACCCCAAAGTACTCGAGCAGTGGCACGAAGTGCGTCGACCGCACGCCACCGCCCCGACCGCGACCGACGAGGCCACGAGATCCCAATGACAGTCCAACTCGACCAAGTCGTGATCCGCTACGGCACGTTCACGGCGGTGGCAGGCATCACGGTTACGTTGCCTCAGGGCGCCGTCGGCTTGCTGGGCCGCAATGGTGCTGGCAAGAGCTCGGTGCTGAAGGCGCTGCTCGGATTGGTGAAGCCGACCTCTGGCCGCATGCGGATCCTCGATCTTCCCGAGCATGCGAGTCCGTCCGAAGTGCGTTCGCGGGTCGGCTACATGCCCGAGCGCGACTGCCATCTGCCCGGCATGACCGGGTTCGAGATGGTCAGCGTGCTGGGGCGTCTGAGCGGCCTGCCAGAACGGGATGCATACCGCCGCGCCCACGAGGTCCTCTACTTGTGCGGGCTCGAGGAACAGCGCTACCGCCCGGTGTCCGGCTATAGCGCCGGCATGCGGCAGAAGGTCAAGCTGGCGTCAGCACTGGTGCACGACCCCCAGGTTCTGTTCCTCGACGAGCCGACAAATGGGCTCGACCCGGATGGCCGCACGGAGATGTTGGCCATGGTCAAGCAGCTCGCCGGCAAACTCGGCAAGTCGGTGGTGTTGTCCACGCACATCCTCCAAGACGTCGAGATGGTCTGCGACTCGGCCGTGGTGATGGAGAAGGGGGCCGTCGTGGCAGAGGGGCGCATCGTCGATCTGTGCAAGACCAGTGAGCGTCGGTTCCATCTTCAGGTCGAACCGGCCGGACTGACGTTGCCCGAACGAATGGCAGACGGCATCCGGATCGCTCCCTTGGGTGCCGGTCGATTCGATATCGAGGTCGACGGCGACTTGTTGCCGCACGAGATCTTCGCGCTCGTCCAGGCGAACGGTGGCACCGTCCGCGAACTCTTGCCGCATCGCCGCTCGCTCGAAGAGGTGTTTCTCGGAGCAGTGCAGGATCACGCCCAGAAGGCGGGGGAGGCTCACTGGTGACGGTCTATGGTCTTGAGTACCGGCCGAAGGCGTACACGCCGACCGGCCCATTCCAGCGATTGCGGCCACTCGTGCACAGCGAACTCCACGTGCTGTTTCGCAGCAAGTGGGGCATCGGCCTGTATGGGCTCTGCGTGTTCCCCGTGCTGGTGCGGCTCGTCATGCTGCTCGGCTACCTGGGACTCCTGCCGCTCGGCAATCAGCTGCGCGAAACGGCGCAGGCGCTGCCGCCTGAATTGCGCTTGTTCGTGCCAGTCAACATCGAGTTCTACGTCGAGCAGGTGGTCCGCATGGATCAGGGGTTCTTCATCATGCTCGTGCTCACGGCGATGGCGACGGCGCGTGCTGTGGCCAAGGATCGTGCGACGAACGCGCTCGAGCTCTACTGGACCCGAGGCATCCGCCCCTCCGGCTATTTCTTCGGCAAGTGGTTGGGAGCGTTCTTGCTGGTCGCTTCGATCACCGTTGGCGCGCCGATGCTGCTCTGGGTCATCGGAGTGATGTTTGCGGCGGACTGGGCATTCCTCAGCGACACGATTGGCTTCATGCCGCGGGCGTTGGCTGCGCTGGCCGTGTTCACGTTTCTTCTGACGGGCCTGTGCCTCTTGGTGTCGGCGATTGCGGCCTCGGCCAACGTCGCGACGATCCTGTGGTGCCTGCTCCTTGGCGGCTCCTCAGCAGTGGCGCAGGTGATTTCGGAGTTGCAGGGTGGCAACGCCGGCACCTCGATCAGCGTGTGGGACGCCGCCGCAACTCTGGCGCGGGACGTAGCCGGCATCCCGGAGCGCGGAACCAGTACCGCGGGCGCTTTGATGCTGATGACCGGGTTCGGGGTCGTGTTGGGGTGGTTCGCGCGGCGCCGCTTGCGGCTCTCGGAGGCGATCGGATGAGTGTTGCAACCGAGATTTCGACAGGAGCCGCGTCGCCACGCCTGCAGTACTCCTCTGCCAGCAAGTGGTACGGCCAGGTGTCCGCCCTGATGGACGTCACACTCGCTGTCGGCAATGAGGTGGTGGGGCTCGTCGGCCGCAACGGCGCCGGCAAGTCGACTCTGATGAAGCTCGCCGCGGGACTACTGCGGCCGAGTCTGGGTGAAGTGCGGATCGCCGGCGCAATCGCTGGAACGGTCGCCGCCAATGCCGTGCTCGGGTTCAGCCCCGACCTCGATCGACTGTACGAACGCTGTAGCGGCCGGCAGTTCGTCGCCTGGATGCTGCGTCTCCATGGGCAGTCGGGGGCGACGGCGAATGCGCGGGCAGGCGAAGTCCTTGACGAGTTGGGGCTCGGACCGCACATGCACCGTCCGATTCGGGAGTACAGCAAGGGCATGCGCCAGCGTGTCCGGCTGGCGCAGGCCTTGGCCCATCGGCCGCGAGTGCTACTGCTGGACGAACCGATGACCGGGCTCGACCCGATTGCTCGCCATGAACTCGCAGAGCAGATCAAGCGACTTGGACGCGAGGGTTTGGGCGTGCTGGTCAGCAGTCATGTGCTGCACGAGTTGGAGGCAATCGTCGATCGCGTTGCGTTGATCCACCAAGGGCGCTTGGTCGCCGAGGGGCGGATTGGCGAACTGCGGGGCCAGTTGCGCGAACAGCCGCACAGGATCCGTCTGCACAGTCCGTCGCCTCGAGATCTCGCCGGTCTTTTGGCAGCGTTGCCACAGGTGATCGGAATCGAATGGCGCCCCGATTCTCTCGATGTTGCCCTGAGCGGCGAACCGGGCTTCTACGCCGCGTTGACGTCTATCGGTGCCGGAGTGCGCGGGCTCGTGCTCGACGTGCGGCCACTCGACGACTCGTTGGCTTCGGTGTTCGGCTACCTGGTGGGTTGATTCGATGCATACCCTGCGAATCGTGTTCGAGATCGCGCGTCAGACCGCGCTGCTGCAGTTGCAGAACCGGTTGTTCCGCTTGCTGTGGCTCGCCTTGCTCGGCGTCGCGGCGT
>CAMBXM010000255.1 GCA_945871815.1 Singulisphaera sp. GP187
TATCGTGATCGACGAGTTCGCTGACCTGATGAACGTGGCGCAGAGCGAGGTGGAAGAGTCCATCCAGCGCCTCGCACAGAAGTCCCGCGCCGTCGGGATGCACGTCATCCTGGCGACGCAGCGACCGAGCAGTGAGGTCATCACCGGCATCATCAAGGCCAACTTGCCCTGCCAGATCGCCTTCAAGGTGAACCGCAAGATCGACTCGCGGGTCATTCTCGACAGCAACGGCGCCGAGAAGCTCCTGGGGCATGGTGACATGCTCTACGTGCCACCAGGCGGCGGCGCGATGACGCGCGCGCAGGGTGCCTTCGTCAGCGATGACGAAATGCAGTCGGTGGTCCAGTTCCTGGAAGAGCACGGCCAGCGGCCGGACTTCCTGCCGGACTTGGTCCAGACGCAGTCCACGCACAACAAGGGCATGGAGCATCGCGATGAGCTCTACCGCAAGGCGGTCGAGGTGATCCTCGGCCAGCAGCGCGGGTCGGCGACGTTGCTGCAGCGCGCGCTCGGGGTCGGCTACACCCGTGCGACCCGCCTGCTCGAGATGATGGAAGAAGACGGTCTCGTTGGCGCGTTCGCCGGCAGCAAGTCGCGCGAGGTGTTGATGACGTTCGAGGAGTACTTGGCGCGAGAGGTCGCGATCGCCGAGGAAACCGCGAACCGTGAAGCGGGTGAGGGTGGCGATGCAGGGTCCGTTCTCGCCGAGGGGCCCGGTGCAGAGGCCGCAGCTTCGGACTTGCATGACGACGACGCCGGGGTCTCGCCGACGGCGTGAGAAGTCGGCGGCCCATGCATCGAAGTGCAAAGTTGTCCACCGCTGCGGTCCGCGCGCGCGTGCGGAAATGCGTCGTAGGTGGCAAAACTCGCGTGCGCAGCGCCTTGAGGCTGGCACGTCATCTGCTTAGATTGCGCGCTACCTAGAGTCCTAGCCGGGCTCAGGGAGGGCCTGATGACCGTGAACAGCCTCGCCGGTGCGTCCGTCGATGTCCGCCTGCGCCGTGCCGTTTGGTATGCGCCGCTGGTGCCGATCGCAATTTCGATCTTCGCCGTCTCGGCGTTGGTGTCTTACCACCTCCGTGCAGGCGCCATCATGGAAGCGCGCACGGTGGCGCAGAGCTTCATCATCGGCATCTACCAGTTTCTGGGCTGGGTGCCGTCCTGCATGTTCTTCGGCCTCGTGCTGGCCTGGAGTTCGATCTGGTGGGTTGCCGGTTCGATCGAAGCCCCCGGCAAGAAGTTGGCGCGCGTGTTTGCGTTGACGCTGGCGCTGGCGGTCTTCGGCAATCTTGATGAGCCGGGTCTGCACACCGGGGCGCTCGGTGCGTTCCTGGGCGGTGGCCTGGTCAGCATCTTCGGTTCGTTCCTCAGTCACCTGCTGTTGGCACCGCTGACGTTCTTCGCGCTGCTGCTGGCGACGGACTACTTCTGGATGAGCTTCTTCGAGCGTCGAGCCTTCGAGCGCGCGATTCCACCAACCCAAGTCGCAGCGGCGGGGTGGCACACCAGCCAGGACGTCGGCGTCGAGGCCGATGTCACGGAAGAGTTCAAGTCCTTGGCGCGGTTGATGCCGGCGACCGGGCCCCTACAAGGCGAAGCCCCTCACTACCCGCCGCAGGATGTCGAGCAGGCGCTCGATCGCTTTTTTGACGGCGGTGAGGCCGCAGCCGTTGCCGCAGAAGCTGCGTGGACGGCCGCGCTCGAGATCGAGGCCGAGGATGCCGCGAACCCGATCGACCAGCGCGCCGATCAGGCTGCCGTCGGCGGTGAACCGGAGGAATGGTCGAGGTTGTCGTACTTCGAGCGACGGCAGTTGCGCGCCGAACGCGACGCGCAGCGGGCGCCAGCCCTGAACGCTGCGGTCGACGACATGGATCGCGCCGCTGTCGTGCCGCAGTCAGTGGAAGAGGCGGCGCCGTCCGTCGCGATCCTGTCGGACTTCGACCGCAAGGAGATCGAGAACGCCATCGATTCGGGGGCGGCAGCGGAAGCGGACTACGCGTTGCCGCGTCCTGTCGCGAGCGGTAGCGCGGCGGGCACTTCGGATCCTGTCCCGAGCCAGGCTCCAACTCTCGATGACGACGAGTTCAGCGTGGCGGCGGCGGAGCTGAACAGCGTTGCGATTCAACCAAGCTACCCGCCCGCTCTCCGTGAGTCTGCGGCGGCGTCCCTCGACGAGGCGGCGTCGGAAGATGCGGCGGCTACGAACGCCGCGAGCTTGGTGGCTGCGGGCGACGACGTGGTCCGCGTTCCCGTGCTCGATGAGTCGTCGCTGCGCCAAGCTCTCGGATTCGCTACGGATGCCGAGGCTGTTGCCGAATCGGCGGCCGGCGAATCGGATCCCGACGCATCGGAGAGCAGCGATGGCGTGGCTCCAGACGACGGCGGTGCGACGGAACCCGTTCGCTACGAAGTCCACACCGAGCCACTGTTCGCGACTCCGGCGGCTGCCTTCGAGGTCGAGGAGGGTGCGGACGAGGATGCCGACGAGCCTGCCAGCGGGATCGATCCGGATGCCGCGCCGGAGAATCTTGTGCGTCTCGAGCGCCCGCGAGGGTTCCTGGCTCCGGTGGTGGCCTACGATAGCGAAGAGGTCACGCATGCGTCCGCGGCCGCTGCAGCCGACGATGACGACGGTGTGGCTTTTGACCATGAGCGTCTGGTTGCGATCCCGCGGCCGCTGGAAAGTCCGCGCCAGCAGAGTCTGTTCGTGACTACTCTCGATGACTCGTTGGTCCGCGAGGCCGTCGAGATGCTCACGTCCACACGGCGCGCAAGTGCAGCAATGCTCCAGCGCAAACTGCGGATCGACTACAGCCAGGCGATGGAGCTCCTGGCCTTGCTGGCACACCGAGGAATGCTCGAACTTGCAGGCGACGGCACGCAGGGCCGCGTCGTCACCTAAGAGGCTGGCAGGTCGTAGCGACCGCCTAGCAGCACCGTTCGGCACTTTGTGCAGCGCAGCCCTCAGTCAGTCCACTCGCAGGGTTGGCCATCCGCAGGGTTGACCATTCGTAGGGTTGGATCTTGCGTCGGGGTCGGCCGGCGGTAGATCGGACCGGCTCGATTTCTCGAACGCGCAGATTCCAAGGCGCAGCATCTTGATCGCACGGAGGCGGTAGACACATGGTCGATTTCGGGTCCTCTCTGGACGGGCGCGGCGTGCCGCAGAATCTTGAAGCCGAGCGCTCGGTCCTCGGTGCGCTGCTGCTCCACGCCGATGCGGTCTGCGACGTCGGATTCCTCAAGGCGGAGGACTTCTATCTCCCCAAGCACCAGCACATCTACACGTCCATCCTATCGACCTTCAATTCGCGCAACGCGACCGACCCGATCGTGGTCGAAGAAGAGCTCGATCGTCAAGGCGTGCTGCAGGAAGTCGGAGGGCGCGGGCAGCTACTGGACCTCCTCGAGAGTGTCGTTTCGGCTGCCGGCATCGTCTACCACGCCGAGATCGTCCGCGAGAAGTCGATCCAGCGAAGGCTGCTCGAGACGTGCCTCGATGTTGCGCGCCGTTGTTACGAGAACCAGGCGGCGGCCAAGGACCTGCTCGACGAAGCCGAGCGCCAGATCTTCGAGATTGCTCGGATGGACAAGTCGAGCGAGGCATCGAGCATCACCGACATCTTGCAGCAGACCTTCGAACGCATCGACAACCTGCGCGCCCGCAGTTCGCGCGTGACCGGACTGCCGACCGACTACCTCGATCTCGACGACATTATGGGCGGCCTGCAGCCTGGGGAACTGATCATCGTCGCGGCGCGCCCGTCGATGGGTAAGACCTCGTTCGCCCTGAACCTGACCGAGCGCGTCGCGAGCAACAAGCACTCGGTTGCGTTCTTTTCGCTCGAAATGTCGAGCCAGCAGGTTATCCAAAACATGCTCTGCTGCCGGGCGCAGATCGACGGCCAGGCGATGCGCAAAGGTCGCATCACCGACCAGCAGTACCGTCGCCTGCAGGAAGAAGCGGCGACGCTCTACGAGGTGCCGATCTTCGTCGATGATTCGCCGGGCCTGACAATCACGCAACTGCGTGCCAAGTGCCGCCGCCTGAAGCAGAAGCACAGCATCGAGATGGTCGTCGTTGACTACCTCCAACTGATGGCCGCCGGTGGCCGCGTGGAGAGTCGCCAGCAAGAGATCTCGACGATCTCGCGCGGTCTGAAGGGCCTCGCCCGAGAATTGTCGGTGCCGGTGATCGCGCTGTCGCAGTTGAATCGCGACGTAGAGAACCGCGATGATCACCGTCCGCGCATGAGCGATCTGCGCGAATCAGGCGCGATCGAGCAAGACGCGGACGTCATCGTTTTGCTGCACCGAGACGAGTACTACAAACCCACCGAGCAGAACGCTGGTCTTGCCCAGATCATCATCGCCAAGCAACGCAATGGGCCGACCGGTGACGTCACGCTACGGTTCTTCCGTGAATTCATGCGGTTCGAGAACTTCACGCGGCGTGCCGAGCCCATGCAGTAACCGAGTGGCGGTTGCGCGAGCATTGGAGTGGACCGGGCGTGCGACCGCCGCGTCGTGGTTGCTTGGCCTTTTGGTCGCCACGCTGCCGGCCCACGCTGCGCCGTCCCTGGTGACTCCGGCACCGATTGCTCCAGCCTC
>CAMBXM010000256.1 GCA_945871815.1 Singulisphaera sp. GP187
CGCGCGCGGGGCCACGGGGGCCGGCTACGAGCGTTGGTCGCCCGGCGCCGGCCGCCGCGGCGGACTCACAGGGTCTTGAGCTCGCAGTTGGTGCGCCACAGACCCGCGACCGGGTCGAGCCCGATGCTCTGGAACCACAGCGTGGTGCCGACCAAGGCGCCGGTCGGGATGTTGTAGAGCTTGGTCAGGCCCGGCGTTCCGATCGCGCCCGTGCCGCTCAGCGAATAGAAGGCGTAGACGCCAATCGAATCCTCGATCGGGAAGGTCCACGGGTCGTAAGGGTTGGTGCAAACCGGGCCAAAGGCCGTTTGCAGCGGGTTGATGCCCGGGATCGAGCACATCAGCAGCATCGGTACTTGGACTGGCGTCGGCGCGGTCGTGGTGTTTTGCACCTGCACGACCATGATGCCGCCGGCGCGCGTGATCGCCGTGCGGCGCGCGAACAGGTCCGCCGTGGTTCCCGCGACCAGACCGCCTGGGGTCGTTGCGGTGACACGGATGAGGCCGCCGAGCGGGCCGGCCGTAACCAACGTCTGCACGCGGCCGGTGGCGTCGGCGATGACTGGGTTGGTCGTCGACAGCGTGGCGGAACCGATCGTCGAGAAGTTGACCGTGCCACCGGCCAGCGGCTGGCCCTGCGGGTTGTTGACCTGGAAGACCAACGGTTGGGCGAACGCTTCCGTCGCCACGCCGGCCTGGCCGGCTCCCGAAACCGCGGCAACCGAATTGACCGGGCCGAGTGGACGAAGGCGCAAGAGCGAACCGCCGGTCTGCGAGCCCGAGGTCGTGTGCTTGACCATGTAGATCGCCCCATCTGGGCCGACGTCATAGCTGACGAGGCCCGTGAAGCCCGTGCCCCAGTTGGTCGCGTTCGGCTGGCCGGGCACTGCCGGTGCGGGGGCCCAGGCGCCACTGCTGCGCGTCAGCATGCGCAGTTCGCCAGCGTAGTAATCGTTGTAGAAGGCGTTGCCTTCATAGCCGGGGCCGAAGTCCCACTGACCGCCGCGATTGCGGTAGCGCGGGCCGCCCATGATCGAGATCCACGACTGCGCGCGCGGAACATCCACCAACGGCGGAGTCAAGCCTGGCGGAATCGTGCCGACACAGGTCGTGAAGTTCGCATTGCCTTCCAGCCAGGGCCATCCGAAGTTGACCAGCTGCAGACCGCCGGTGTTGTAGACGTACTCGCTGTACTCTTCGCGCGCACTCTGGCCGACGTCGCCGATGTAGCAGTTGCCGGTGTTCGGATCGATCGTCATGCGCACGGGGTTGCGCAGGCCGTGACCGATGACCAGTCGCGAGAAGTCCGTCGCCGTGCCGAGGGGGTTGGTGCTCGGGCCGATGGCGGTGAACGCGGGCGCCACTGTGCTGCCGCCGGCCGGCAAGCCGCTGACGTCGAGCCGCAGCAACTTGCCGCGCGGGTCGGTGAGCGTCTGCGCCGGGCAGTTGCTGGCATCATCGCCAAACGACACGTAGAGCATGCCGTCGGGGCCAAATCGCAACGAGCCGCCGTTGTGGTTGAAGGCGCTGTCGGTGATCGAGCCGAGCACCACGCGCCGCGTTGTTGCTTGCAGCGTCAAGTTCGTGCTGCTGCCGATCGTCAGGTCGCCCGCGAGGGTGAAACGATCCAGCTTCAAGAACGTGTCGGCCGTGCTCGCGTACCAGACGTAGATGTAGCCGTTGGTCGCAAAGCCCGGGTCGGCGACGATGCTGAGCAGCGCGCGTTCGGAGCCAGTTTCGACGCTCGGCACCGAGCCAATCGAGGCAGTGGGGCCATTGGCCCACACCGTGATCGCGCCGGCGTAGTTGGCGATCAGAATGCGACCGTCCGGCAAGAAGGTGAAGTCGTTCGGGCCGTTGAGTCCGGTCGACACCAGCGTGTCGATGACGAAGCCCGACGGGACGGTCTGCGCAGTTGCGGGCGCGAGCGTCGAGAGTGCGAACAAGGAAATGGCGAGGGCCGTGAGGGGGGACCGCATGCGGGTGCCTTCTCGTGCAGGTGGTGGAAACGGCCGGCTTCGGGGGGGAGGCCGGAGTGCTAAGGGCGGCAGGTCCGAACAGGCTAGCAGTCGCGCGCTCGAACGGGAACCCGCAAGGTCGAGGTCGGGCACCATGCCCTTGGCGTTCCCCCGGTGTGCGGTTAGGCCTTTGTCGATGGCGCGCAACGGACGACCTCGAAGTGTCCCTGCGGTCGAGACCGGATTCCCGCCGATCGCGACAGGTTTCCCACCGATCGCGGCCGGGGACGCGCGCGTGCTGGTGCTCGGCAGCATGCCGGGGCGGGCGTCGTTGCAGCGTGGCGAGTACTACGCCCACCCGCAGAACGCCTTCTGGCCAATCGTCGGTGCCATCGCCGGCGCCGGGCCGGAGCTGCCCTATGACCAGCGCGCCGCCGTGCTGCAGCGGTGCGGGCTCGCGGTCTGGGACGTGCTGCAGTCGTGCGCGCGAACGGGCAGCCTCGACGCCGACATCGACAAGAACTCGATCGTGGTCAACGACTTCGCCACGTTCTTTGCGACGCACCGCGAGCTGCGGGCGGTCTTCTGCAACGGCGGGGCGGCCTACGGCTGCTACCGCCGATACGTCGTGCCGAACTTGGCGGTGGATTGGCGGGCGTTGCCGCTGGTGCAACTGCCGTCGACAAGCCCCGCGCACGCTTCTCTACGGCTCGCGGAGAAGCTCGCCGTCTGGTCCGCGGCGATATCGCCATGGTTGGCTTCGTGCTCCAATGGCGAAGCCCCGCTGATTTCCTGATCCACCGACCCGGCTTCGCTTCGCATGCGCACGACGTTTTCCCTCGCGGCCCTCGTCTCGTTCTCCTTCGTCGCGGCCTCCGCGGCAGCGCAATGGTCGCCCAACGCGGCGCAGAACCTCTCGGTCGCCGACGGCGCCGGCGAGCAAGTGCTCAACAAGATCGCGCTGCTGCCGGACGGCGGCTGTTACGTGGGCTGGTTCGACAACCGCAACGGCGGCTACGAAGTGCGGCTGCAGCGGCTCGACCGCGACGGGCAGGAGCAATGGGCGCACAACGGCATCGTGGTCTCCAACAATCCGCAATCGACCTCGCTGGTCGATTGGGACCTGATCTGTGACAGCACGGGACTCTGTGTATTGACGTTCACGGATACGCGCGCGGGCGGAGATCTCGATTGCTATGCCTATCGCATCGATCCGACGGGCGTCTCGATCTGGGGGGCAAATGGTGTGGCGCTCTCGGCCAACGGCGACTTCGAAGCGAACCCGCGCGTCGTCGAGACCAGCGACGGGCACTTCGCATTCGCATGGGCCAACTCGGTCACGCGCACGGTGCGACTGCAATGGCTCGATCCGGCGGGCACGCCGCGGTTCGCGCAAGACGGGATCGGCTACGCCGGCGACGCGGGCGCGACACCGGGCTTCGTGCAGATCGTCGCGAGCGACAGCGGCAGTGCGATCCTGAGCTGGATGCGGGCCACGGCCTTCACGGCGGCGCGACATCTGCACGCGATGAAGTTCGATGCGGCGGGCACGCCGATCTGGAATGCCGGCGTGCGGCTGCCAGTCTTCGACCAGACCTCGGTGCCGATCGCGCACCAACACAAGATGATCGCCGACGGGTTCGGTGGTGCATGGATGTCGTGGCACTTCGCGCCGGCGACGGCGTTCAGCGCGCGCGTTCAACGACTCGACGCGCTGGGCAACGAGCTCTACGCGCACAACGGGCTCGACCTGTCGACCAACGGCAACAGCAAGTTCGATCCGGCGATGGCAGTCGACGTGGCGACGCAATCGGCGATCGTCTACTTCAACGAACGCAACACGGCGCAGTCGCAGTGGGGCATCACGGCGCAACGCGTCGACGCGAGCGGTGTGCTGTGGGGCAGCAGCGGCATCTCGTTGGTGCCGGTGGGGAGCACGACCTACTTCGCGCCGGTCGCGGCGGCGTTCGCGGGCGGGGCGTTCGGCTTCGTGTTGGAGCAGATCGGGGCGACGCAGAACGACCAAGTGCGGGGGTTCCAGATGGACTTCGCGGGCAACGTGGTGTGGACGTCGGCGACCTATGCGAGCACGTTCGCGAGCGACAAGCTGCGGCTGGTGTGCGCGTCGACGCGCTCGGGCGCGGCGGTGCTGTCGTGGACGGATCTGCGCACGAGCCCTGGGGACACGGTCGTGCAGGCGATCAGCAGCAATGCGCAACTGGTGCCTGTGCGCAATGCGACGACGTACTACGGTTGCGGGCTCAATCCGACGGGCAGTCTGTTCGTGAACGGGGGGCCTTCGCTCGCGGGCACGGCGGTGATCTTCGTCGACAATCCCGCGGCGACGCAGTCGGTGGGTTCGCTGCCGATCGTGCTGCTGACGACGGCGCCGGCGCCGGGCTTTCCCTGCGGTGTGCCGCTGCCGGGATATGGGATGGTGGGTGGTGGAGCGCCGGGGGAACTGCTCGTCGATCCGGCCACCGAGGTGCTGAACTGGATCCTGCCGCCGTGGGCTGGGTCGGGGTTGCCGTCGTCGGTGGCGGTGGCGGTGCCGTACGACGTGGCGTTCGTCGGGGTGCAGTTGTTCCTGCAGGGCGCGATCGTCGACTTCGCGCCGGGGGCGGGGGTTC
>CAMBXM010000257.1 GCA_945871815.1 Singulisphaera sp. GP187
CACCAAGCTGGCGCGATCGGTGCACTTGGCTTTGCAGAGCGTCGGTGTCGACGAGGATTGGCGCGCACTTGAGATCACGTCCGCTGTGCTGACGGGCTTGCGGTGTCGTCGAAGTTCGCTTGCCGACGCCGGCGTCGCCGTGCTGTCGACCATCGAACTTGCGGCTGCCGTGCAAGGCGTTCTCGTCGCCAACGGTCATGCTGCTGCGGCCGTCGCGTTCGAAGCGATGCAGAAGGAGCGCTGCATGCGCCGTGCGATCCTGTCGCCGGAAGGCCGCATGCTGTCCATCGTCAACGAGGGGCCGGTGGTCTTGCCATCGGTGGCATCCTCCGGCATGAACCGACTGGTGCGGGAGTGATCGCATGCGCTTGAAGCGTCTTGTCGCGCGTGGATTCAAGTCCTTCGCCGACCGTACCGAGTTCGAGTTCGACTCGCGATTGACCGGCATCATCGGCCCCAACGGCTGCGGCAAGTCGAACGTCGTCGATGCGATCAAGTGGGTCTTGGGCGACCAGCGAGCGAAGAGCTTGCGCGGCACGGAGATGACGGACGTCATCTTCAAGGGCGCCGAGGGTCGGGACGCCATGGGCATGGCGGAGGTGACGATCACGTTCGAGGATCCCGAGGGCAAACTCGAAGGTCGCACCGAGATCGACATCTCGCGCCGGCTGACGCTGGAGAAGGAGTCGAGCTACCTGCTGAACGGCACCGAAGTGCGCCTCAAGGACGTGCGCGACGTGCTGCTCGACACCGGGCTCGGGACCGGTGGCTACTCGGTGATGGAGCAGGGGCGCATCGATGCGGTGCTGTCGGCCAATCCGGAAGCGCGGCGCGCCATCTTCGAGGAGGCCGCCGGCGTCTCGAGGTTCAAGCTGCAAAAGAAGGAAGCGCTGCGAAAACTCGAGCGCACCGACCAGAACCTCGCGCGGGTCACCGATCTGCTGGAGGAACGCAGCCGCCGTATCCGCAGCTTGCGCATCCAGGCTGGCAAGGCGCGTCGGCTCCAAGAACTGCAATCGGCGCTGCGCGATCTCCGTTCAGCGGTCGCGGTGATCGAGGGTTCGCAGTTGCGGGAGCAGTTGCACGAGCAGCGCCAGAAGCTGTTCGAGCTCGAAGCCGCAGTCGATGCCGCGGCCGAGCGTCGTGAAGGCTGCGTCGAAAGCGTGGCGCAAGGCGATGCCGCCATCGCGCTCTGCGCCGAGGCGCTCGAATCCGTCCGGTCCGAGCTCCATCGCTGCCGCAACGAATGCAACACGCAGGCCGAACGAGCGCAGGCTCAGGGGCAGCGACAGCGAGACCTCGAAGCCGAGGCCGATCGCGGTCGTCTGCGCGGGCAGAACCTTGCGAGCCAGCGAATGGAGCGAGGGACAGCACTCGAGTCGACGCGCGATGACCTCACCGCGCGCGAAGCGGCTCTCATCGAGCTGCATCGAGAACTGGAAGAGCAACGCCGCGTCGCGAGCGACTGCCAACACGAACTTCGCGCGCAAGCCCAGCAGCGCGAGGCGATCCGTTCCGAACTTCTCGGTCTGTTGCACGCGCGGGCACGTGCCCGCAACTCAGCCGTCGACCAAGAGGCAAAGATCGCGTCGGCGCGCGCGCGTGGTAGCAAGCTCAGCGAGCGCCAAGTCGCGGTTTCGACGGAGTCCGAGACTCTGCGTGCGCAACGGGACACCTTCGGCGCCGAATTGCGGCACGTGCAAACGCGCGAGCGCATTCTGCAGGAGCGCGAAGCGCGGGCTCTCCTGGACCTCCAAGCTGCGGATGCGACCGCTGCAGAGCTGGCGCAGCACGAATCCGAGTTGCGGCGAGAGTGGTCGCAACTCGATGGCCGCCGGCAGGCGCTGTCGGCCATGGAAGCACAGCTCGAGGGCCTCGATCAGGGGCCCAAGCACGTCCTGGCGCAGAAGCCGCAAGGACTGCGCGGTCGCCTGGTGGATCTCTTGGAGATCGATCTGCACTACAGCACCGCGCTCGAAGCGGCGTTGGGCTCCTACGTCCAGGCACTCGTCGTCGATACGCGACAGAACGCTGCGGCGATCGTTGCCGAGTTGGAAGCCAAGCGACTTGGCCGTGTGTTGCTCCTGGTCGAAGAGGAGTTCACTGCCGAAGTCACCGGCGCCTCGATGTTGCCGTTGCCGGCCGATGCGCGTTCGTTGCTCGAACTCGTGCGGCCGTCGGGTTCGAGCGAGCCGAGTCGCCGGATGTTGGCGTGGTTGCTGCGTGGCGTCGTGCTCGTTCCGAGTCTTCAGGTTGCGGACAGCCGGCGTGCGGATCTGTGTTTTGTGACGGTCCTGGGCCAGCTGCTGTGCGGCCCGCGTCTGGAAGGTGGCGAAGCGGCCGAGGGCCATACGGGTCTGGTCGTTCGTCGCTCACAGATCCAGGACCTGCATGCATCGGCCGGGGTGGTGGAGGGGCGCTTGCTCGCACTTGCGGATGGCAAGGAGCGCGCCGTGTCCCGTGTTGACCGACTCAAGCTCGAACTGCGCGCGCTGGGCGGTTCGCTTCAGGAAGCGCGTCGCCAAGCCCAAGCTGCCGAAGGTCAGTTGACCCGCGTTGCCGCGCGCACCGCCGACATCGATCGCGAGCTGGCGGAGTTGGCCGTCGAGGCCGCCGAGTTGTCGCTCGTGACAGCTCGGGCACTCGCCTTCCTTGGTCGTGCGTTGATGGATCAGCACTTGCTGAGCCGCCGCGAGGCAGACCGCGCTGCGGCCGAAGCGAGCCTGAGTGACCGAATCGTGCAGGCTGAGATGGCAGCGAATGCCGCCTCGAGGGTCGAACAAGAGTTGCGTCTGCAGCAGGCCAAGCTGACGGAGACTCGCGAGGGCCTCGTGCGCGCGATCCGGATGCACGAGGACGCGCTGCGCGAGATCGATGCTGGTCTCGAAGACCTTGCGGACTCGGTGCAACAGAACATCGACAACGCCGCGCGCGCCGGAGCCGAGGCCCAGCGCTATCGGGATCTCGTGGCCGCCCTCGACGACCAACTCGTCGAACATGAGAGTCGGCGCGAGTCCGCGGAAGGCGAACACGACGCCGCCCGCCAAGCACATCGGCAAGCGCAACAGGACTTGCAGCAGTGCGACCAGGGTTTCCGCGCCGCCGGTGAACAGCTCAACGAGCACCGGCTGCAGTCCGTCGAGCAAGAACATCGCTTCCAACGATTGGAAGACCGTCTTCGTGAAGATGTCGGCATCGAGCTGCTGCGCTGCCTTGGTGACGTCAGTGGGCTCGGCATCGAGTACATGGACGATGCGATCGGGCCGCCGCCGCCTCTTCACGCCGTCGACTGCCTGCAGGGGCCGCCACTTCCACCAAGCTACGTCGGGCACCACTACGGCATGGCTCGGCTCTGGCTGTCCGCGGACTTCAATCCGGTCGAAGCGCGGCGCGAGGTCCAAGTGCTGCAGAGCCAGAAGGACCGTCTCGGCGCCGTCAACGTCGACGCAGTTGCTGAGCTGGCGCAGGAGGAAGGTCAGTTCGGCACGCTCGAACAAGAGGTGCAGGACTTGAAGGACGCGCGCCGCGCGCTGATGGAGACGTTGCGAAAGCTCGAAGTCGAGTCGAAGACTCTCTTCGAGCAGACCTTCGCGGAAGCCCGCAAGAACTTCCAAGACATCTTCCGCAAGCTCTTCCAGGGCGGCAAGGCGGACATGTTCCTGCACGAGACCGAGGACCTGCTCGAAGCCGGCATCGAGATCGTGGCGCAGCCTCCCGGCAAACAGTTGCAGTCGATCAACCTGCTGTCCGGTGGCGAGCGCTCACTCACGGCCGTTGCGATCCTGTTCGCGCTGTTCAAGGTGCGCCCCTCGCCGTTCTGCATCCTCGACGAAGTCGACGCGGCCCTCGACGAGACCAACGTCGAGCGCTTCCTGCGCGTGCTGCGTGACTTCACGCAGGACACCCAGTTCTGCATCGTCACACACCACAAGCGCACGATGGCCGAATGTCAGGCGCTCTACGGCATCACGATGCAGCGGCGAGGCGTCAGTTCACGCATCGCGGTTGCCCTCAGCGAGATCGACAGCTTTCAGGTCAGCGGCCCCGTGGTTGCCAAGTCCGATCCGGCACGCAAGCAGCGGATTGCCGGCGAAGAAGCCGTCGGCTTCGGCTAACCGCCGCTGCAAGGCCTCTCCATCACTGCCAGCCCGCCAGGATGTGTTCTGCCGCGGGCGGCAGTGCGGCGAGCGGAACCCGGCTGGCATCGATCGGCGAGTTTGCTTTCTATGGATGCGCCGCGTCTGCTCTAGACGATGACTACGCGCGGTGGAGTTTGCATTGTGGTGGGCGCCAGCTCCGGCATCGGCGTGGCCCTTGCTCGTCGGCTGTGTCTTCAGGGTCGCAAGGTCGCGATGCTGGCGCGTCGGCATGACGAACTCACTGCGATGGCGGCGGGCATCGACGACGCCCTGGGACGCAAGGCTGCGTTCCCGTTCGTGCACGATGCTTGCAACGCCGATGAAGTCGAGGCCCTCTTTGCCAGGATCGAAGCGGAACTCGGTGCCGTCGACGAACTCCACTACGT
>CAMBXM010000258.1 GCA_945871815.1 Singulisphaera sp. GP187
GCCGTCGGCGCATTCCTGATCGACGAGGAGGCGGCGTGCGTCGACGAGTGGCATTCGATGCACGGAGATCTGCTCACTGGCTTCGAGTTCTTGGTGCGATTGCTCGAGGTCGCGGGCCACGTAGTAGTGACAGATCTCGGTCGACAGCCCCTTGTACGGCGCAAACCGGCCAATCGGCACCCAGGTTCGCGCGTTCAAGCCGGCCTCTTCATGCAGCTCCTTCTTGGCGACATCGAGGGGGTCCTCGCCTTCCTTGGTGCCACCGATCGGGAACTCCCAGTAGTCGGCACCGAGCAAGTATCGGTACTCGCGGATCAGCACCGTGGTGCCGTCGTCGAACAGCGGGATCACGCCGCAGGAGCCCGGCATGTCGATGTAGTAGTAGACGCCTTCACTGCCATCGGCCTGCGTGTAGCGGTCCTTGCAGTAGCGGTGCCAAGGATTGGCGACGAGCACTTCACGCTGTAGGCGCTGGAACGGAAGGGGCATCACGGCGATGCGACCGGGTGCGACGCAGCGATGCAACGATGCTGGCGCGGTGATCGGCGGTCCTCAGCGCCAGAGGCCGAGCGGTCGTCCTGTGAGCAGCGCCGAGCGCACAGCGCGTCCCTCGCGCCAAACCAAGGAGCCAGACCAAGGAGCCAGACCAGGGAGACCGCATGCCGCATCGGCGACGGAGTTGCGACTGCCCCCGCAGGCAGCAGACAAACGCGGCGCGGCACACGACATCGACACCCTGGGCGAGGCGGTGGAGCGGGGCCGGTTGGAAGCACAGCGAGGCACCATGCAGGCTAGCGATGGCAGCAGCTACGGGGGGCCCTCGCGGCAGCACGGCCGGACAGGCCCGCGCACACGCGCTTGAACACCGAAGGAGCGTGAACCCGTCAGGAGCCAGAGCTCAAAGGCAGCCAGAACCCAAGGCCACCAGTGCGCCAATAGAAACGGCCTGACCGCATTCGCGATCAGGCCGTAAGTGGTTACCCCACAAGGATTTGAACCTTGACAAACAGAATCAGAATCTGTTGTGCTACCGTTACACTATGGGGTATCTGAGAGACCGCACGTTGGCTGCGAATGCTACCCGACTGCGAATGCAACCCTAGGTTGCGCACGCAGTTGGGTGCGTCGATGCGAGGCGGCTGCGAGGCGGCGTAGCGGTGCGGAGCAACGCTCCGACCGATCCGCACGACACGCTGAGTTGCGACAGAACGAAACCGACCTTTTGGTTACCCCGGCTGGACTCGAACCAGCAACTAACAGGACCAAAACCTGCTGTGCTACCAATTACACCACGGGGTAGAGGGCGAGGGCGGGCAGGATAGCAACTGGTGGCACGAAGTCCACTTCGACCCTTTTACGACCCGTCTCAGGTTGCGCCGCGCCCTGTTTCGGCCGGAAGCGGCACGTTCCTGAAGATCGCGGCCAAGAGTTCGAACGCCGCACGCTCGCGCAGGAACTCGCGGCCGAGGTCGGGTAGGTGCCGTGTCCAGGTCGTGACCACGCCATCCAAGCAGACGCCGAAGCAGACGGTGCCAACCGGTTTCTCAGGCGTTCCTCCACCGGGACCGGCAATCCCGGTGACCGACACACCGAGCCGAGCGCGCAGGCGCTGCGCCGCGCCCTTGGCCATGGCCGCAGCCACCGGCTCCGACACCGCGCCGTGCTGCTGCAGCAGCGCAGCGCCGACGCCAAGCAGGTCCGTCTTGGCTTCGTTGGCGTAGGCCACCACGCCGCCGCGGAAGACCGCCGAAATCCCTGGCACCTCGGTCAACTTGGCCGCGAGCAGGCCGCCGGTGCATGACTCCGCGAGCGCCACCGAAACGTTGGCCGCCAGCAAGCGCCGCCCCAGAAGCACGTGCAGCGCTTCGGTGCCCTCGGCCACGAGCCAATCGGCGAGCAATGGGCGAATCTCGACCGCCGTGCCTTCGCACGCCGCCGCGGCGGCGGCCGCATCTCGGCCCCGACCGACAATGCGGATGGTCAGCAGACCTCCACTGGCGGTGATACCCACCGCGGGCTCGCGGCCCGCAACCATGAACGGCTCGATGCGTTCGCCAAGCAGCGCTTCGCTTGGCCCGAGGACACAGAGACAGACCTGCGCGACAGGCTGCTGACTCGGCAACGAGTTCAGGTGCGGCAACAGCCAGTCTTCGGCCATTCGCTTCATCTCGCGCGGCACGCCTGGGAACGCAAACAGCTCGGCACGCAGCAGGCGTAGACGGAAACCCGGCGCCGTGCCGATCGGGTTGTGCAGCACGGTCGCACCCGGTGGGAACTCGGCCTGGCGGCGATTGCTGGCCGGCACCGGTCGTTGGCGCGCGCCAAGGTAGTCCTGAACGAGCTGCCATGACGGCGCATGGAACCAGAGTGGCCCACCGGCGATCGCGGCGACAACATCGCGCGTGCGGTCGTCGAGCGTCGGCCCGAGGCCCCCGGTCGCGATCACGAGATCGGCGCGCGTGCAGGCATCGCGCATCGCCGATTCGAGCTGCACTGGATCGTCGCCAACGACGGTGAAGCGCTGCACCGAGGCGCCATGCAGTTCGAGCAAGTTCGCGAGCCAACGCGCGTTGGTGTCGAGGTTCGAACCATGGATGAGCTCGTCGCCGATCGACAACACTTCGGCGACCAAGAGTTTCGCGGGATCACTCATGCAGGACGCACATCCGAACTCGTCGGCGGTTGCAGTGGCGCTTCGTGGCGACGCCCCCGCGAGGTCAAGAACAGCCCCAGGAGATAGAGCAACATCGTCGGCCCCGCCATCAACAGCATGCTGAACGGGTCAGGCGGCGTGATGACCGCCGACAACACGAAGATGCCGAGCACGATGGCGCGCCAGTTGGCCGCAAACGTCCGGTGACGCACCAGACCGATGCGTTGCAGCGCGACCATGACCATGGGCAACTGGAAGATCGCACCGAGCGCCGCGGTCATCGCGAACAGCAGCGTGAAGTACTGGCCGACACCGAGCATCGCCTGCACCTGGTCGGTCTTCATCATGCGGATGAGCCAGCCAAGTCCAAAAGGCACCGCGTAGAAGTAGCCGAATAGCACGCCGCCGGTCAGCAGCGCCGTGGCGAACGGGAAGAAGCGATAGAAGATCTTGCGCTCGCGCTCGTAGAGGCCGGCGGCGACGAAGGCCCATATCTGCCACAACACGACCGGCGACGCGATCACGAAGGCGAACACGAACGACGCCATCATGAAGGTCCAGAAGTCGTCGAGTCCGTTGATGGCAACCAGCGTGTAGGGGACGTTGAACCCCGTCTTGGTCGGCAGCAGGTTCGGCCACGGAAAGGTGCCGGCCAAGATCGAGTCCCCGTACTTGCGGCAGTTGGCGAGGAACTCGACCCCGAAGTCTGGATCGAGTGTGCCGGCCACTTCGCGTGCAGCCAGCATCGCGACGTGGTCCGTGTATGCCTGCCGCCACAGGATGCGGTAGGGCTCGGTGATGATGCCCTGCACCTCGTCGTGGAACGGCAGCATCGCCATGACCGCGATGACCAACGCCAGCGCCGACCGCAGCAGACGCTTGCGCAGTTCGTCGAGATGGTCGCCAAACGCCATGCGCGGCAACTCCTCGGGCTCCGCATACGCGGCACGGATGCTGGGATCGTCGAGCGCGACCATCAAGGCGGTGCACGATAGCCCCGGCAATGGCATGCGCCATCGGCAGGAATCCAGGAAGCGTGCGCCGCAAACGACGCGGGCCGCGTCCACCATGTCGGTGAGCGCGGCCCGCGCGGAATCGAAAGCTCGGTGCGAGCCGCCTCTCGATCTCGTCCTGGCAGCTTCGTTCGATCAGCCGATCACGATCACGGCTTGACGATGTCGCGAATCTTGCGCATCGGCACGAACTCGACGCCGAGCATCGTTGCGGCCTTGTACTCCTCGGACTCCTCGACCTTGCTGAAGCCGTCGCCGGCCTCGTTGATCGCGTCGTCGCCGAGGATCACGGTGTCGACTCCCGGGCCCATCTTGCTGACGACGGTGTTGCCGAGGTTCTCGAGCAACAGCTCCAGCTGCGGCTTGTGGTGCGGGTAGCTGAAGCGGCCAAGCAGGAAGATCGTGCGCTTGCTGCTGGCGCCTGGGCTGTAGAGCTCGTTGAAGAGCTGGTCGCCGTCGCGGACCGGATCACCAATCGCATCGACCAGGCCCGACAGCGTGACTTCGGCGCGTTCCGCCTCGACGCGCGTGACCGTGGCGTA
>CAMBXM010000259.1 GCA_945871815.1 Singulisphaera sp. GP187
GGATGCCGCTCCCCCATCAGCACCTGCAGGTCCGCCTTGCTGAAGACTCCGCGCTGGCTCGCACGGACCTCTTCGACGCGCTCGGCATCACCGTTCATGTTGCAGGAAAAGCTACACTTCTGTAGTTTATCCTGCAACATGAAAAAGGAGGCCGCCCGCGACCTCCAACCACCCGATCCCCGCCGCTCAGAACGACGCCGAACCTGGCACGCGCGGATACGGGATCGCATCGCGGATGTTGGCCAGCCCGCAGATGTAGACCAGCAACCGTTCGAAGCCGAGCCCGAACCCCGCGTGCGGCACCGAGCCATACCGCCGCAGATCCCGGTACCACCCATAGTGCTCCGGGACCAAACCCATCTTCCGCATGCGCGCATCCAAAACGTCGAGGCGCTCCTCGCGTTGACTGCCGCCGATGATCTCGCCGATGCCCGGTGCCAGGATGTCCATCGCCGCGACGGTCTTCCCGTCCGCATTGGACCGCATGTAGAACGCCTTGATCGCCTCCGGGTAGTTCATCACCACCACCGGTCGGCCGACGTGTTCCTCGCACAAGAACCGCTCGTGCTCGGTCTGCAGGTCGATGCCCCAAGTCGGCGCATAGTCGAACTTCTTGCCGCTCTTCTGCAGGATCGCGATCGCTTCCGTGTAGTCGATGCGTTCGAACGCCGACTGCAAGAACGCCTCCAACCGAGCAATGACGCCCTTCTGCACGCGTTCCTCGAAGAACTTCATGTCGTCCATCCGGTCGCGTAGCACAGCGGCGAAGATGTGCTTCAAGAAGCGCTCGGCCAGGTCCGCGTCGGCCGCGAGGTCCGCGAACGCGATCTCCGGCTCGACCATCCAGAACTCGGCGAGGTGTCGCGTCGTGTTGCTGTTCTCGGCGCGGAACGTCGGCCCGAAGGTGTAGACCTTCGACAGCGCCATGCAGTAGGCCTCGACGTTGAGTTGGCCCGACACCGTGAGGAAGGTCTCGCGCCCGAAGAAGTCTTTGCTCGCGTCGACCTTGCCGTCTGCCTTCGGCAGGTTGTTCCAGTCGAGCGTCGAGACGCGGAACATCTGGCCTGCACCTTCAGCGTCACTCGCCGTGATGATCGGCGTGTTGACCCAGCAGAAGCCTTCCTTGGTGAAGAACTCGTGGATCGCGAACGCCGCCGTGTGCCGGATGCGCGATACCGCCGAGAACGTGTTGGTCCGCACCCGCAGGTGCGCCTGTTCGCGCAAGAACTCGAGCGTGTGCTCCTTCGGCTGGATCGGGTAGGTCTCCGGATCGTCGACCAGCCCGAGCACCACGACCTCGTCCGCCTGCACCTCGAAGGCCTGGCCCTTGCCCTGACTCTTCACCAACGTGCCGCGGCTGATCAACGACGCCCCCGCAGTCAGGCGCAGCACTTCGCTCTGGTAGTTCGGCAAGGCGCTCGGCACCACGAGCTGCAAGGTCCCCTGGCAACTCCCGTCCGTGACCTGCACGAACGAGATGCCCGCCTTGCTGTCGCGCCGGGTCCGAACCCAGCCGCGAACCTCGACCTTGCTGCCTTCCTGGACTTGACCCGTGAGTGCTTGTTTGACGCTGACGACCTGCATGCACGGATGGTTCAGGGTGCGGGCAGCGCGGTCAAGCATGCGGCGAACGGACTGCGAACCGCGCGCGTGCGATCGCGGACCGAACCGAGCCGCATTGCTTCCCGTGCGCGCCGTCGGCACCATCCAGCGCATGGCGGTTACGAGGCCGCGCGCATTGAGTCGCGCGCTGGGGCAAGTCCACGCATTCGATGCAAGGCGGCGCATGACGCTCGTCGGCTTCGTCGTCGCCAGCGTGCTGGGCGCGGGCCTGCTCGGTGCCAGTGTCTTCGCCAACGCTCAGGTCGCGCTCGCGGCCGACGACGAGGTCGTGCCGCCCGTCGCTACTGCGGGCACGGGCCTCGCCTCGGGCGAACTCGCGGTCGACATGAGCGGGCCGGTGCCAACGGCGACGCTCAGGCGATCGGTCCCTGGCGACGAATCCGCCCCCGAGACCCTCGCCGAGCTCGACGAACTGGTCGCGGCCCTCGCCGAGGACCGCACGCTCTGGAACGCGAGCCGCGCCATCGATCGCCTCCGAGAACTCCTGCCGATCGGAACTTCGCACCTCGAACGGGCCCTCGATTCGCACGACCAGCAGCAGCGCCACTTCGCCGCGTATCTGCTGCGCTGGCGCACCGAGTCGCATTCGCCCCGCCTGTGCGAAGTCACCGTCGAGGCGCTGCGCCGCGACCTCATTCCGGGCTACTACAGAACCCTCTTGCACCGTCCCGCAGTCGATGCGCTGCGTTGGCTCGCCAGCGATCCCGTGCCGGCGCTCGAGCCGTTGCGGCGCGCGCTGTACAGCCAAGACTCGCAGCAACAGTTCTACACCGCCTACTTGCTGGCGATTTGCGCTGACACCAAGGCGCCGTCCTTCGCCTGCCGCATCCTGATCGACCACCTCGGCGACAACGACATCGGCGGCGATGCCCTGATGGCCACAAACGCCCTGTATCGCATGGGCCCCCGCGCCCTGCCCGAGATCCGGCTGGCGCGGCGCTATGCCGATGACCAAGCGAGCCGAATGCTCGATCTCATCGAACGGAACCTCATCGACGACGACAACGGCATCGTGCGAACACTCGACGCCCACCATGCCCGTCGGCAGCAGCTCCGCACCGACACGGTCACCACCGTCTACGTCGATCCTTGCCGCGAGTTCGACCTCTATCGGTCGCCGATCCCGCAGCTCTGACCGGCGGCGCTGGCACGCAAACGCACAGTTCGCCGGAAAGCGCGCAGAAGCCAGCCCCCCGCTCGTGCCGATAGCACCGAGCGAACTCCTTTGGCCCGCTCCGAGCCGATCACCTTTCATGTGCCTGCCAGTGCCGCCAACGTCGGCCCGGGCTACGGCATCCTGGGCATCGCCCTCGATCTGCCGCTGCACGTGACGATCGAGGCGCGCACCGACGGCAAGATCCTGATCGAACGTCGCGACGCCGCGCTGCTGTCGGCCGAGGACCGCCGCCACGATCCGGTGTTGCGCGGCCTCCGCGTCGGCGCCGAGCGCTTCGACGTGTCGCTGGCAAAGGGCGTCAACCTCGTGATCGACGGCACGATCCCTCGCGGCACCGGCCTCGGCACGATCTCAGCGGGCTATGCCGCTGGCCTTGGCGCCGCCGCGCGACTGTCGCGGCAGAAGTGGACCCCGGGCCAGATCCTCGACCAACTCGTGCCGCTCGGCGGCGATCCGGCGCACGGCGCCGCGAGCCTGCTCGGCGGTCTCTGCACGGCCGTGCCGATCGGCATCGACAAGGGCCAGATCGTCAACCACCACCTGCTGCAGTTGCCAATCCACGGTAGTTGGCAGTTCGTCGTGCTGCTGCCCGACGTCGCCGTCGGCACGGCGGACAGCAAGCGCGTGCTGCCGCCGACGCTGCCGCACGGCGTCGCCAACCGCACCGCCGGCCGAGTCGTCGGCCTGCTGCACGCTCTGCAAAACGGCGACGAGGACCTGCTGCGCGCCTGCATCCGCGACGAGACCCACGTGCCCTACCGCCGCACGCTGTACACCGGACTCGAAGCGACCTTGCACGCTGCGGTCGAAGCCGGCGCCGCCGGCGCCACGATCTGCGGCCACGGCCCGAGCCTCCTGGCCCTCACTACCGACGAGAATCGCACGAAGGTCATCGCCCGCGCGATGGTCGAGGCGCAGAAGAAGGTCGGCCGCCGGTCGACGCCGTTGGTGCTCCAGGTCGCCCACTACGGCGCCCTGCCGATGCTGCAGGACGCCATCCGCTAGCCAGCGACGCGTCGTTGCCTATGCGCCCGGATCCGCTAGCGTCCGTCGGGTGAAGGTCGTCGTCGCCGAGAAACCGTCCGTCGCCCGCGACCTCGCGCGGGTGCTCGGCGCCAACCAACGCCAGAACGGCATGATCACCGGCAACGGCTGGTGCGTGACGTGGGCGATCGGCCACCTCGCGACCCTCAAGACGCCGGACGAGTACGACAGCCGGCTCAAGCGCTGGTCGCTGGAGCACCTGCCGTTCGTGCCAGAGCGCTTCGATCTCAAGCCGGTCCCCCAAAACGGCGCCAAGGAGCAACTCGAACTCGTCGCCGACCTCTGCCGCCGCGCCGACGAACTGATCT
>CAMBXM010000260.1 GCA_945871815.1 Singulisphaera sp. GP187
GGCAAACGCATTGGTCCGCCAGATCTGCACATTGCAAGCACCGCTACCCGTGCGCGGCACCGAGAGCCAACGATCGCGGCGGCCGTCGAAGCAGTGCAGGTTTGCCGCGTCCCAGGCCAGCATCGGCGAACTGCTGTCGTTGCACTCCAACGCGACGCCAGCCGAAAACAGCGCCACGAAGGCGCCCGTTCGCGACGAAAAGGCGTAGGCGCCCGTTGGCGTCGCCAGCAACGCGCCGGTCGTTGCAATGCGTGGCAGACCCGGGTTGGCATCGACCGGCGCTGCGTGCCAGGATCCCGTCAGGGCCGAGAACAGGTGGGCGCGCCCAGTGCCCCGCTCGTGCACGGCGAGAATCGAGCCGGCCACCGATTCGCCGACGGAGTCCAACGCCAGCGGGACCCACTGGGAACGAGGCGACGAGTACGCCAGCAACTGCGGACCATCGACGATCAAGGCGGCGGCCGTCGTCACGCGAAGGCTGGCAGTTGCGGCAAGGGGCGCCACGCTCCAAGTGCCAGTGAACGCCGAGAACGCATGCACCAGACCCGGCGCGGTCAGGATCGCCAGCAGATCGTCTCCTGTCCGTGCGGACAGCGCGCCGGTCGTGGTGCTGGAGAACGAGTTCGTGAGGCCGCTGTAGCCGAGCGCCACGACGCCGTCGTGCAGCACGGCCCAGTCATCGTTGCGGAACATCGTCCAGCTCGCGTTTGCTACTGCCGGAGCAGTCGCCCACGCCGACTGCAGCGCGGAGAAGCCGTACGCGGTGTTCGCACTGGTCGCGAGCCCACAAACGCCATCGACCGACAGACGCGTCACCGGTCCGTCGGCCTGCAGGTCATGCCACTGGCCCGTGAACGCGTCGAAACCGCTGCACTGCGCGCCATCGGCGAGAACTGCCACGTGCCGCTGCGCGGTCACGTTGGTCGTGGCCGTGATCGCCCGCGTCACCCACCGGCCGGTGAAGCCGGAGAAGGTGTGCAGCGAGGTCCCGTCGCGCACCAACAGCACGGAGTCGTTGGCCTGCGCGAGCGGATTCACGAGTTGCGCAGTCTGGGACACCGGGAGTGGCGCGAAACGACCGCGCGAGGCGCTGAACGCGGTCCAACTCGCAGCGTCGCGAACGAGCACGATGTCGTTGGTCGCGTGCATCGTTGCCGAGGGACCGACCGGCATGCTCGTCCAGTTCCGCAGGCTCGCCGAGAAGACGAACAGGGTCCCGTTGTCGACCAGGTGCACGAGCTTGCCTAGGCTGTTGACACCGGCAGGCACGCCAGCGGGGAAATCGAGCTTGGCAAACGCCGAGGGCTGCTGGGCCGTCAGGTTCACGGCAAGTCCAACACAGACAACGGCGGCGACCTTGAGCATGCGCGGCGGAGTCTACCGCGAGCGCTCCGTCGCCGCAGCCGCTGACAACTTGGGTACAGCGACGCGCGGCAAGAAGGGCACCATGAGCGCCGACAGCCCCGCACACGCAGCGCCGACCCACAGCGCCGGCTGCATCGAGCCAAACCACTCCGAGAGCGCGTGGCTGCCTGGTTTGGCAAACAACTGCGCCCCCCTACTGGTGCTGTAGAGAAACGCCGCCGCCGTGGCGCGCAGGTGCGGCGGATAGTGCATGCCAAACCATGCGCCGAAACACGACCACGTTCCGGCCGACAGCCCAGTGGCGAAAGCAGCCGCCGTGAACCAGACCAGGTCCTGCGCGAGCACGTTCCACGACAGCGCCATCAGCAATTGGGTCACCACCGCAAAGACGCAGAACGCAACGAACACACGGCCGCGGCCAAACTTCGACGCCAACACACCGAAAGCGACGTCGGCCAGCAGGTGCGCCGAGTTGACGACCAGCTGGAAGGCGCCTGCATCACCCGGAGTGGCGCGAAGATCGCGCATCAGAGCTGCGGGCAACTCGGCATAGACGCACCAGAAGCCGGTCATGTGCAACAGCAGGATGACGAACAGAACGCAACTCGCGCGACGATGCGGCCGCGCCGTCAGTCCACCCGCCGTCGCCAGCTCGGTCGCGACGCTCGGCGGTCGGTCCAATCCCGGCATCGCGCGCCTCGCCAAGAACACCAACAACGCCGGCAGCGCCGACAGTGCGAACACGATTCGCCAGCCAACGACCGGCGCGAGAAACAGGCCCGTGCACGCCGCCAACGCCATCGCCAGCGGACTACCGGCTTGCAGCAAGCCGTGCGCACGATCGCGATCGCGCCCGTCGAAGGTCTCGGCGATGACCGCGTGGCCAATCCCCCATTCGCCGCCGACGCCGAGTCCGGCGCAGGCGCGGGCAACCAGCAAGGTCCATGGCCCCGAGGCGCACGCCGTCAGCAGCGCCCCGAGCGAGTAGACCAGAATGCTGGTGCTCATCGCGCGCCGCCGTCCGTGACGATCCGCGAACCGACCGAAGGCGTAGCCGCCGACAGCGGAGGCAAAGAGGCCGGCACCTTCGATCCACGCCAACGCCCCACCTTCGATCTGCAGTTCTGCAGCAATCACGCGCTTGCTAAAGCTGAACAGGATCAGGTCATGGAAGTCGAAGACCCAACCGAGCCAGCAGAACCACAGCACGCGACCGCGCGCGCCCGAGAGCAAGCCAGCAAGCGAGGCGAGGAGTGCGGGACGAGATGGCACGAGCGGCCATTCCAGCCGACAGGCTGCAACGGGCAACAACTTCCTGCTCGGGATCGAACACGCCCAACGTGCCTTGGCATCGCCGGCACCACTGCGCTGCGCCCACCAGCGCCGGTTCGCCCTTCCCCGCACCGGTTGACAGATCCTCGAGCCAAGCTCTGATGTCGTCCCTTATCGATCCCACTGCCGTCCTGTTGTGGACCGCCCCTCTATGGTCTTGTTTTCCGCTCGTGCCCGCTCGTCGCCAGAACTAGCCCCTCGTCGCAGCCGCGCCCTCTGGTTCGTCGCTTCGCCACTGGCCTTCCTCTTGGCCTCCCAACACGTCGCCGCCGACCTAGCAGAGGATGCGGCGCCCGAGAGCGCCGCGGGCTCTTCCTGGACCGGCCCTGACCGGAGCGAGTCCACGCCGCTGCGCCCGCTCTCGCCCAAGGAGCGCGACTACCGCGCCATGCTGCCACCCGCCACCGTCAGGGCGACGGACCACTAGACTCGAAGGCCGCATCGGCACGCGCCTGTCGATTGGCCCGACGCCGCCGCTTCTGTTGGCTGCCGTCCCGTGTCGCGCTTGCTGCGCCTCTAGCCACGACGCCCCGACAAGGTCTTGGGCCTTTAGGAAACGCGGCAACGAAGCACCCAGGCGGCAGCGTCGCCGACAGCAAGTGCGAACGGCCCGTCACGCCACTAGCATCCGGGCCCTGAATGTCCGCCCTGCGCCGCCACCAGACCATCCCCGTCCGCATCGGCACTGCCACTGTCGGCGGCACCGCGCCGATAATCGTGCAGTCGATGACCAACACCGACACTGCCGACGTTGTCGCAACCGCGACGCAGGTCGCCGAGCTGTACCGCGCCGGCAGCGAGATGGTGCGCATCACGGTCAACTCGCAAGAAGCCGCGGAGCAAGTCGCGGAGCTACGGCGGCGGCTCGATGGCGAAGGTCTCGCAGTACCGTTGATCGGGGACTTCCACTACAACGGCCACGTTCTGCTGCGCAAGTTCCCAGACTGCGCCGCGGCGCTCGACAAGTACCGCATCAACCCCGGCAACGTCGGGAAGGGTGCGTCGCACGACAAGAACTTCGCGACCATGATCGAGGTCGCCCGCGAGTTCGACAAAGCAGTGCGCATCGGCGTCAATGCCGGTTCGCTCGACCAAGAACTGCTCAACGACTTGATGGAGCACAACGCCCGCGCTTTGGCACCGCAGAGCGCGCAGGACGTGTTCCTCGAGGCCATGGTCCAGAGTGCCCTGCGCTCGGCCCACGCGGCCGAAGAACTCGGGCTCCGAAAGGAGCGCATCGTGCTGTCGTGCAAGATCAGCAAGGTGCAGGAGCTAGTGAAGGTCTATCGCCTGCTCGCTGCTCGCTGCGACTACGCGCTGCACCTCGGTCTCACCGAGGCCGGCATGGGCATGAAGGGCATCGTCGCGTCGGCCGCAGGGCTATCGATCCTGCTGCAGGAAGGGATTGGCGACACCATCCGCGTGTCGCTGACGCCAGAACCAGGTG
>CAMBXM010000261.1 GCA_945871815.1 Singulisphaera sp. GP187
GCCCCCAGTCCTCGCCAAACGACGAGCAATCGAGCCGCTTGCCCTCGCGCGTGAGCACGCCGGGGCGTTCGCGGCCTTCGGGGCCGAAGCGGAACAGGCGGAAGTCACTCATGGGGGGCTCCAGGATCGAGAATCGCGGTCAGAACACCAGCTTGCCGCCGTCGAGGGGCACCGCCTGCCCGGTTACGAAGCCGGCTTCGTCGCTGCACAGATACAGCACGAGATCGGCGACCTCTTGAGGCGTACCCATGCGGCCGATCGGCTGCCACTTGGCGAGCGTGTCGAACATCTCGGCTTCCTTGCCGGGGTAGTTCTTCTGCAGATAGCCGTCGACGAAGGGGGTGTGAATGCGTGCTGGGCAAACACAGTTGCAGCGGATGCCGTACTGCAGGTAGTCGATCGCGATCGACTTGGTCATCGTCAGCACGGCCCCCTTGGTCATCGAGTAGGCAAACCGGTCGGCGATCCCGATCAGGCTCGCGATCGAGGCCAAGTTGCAGATTGTGCCGCGCGACGTCATCAGCATCGGCAAGGCCGCGCGGGTGCAGAGATAGACGCCCTTCACGTTGACGGCGAACAGCTTGTCGAAGTCTGCTTCTGTGGTCGTCGCACAGGTGCCGACGTGGCCGATGCCAGCGTTGTTGACCAGCAGGTCGAGTCTGCCGCACTGCTCTTGCAGCGTCGCAAAGGCAGTTCGCACCTCGGCGTCTCGGGTGACGTCGCACGGGATCGCAACGGCCTCGTAGCCGGCCGCCTGCAATTCGGCCGCCGCCGCTTCCCCTGCGTGCCGATCGAGTTCGAGTACCGCGACGCGAGCCCCTTGCTGGGCGAAGCGTTCCGCGATTGCCTTGCCGATGCCAGAGCCAGCGCCGGTGATGGCCGCGACCTTGCCGTCGAGGCGGAACGGGACCTTGGTGGGGACGGCCATCGGCGGCGCACAGTAGCCGCAGGGCCCCACGGTGCCAGGGCTACCGACGGCGTAGGATCAGCGCACGACCGTCGGCAGGCGACAACCGATAGCCGGCTGTTGTGGTTCTGCAACCGGTCGGCCGAGCCGGACTGCCTGCACCGCATCCACTAGGTCGTTGCAGGCCGCCTTCTGGCTGTCCTGACCGCGGGCGCGCCATCGATCGTCGATGCGTCCAAGGTAGACAACGCCGTCCCGCGTACAGACCGCGGCTTCCGGTGTGATGGAGGCTCCTGTGGCCACCGCCAACCGCTGCGCAGGGTCGAGCACAATCGGCATCCAGAGTTCATGCTCGAGCGCATGCTGGCGAGCGCTGGCCTCGGTCAGGTCGGGGTCCAGATGCACCAGCACCAATTCCACCTCGGTGCCGCACCACATGGCCGAAAGCTCGGCGAGCTTTGGGGCATACGAGTTGGCGATCGGGCACTCCGTCGTCACGAACACCATGACGCGGATGCACGCGGGCGGGACGTCGAGCGGTGCGAACACAGCGCCGTCCAACGAACGGTAGGCCTGGCTCGGATCGAGCGAGGTCGGCAAGGCACAGGAAGAGGCGAGGACCGCGGTAACGAGAAGTGTTTCCCCAGCGCGCTTGCGGGCGACGACGAGCCACGGCGGCCGCGGGCAAGAAGCAGACTGATGGCGGGGTCTTCGGCTTCGGCGGCGAGTCTGCGACCGCAGACCGGCGTGGTCACTTGCCGCCGCCACCTGAGCCTCCGTTCCCCGTGCCGCCGCCACCAAACCCGCCGAACCCGCCTGCCATGCCTTCGAGCACGCGCTTCAGCTCCGCCTTGTCGAGCGACCCGTTCTTGTCTTCATCGAGCAACTCGAAGAACCGGGCCATGCGCTTTGGCGCCTCATCGCGCGTGATCTTGCCGTCGCGGTTGGTGTCGTACTCGGCAAACCGTGCGTCGATCTGGTCGGTGACACGAGCCACCGTGCTCTTGCCGACGTGCGCGCGCACGGCCGCTTGTAGAGCCGGCAGGTCCGCCTCGTCCTTGCACACGACCATCAAGGTAATGGAGCCCATCTCGTCACTGGATTCCCGACCCCAGCGCACGCGCTTGGGGGGCTTGTTGGGGTTGTTGGGGTTGTCCTTGCTGTTGTCGTAGAGGAGCTCGGCCGTCACCGTTGCGCCCTTTCGGAGGGGCACCAGCTCGCGGAACGTGTAGCGGTTCTGCCAGTCGAAGTCCCAGGCGTCGATTTTGAGTAGAGGAATCGGCTCCTCACCCGCGATCTCCGCCTGCATGCGCAGCGAGCGCAGCAGCATGTGCGCGTGTCCGCCAACCGTGACCGCCTCGACATCGCATGGCAGCTCGAAGGCGTCGCTGAGGCGCCAGGCCTTGTCCCCAGCGGGGATGTCGATGCCGGCGGCGATGCCGAAGAACGGCGGCAACTGGATGGGGACGATGGTGCGTTTGGGCGGTTCCTTGCTGAGGTAGAGGCCGAGCGTCGTCTGTTCCGTGGCCTTCTTGCCCGACGGGTGGAAGTGCGATTGCAGGATCAGGTCGTTGCCCTTCTGCAACCGGATCGCAAGCCCATCGGGCAGCTTCTCCGGCATGCCGCCGACGGCCCAGCCGCCAATCGACTGCTGTCGCTGCAACCGCATGCCGTTGTAACCAGGTTTGCCGCCCTCGCCTTCCTGCTGCCTCGCTTCGCCGGTGTCATCGAGGAAGAAGAGCACATGGTGCAAGACCGCTCGCGCGGAGGGCCGCACTTCGATTGCCGTGACCCAGGCGTCTTCCTTCAGGTCGAGGGGAATGACGAAGTTGCGATAGATGTCGCGGCCACCCGCTGGCACTTCGAAGCCCGCCGGCATCTGCACAATCAGGTCGGGTTCCCCGAGTTGCCAGCCCTCGACGAACTGTGGCAGTGGCGGCAGCTTCTCCTTCGGTCCCTCTGGCATCCCCCCCTTGACCCAGCGCGACACCGTCTTCACTTGCGCGTCGGACAACCGCAGGCTGTTGCGGAAGGCACCGAAGCCCTCGACCGGATGCCACGGCGGCATGAACCGGTCCTCGACGACCTCCTGGATCGTCTTGCCTCGCTTCTTCACGTCGGCGTAGCTCAGCAGCGAGAACGGCGCCACTTCCCCCGGCCGGTGGCATTGGGCACAGCGGGCGAACACGATCGGCGCCACGTCCTCGGTGAAGGTGGGGACCTTGTCCGGTTGCTGAGGCAACGGCACGAGGGACAACAGCAGAAGTGTGAGGTTCATGGGCTGCCTCATTGTGCCGGGACCCCCGCGATCGGGACAAAAAAGTCGTCTTCACCGTGTCCGTGCCGACTCTCGGATCCCGGCCGCCCCGAGGCCGACCGGTGCGCACAAAGGCGCCAAAGCCCCGACCTCGGCGGCCAGGATCTCACCTCGGCGACACTGCCTGCTGGAAACCGAGCGCCAGGGAGCGGACCCTCTGGCGTCTCTTGCCTCGATCGCCAATGACAGACACTCCCCAAGGATTCACGCCGCTCGTCCTCGCCGAGGAAGTTCAGCCAGAACTGACGTTTCGAGCCGTGCTGCTCGGCGCCTTGCTGGGCATCGTCTTTGGCGCTGCTTCGACCTACCTGGCGCTGAAGGTCGGCCTCACGGTTTCGGCCTCGGTGCCGATTGCCGTCATCGCGATTGCCTTGCTGCGGCCCCGCAACGGCAAGCGCGCGATCCTCGAACACAACATCACGCAGACGACGGGCTCGGCCGGCGAGTCGGTCGCGGCGGCGGTGGTGTTCACCGTGCCCGCACTCATCCTCCTCGGCTATCCACTTCAAGTTGGCCTGACGACGCTGATCGCGCTGACCGGCGGCATTCTCGGCGTCCTGATGATGGTGCCATTGCGGCGCTATCTCATCGTCAAGGAGCACGGCACCCTGCGCTACCCAGAGGGTAAGGCCTGCGCCGAGATCCTCCGTGCCGGCGAACTCGGTGGCACCTCCGCAAAGAAAGTTTTCCTCGGCATCGGTATCGGAGCCGGCTTCCAGGCGTTGAAGGCGGTGTTCGGCGGGGTCAAGGCGACCATCGGGGTCACCCTCGACACCTTCTTCGGCAACAAGGTCGCCTACTTCGGCAAGACCGCGTTTGAGTGTGACTTCGATCCAGCCCTACTCGGCGTCGGCTACATCATCGGCTATCGCACGTCGCTGATCATGGTGAGCGGGTCGTTGCTGTCGG
>CAMBXM010000262.1 GCA_945871815.1 Singulisphaera sp. GP187
CATCGACCTGCACTACGAACACAATCTGCCATGTGCCGAGATCGCTACGCGCCTCGGCATTGGCTCCGAATCGGTGAAGAAGCACCTCCAGCGCGGGCGTGCCGCGCTGCTCCGCGAAATGGATCGTAGACTGGAGGAGCCAGCCTTGCCGATGCGCAAGGAAGCTTGAACATCCCATGCATCAGGAACCCCTCACTTCCTGGTCGAGCGAGGATGATTGGAACGAAGAGGCGCTGCGCGCTGCACCCGACGATCCGTCGGGGTGGCTAGCAGAACAGTGTTTTGTGCACGGCGTGCTCCGCGCTGCGCATCAACACACCGAAGCCGCGAATGCGGCTCGCATCTCGTCGATCATGGCTGCTATCGACCGTCCTGCAGCGTCCCGCCATCGCTGGACCAAGGTCGCGGCGGCGGCTTTGGTGCTGTGCGCCTTGGCGTGGCCGGTGCTCTTCGTCGAACACCTGCCCGAGGCCAGGGCCTCGGTGCTACGAGGCGCTCGTTTGCTCGACGATGGCGATCGCCGGTTCTCCGTCGAAGCCATCGGCGTCTCGGACCATGGCATTGGCCAGAACCACCAGGTGTTCCAACTGACCGCGAGACCAGGCAATCGCTTTGTGGTCATCGGCTCGCTCGACCTCGGCCCGATCCGGTTCGCGGCGATGCGCTTTGGCTGCGATGGCGAAGAGGTCTGGTTTCATTCGTTCGGGGACTCGGGCGAACTCGCCGAAGTGAAGCGAGCGGGCCCCCTGGAAGAGGCCCCGTCGCTCCTGCGCGGCATTGGCAACGTGCTCGATCTCGGGTTGCTCGACGTGCACCGGTTTGTCACGGAGATGCCGCGAGAGTTCCACCTGAAGACGTGCGGACGCATCGTCGACGAGGTCGGCCAGAAGCTGCTGCACATCGAAGCGACTGGCGGACCCAAGCGGCCAGGCTTTCACCTGCAACGCGCCGACCTCTACTGCTGCGAGTAGACGGGCTGCATCGTGCGACTGGAAGTGCAGGCGGACGACGGCCTCGGCCGCACGCAACGCCTCAACTTCGTCGACCAGGGCGCGCTGGCAGTCGACGGGAGCATCTACAAGCGGCCTTGGTGAACAGCACTGGCGCGGGTCTATGATCCGCCGCCGTCGCGACGCTGGAACACCGGACTCGCGCGTCCCCGCTGTTGACCGATCCACCTCCTGAGCTCGCGCAGCTGCGCGAACTGCTTCACGCGAGCGCCGCGCCGCTCGAAGTCCGCGCCGAGTTGCGCCGGTTGCGGTTGCTCGTCGCTGGCGACGACGCGTTGGCGGCCGAACTGATCGACGCCGAAGCCCGGTGGTTGCTGCGGTTGGCCTCGCGCCGGCGGTTGTCGGCGACCTTCACAGAGGCGCCGATGGCGGCTGTCCGTGCCTTACGGGCTCGCAACTGCCGACAAGCACCCGCCACCGACGTCGATGCGCTGTTCGAGCTGGCGGCGACCGCGGCCGAGCTGCGCGTCGGGTTGGATCTCGATGGGGCCGAGGCCTTGCAACAAGCGCTGCGCGAACGTGCCGCCCTGATGTCCGACGAGGTGGCGCTGTGCCAGGAGGCCGACGAGCGGTGGGCGGCGCAGGGAGGCGGCGACGACGACCGACCGCTGTTGCTGCAGGCCGCCGTTCTACGCGGGACCGCGGCGCTGCTCGACGGGCTCGGCGCGCGCCTGCAGAGCCAGAAGCTCCGCCGCCGGGCGCGCCGCTCGCGCTGTGCTGCCGACGATCGCGAACTGCAAGGCCGGCTCGAGTCGCTGCTAGGGGGCCGTGGCGTGGTGCTGCTCGAGACCACGAGCTTTGGCTTGCTCGTGATCGTCGTCGGGTTGCTGGTCTTGCAGAGCGTGCTGCCGTTAGGGGACGCGACCTTGCGCGCGATGAACGCCATCGATGCCGTCGCTGGTTGCTGGTTTGTGCTCGAGTTCGCCTTGAAGCTCGGGCTCGCGCCACGACGCGTGTCTTGGTTCTGCCGCAATGCGCTGACCGATCTGCTCCCGGCTCTGCCGGCAGTCCTGTTCTTGCTGCCGGCACCGTCGTTGCCCGGTGGTGCGCAAGATGCCGTCGCGCTTCGAGTCTTGCGGTTCTTCCGCATGACTTCGGCGGCGCGCTACGTGCAGGCGTTGCGGCCGCTGCTGCGGTCGGTGCGGCTTGTGTTGCTACTGGTGCGCGGCATGGATGGGACCGTGCGACGCTTCCGCGACGTGCTCGATCGGACCTTCGTCTTCTTGGCCGTCCCGGTGCGCGAGTCGGTTGCCGTCGAGAGCCGCCGCGATGTGCTGTTCGCGGCACTGCATCGCGAGCAGACGCTGTTTGCAGCACTTCCGGCCGAGGCTCAAGACGAACTGCTGCGGCTGAATCTCGGCGAGATCGCGACGCGAGCCAGCGCGCTGCCAGGCCGTTGGTCCGAGCCCGATGCCAGGAGTGGCACTCGTGACATCGCCGTGGATTCGGCGTGCGAGTTCTTGTGGACGCTGCGACCTCACGATGTCGAGCGCTATTTGGGGCCAGCCGACGTGCGCGCGATCGATCGCATCGTTCGGGTGTTGCGCATCCCGCCGCTCGGGTGGTTGCCGATCTTGCGCCGATTTCGTGTGCACCAACGACTGGAGACGGCGGAGGAGCGCATCGTCGCGTTCGGACGTCGTATCGCCGACTGGCTGATGAGCTGGCAGGAACGGCTGCAGTTCTTCGCTGACCTGCATGGGATCGTGACCGGGCCGCAGATCCTCGATCGCGTGGCCAGCGCGATGGTCAAGGCGAGCCAGCGCCCAGCGGTCCGGCTCCTGCTGTTCGGCGGCCTGTTCGCCGTGCTCAATCTGTTTTGGGAAGAGAACTGTCTGTCCACCATTGTCGGGTTGCCGCTGCTGCTGCTCGGCAGCGTCTGCCTCGTGCTGCTGGCGACTGGCTGGTGGCTGAAGCGCATCGCCGGCGATGCCAGCGAGACCTATCGCCTCACGAGTGAGGCTCATTTCGTCGCGCTGCTAGGGCTCGTGAAGCAGCGGCACGAGGCAGAAGATGTCGAGTTTCTCGCGCGACGAACGATCGCAGACGCGGCCATCGGCGACACACCCGGACTGTTGCGCCACCAGTTGGCGAACACACGCGCCGGCGTGCCCGTCGACGTCGGTGGCTTCGATGAGCGCGAGGAACAACTCGCGAGTCGCGTGGCGCTGCTCTACCTCCACTTCTTGGGCGGCGCGCTGCTGCACAAGAGTGACGTCAAGACCACCGAGCAGTTGCTGGCAAACCTGTCGCTGGAGAGTCTGCGCTACGCGCATCTGGGCTTTACCCGCAGGGACAAGCAACGCTTGCGTCGATTGCGCCTTGACGACGGCTCCGTTCTGCGCGGGCCATTTCTCTGGTTCCGCTTCATCACCGAGTCGATCGCCGTCGAGACCAGCAAGCGCATCCTGGAGTACAACCGCCGCTGCGTGCCGCTTTTGGAGCGCGCGATGCTGTCGCCGCAGCGCCAGCAAGCACTCGTCGATTGGCTGCAGCAGCGATGCGAATCACGCGCGGGGCGGACGATCGAGCGACTTCCGGCTCCGGGGTCTGGCACGCGCTTTGGCACGACGGAGTTCCATGCCTTGCACTTCCTCACCGCGGATCAAGAGCGCGATGCGCACGTCGAAGCGCTGTTTGGAACCGAAGTGCTCAGGGCCTTGCGCGCGGATCGCCGCAACATGGTGCGCGCGATCTTCGGCATGCGCTCGGCGCAACAACTGGCTGGATCGACGCGGACCTTCAACGCTTGGCAGACCTACTGGGCGCGCCTGTCGCATGGCCGCATCCTGCTGTTGCCGATCCTGCTGCCGGCACGGGCGCTGCGTCTGCTGGTCTGGGTCGTTGCCCGCATCCGGCAGATCGTCCGCGAGGTGCTCGCGCCTCAGCTCGAGATGCGCCGTCGTGAAGACGCCGTTACGACCTTCTCCGTGGCGCTCCGCAAGATCCACCGCATGAAGGCC
>CAMBXM010000263.1 GCA_945871815.1 Singulisphaera sp. GP187
GGCACCGGGCTCGGGCTCCTAAGCAGCCGTCGCATCGCTCACGAACTGGGTGGCGATCTCGGCCTCTACCCACGCACGCGCGGCGGTGCGCGGGCAGTGCTCGTGCTGCCGACGCCGGCGCTCAGCGCATCCGCAACCAAGACGCCCGCTGTCGCGGCAGCCACGCGACGCGTGACCCCATGAACGAGCCACGCATCCTGGTCGTCGATGACGAACCGGACCTCCGCTTCGTGTTGCGTTCGTTGTTCGAGGACGCGGGGTTCATGGTCGCCGAGGCCGAGGACGGCGAATGCGCACTTCGCGCTGTCGACGAGACACTTCCTGATGTGGTGCTGACCGATGTCCGCATGCCCAAAGTAGCGGGCATCGAGTTGCTGCATCGATTGCGACGCTCACACCCAGACGTGCCCGTCGTTCTCCTCTCAGCGGTCGAGGACATCGCCACGGCAGTCGATGCGATCCAGAAGGGCGCGTTCGACTACCAGTCAAAGCCATACGACCCACAACGACTCCTGTTGACAGTGCAGCGTGCTGTCGAGCAACGGGCGCTGAAGCGCGAGATTCGACAACTGCGGAGCGGGGAGCCGCAAGCACCGGACTTCGGGCACTCGCCCCCGGCTCGAGAGCTGCAGCGCACCATCGACCTTGTCGCGACTCAACCGTCGCTATCGGTCTTGCTCGTCGGCGAGTCAGGCACCGGCAAAGAGGTCGCCGCGCGCGAAATCCATCGGCGCTCGCCGGCTGCAGCAGGCCCATTCGTTGCCATCGACTGCGGTGCGCTGCCGGAACCGCTGATGGAGAGCCAACTGTTCGGCCACAAACGAGGAGCCTTCACGGGCGCCGACCGGGACCGCGCCGGACTCTTCCAGCTAGCTGACGGCGGGACGCTGTTCCTCGACGAACTCGGCAATCTACCGCTGCCCCTCCAGGCCAAGCTCCTGCGAGCTCTGCAGGAGCGCGTCGTCGTACCCGTCGGCGGCGACCAACCAGTACCGTTCCAAACGCGACTTCTCTGTGCCACCAATGCCGCGCTCGACGAGGACGTTCGCGCCGGTCGCTTCCGTATCGACCTGTTCCACCGTGTCGCCGAGTTCACCCTGTCGCTGCCGCCACTGCGAGCGAGGCCGGAGGACACTGTGCATTTCGCACGACGCTTTCTCTCCGAGGCCAACCGCGAGTTCGGCCGCCAGGTAGAAGGGCTGACGGCTGCGGCCGAGCAGTGGCTCATGGCCCAACCGTGGCCTGGCAACCTCCGCGAACTGCGCAATGCACTTCGCCGCGCGGTCCTGTTGTGCACAGAACGCGAACTCGACGTAGACGGCTTCACGGTGACGACTCACAACGCCGTCGCAGCGTCGACCACGCACTCCAACTTCGCGCCGATCGATGGCAGGAGTGAACGGCACGCCGAGGACACCGCGCTGGCCGATCGCGTTCGTCGAGCAACAGACCAGCTCGAAGCACAGATCCTGGTGGAGACGATTCGGGAGTGCGGTGGCAACAAGGCCAAGGCTGCACGAGCCTTGCAAATCGACTACACGACCCTGCACCGAAAGCTGAAGCGCCACAACCTGCCGAGCTGAACCGAGCCGCAGAACTATGGCACGCGCGCCGCAACAGCATGGCAGCGGCGCCACCATCTTGTTGCGCCTTGCCCTTGTTGGTCGAGCAGAAACCGCCGTAGCACGGCGCACTCGCACTTCCGGCACACTTGGCAAGCCAGTTGCTTCTCCACCCTCGTCATTCCTTCCCGATTGCCCGAGTCCGGGGCCGCGATCCTTGTCGGAGCGCGGCCCCGAACCCTGTACTCCCTGCAGTTCCCGCGTCGCCATCGTGGAGTTGCCGCCGACCGTGGCCGTACTATGCGGCCTGCATGCTCACCCCCCCCCGCTGGCTCTTCGGCTGCTGCAGTCTGCTCGTCGTAGCGTGCGGCAGCGGCGACGGAGCGCCCCCTGCTCAGCCTCCGGCACAGCGCCGCCAAGAAGGGACTCCCAAGCCACCGCCGACGCTGGTCCATGACTTCGGCACGATCCGTCACGGCGAGTCGCGGCAGCACGACTTCGTCCTCGATGTCCGCGCCGCGCTGGGCCCCGGCTGGTACTCGCCGGGGACGCATGTCGATTGCTCCTGCGCACGTACGGAGTTGTGGATGCGCGCCAAGGACGGCTCGGAACGGCCCGTTGAGGTCTACAGCCCCAACAACGCGCCCAAGGAAGGCGAAGTCCTGGTCGTGCGCACGACGCTCGACACGATCAAGCGCGAACCCGTCGATACCAAGGTGCTCGAAAGCCGCGTGGTCGTTGTTCTGCAGCACAGCGAGGCGCGCGACCCAAATCAGCGAGTACCGTGGCAGCTGCAGTTCCGCTTCCAAGTGGACTCGCCAGTGCGTGTCCGCCCCGTCTCGATCATCGACTTCGGGCGAGTCGCGCCCTCACAGCCAGCGGAGCAGACGCTGACCCTGTCGAGCGACCTAGGCGGTCGCACACTCACGTTTCGCAACGCGCGGGTGGACGATGAACGCTTGCAGGTCGCACTCGAACCGAGCGAGGGGTTCACCCTCTTGCGCGTGCGCTTTGCCCCGCGGGTCGGCGATGGCGACAGTCTACGCGCCTTGGTCCAAGTCGATACCGACCTCGATCCACCCTACCACGTGCACCTTGCCGCAACCGCGACGTTGGTGCCTGACCTCGAAGTCATCCCGTTCGCCAAAATCTCGCTGCGTGCCGACCTGCGCCAAGCCCAGCCCACCGAACGTGCGAGCAGCCAGTACGTGCTGGTGACGGACCACGACACTTCGCGCGTGCCCGGCTTCGTCGTCGCCAAGATCCTCGACGACAACGGGCAGGACGCGAGCCGCCAATTCGAGGTGACCCTCGAACCCGTAGCCGATGAGCCACGCAGTTGCCGAGTTCACGTTCGATGGACCGGCGCATCCACCACCGAGTTCCGCGGCAAGCTGGTGCTCGCCAAGGATCCGACGAACGGGCCGTTCCTGCCGATCGAGCTCGTAGCCTTGCACGACACGCGACCATGATGCCCATCTCGATCCGTACGCCCTGTGCTGTGCTGTTGACCTGCGGCATCATCCTGTTCGCGCAGTGCGGCGACGAGAGTGCACGCCGCCAACCAGTCGCAGGGATCCAGGTAGAAGGCCAGCAGCGACCCTCGCCAGCAGCTCCGCCCGCCGTGGCGCAGTTGCCGGTGCTCGGCGAGCGCATCCACGTCCTGCTCTCGGGCAACATGGAGGGCAAGCTCGAACCCTGTGGTTGCGCTTCGGGCCAGCTAGGTGGCCTACCGCGGCGTGCTACCTACATCCAGGAAGTGCACGGTGCCGATCTGCTGATCGAAGGCGGCAACTTGGTCGGCGGCACGACACCCCTCGATCTGGAGAAGGCCTTCACCGCAGTCGAAGTCCTGTTCGGCATGCCGACTCGCTACGACGTCCTCGGCCTCGGGCCCGACGACTTGGCACTCCCGCTCGATTCGTGGGGCGAGTATCTCGCCGCGTACAACGCCCCCATCGTCGGCTCGGATCTCATCGCCGACGGCAGCAAGTTGCAGCCGCGAGCATTCGTCGAGAAGACCGTGCGCACCGCGACAGTGCGCATTGCCTCCCTGGCGATGAAGCTGCCCGAGTCGCTGGCGAAGGCGGCCCCGCAGCAACTGCGCCTGTTGGATCCTGCCGCAGGCTGGAAGCGCGCACTCGAAGGTGCGGACGATGCCACGCTGCGCGTAGTTCTCGTCCACGCTGACCCAGAGACCGTGCGCAAGGTGGTCGAAGGTCTCGCGCCGCGGCCTGACTTGGCCATCGGGATCACCGACGCGGTGCACGAACCGCCCGCACATCCGACGATGGTCGGCGACGTGCCGGTGGTGTTCCCCGGCGTACGCGGTCGCTTCCTGGTCGATCTGCACTTCGGCCGTA
>CAMBXM010000264.1 GCA_945871815.1 Singulisphaera sp. GP187
GGACATCGCCCCCGGCTTGCGGTGTACGAGTGCGAGGAGGCCGCCGCGATCGAGCAGCGCTTTGGCGGCGCGCTCGTCCAGGTGTGGAGCCGCAAAGCGCAGATGCTGCAAAGCGGTCATGTGCGGCCACAGTGCGCCGTCCTGAAACACGAGCCCGATGCCGCGCGCGTTGGGGGCAACGTCCTGGTCCTCGGAGTGCATGACTTCGCCGCCGATGCGGATCGTTCCCGAGTGCTTACGTTCGAGGCCGGCGAGGCACCGCAGCAGTGTGGTCTTGCCGGAGCCCGACGGTCCGACGATCGCGAGGCGACCACCGGCAGCGGTTCGGAACGTGCACGGACCCAAGCGGAAACTGCCCCGCTCGAGCACGAGATCCTGCACATCGACAGCGTTATTGGAGGTCACGAGAGGGACTGGAGCCGGCGGCCGGCGATCAAGGAAGGGAGCAAGGGCAGCAGCACAGCGGCAGTGAGCAAGAGCAGCGCGATGACACCGCTCCAGTCCTCGTGCTGAAAGTGCACGGCGTTTGCTAGGCGGCGGACCGCCGTTGCGTTGGCGGCGGGCAACAGCACGGCGAGGTCGAGTTCGCGCAGCGCCAGCACGAACACCAGCACGGCTGCCGACCACGATGCCGGCAATAGCGGCGGCAGGTGGATGTACACGGCGCGAGCCAAGCGCGAGCGCGGCAGCAAGCGGGCGGCATCGTCGGAGCCGATCGGAACGCGGCGCACCTGTGCAGCCAAAGTCAGCACCGCAAACGGCAGGAAGCGCGCCGCGTAGCCGCACAGAGCAAACCCCCAGCCGTCGTAGAAGGAGAAGCCGAACAGTTCTGCGAGCGGCCCGCTGTTGAAGGTCAGCACGAGGCCGATGCCCAACAAGATTGCCGGCGCTGCCAGTGGCAACGCGCAGAGTACCTCCAACGCGCGGTTGCCGCGGCCCGCTCTGCGCGCCAGCGGCAACGCCAGCAGCGAGACGACGAGTGCTGTGCCAGCGGCGAGCCAGAGGGAGTGCATGAGGTCCGGCAGCCCTTGGTCCATGGCCTTCTGGAAGCTCTTCTGCGCGAATGCGATCGACATCGGGTCGACCTTCTGCGCCGAGCCGAGCGTCCACCGCACCAGCACCACGATCGGCATGACGAGCCCGGCACCGAGGTACAGCGCCGGCACGAGCAAGGCGGGCACGCGCCAGATACCCAGTGGTCGCAGCGGCAGCGGTTGCTGTACGGCGCGGTCCTGGGCGTGGGCCCGCAGCCGCAGCGTCAGCCAGAGCATGGTCAGCAATGCTGCAACCAACGGCACCGAGGCGATGATCGGACTCTGCTGGTCGGCGAAGGTCACGCCTGTTGCTCGGCGCGTCCAGCGTGAGTAGATGCCCTCAGCATAGGTGTGCCATGTCTTGCCCTTGACGGTCAAGAACTCGGGCACGCCGTGTTCGGCGACGGTGAACAAGAAGGCGAGCAGGCAGCCGGCAAGCAGCTCGGGCAGGATCGCGCGTGCAAGCCACAGTTCGGCGCGCCCGCGTCCACGGAGCAGCAGTGCCGACTCGTAGCCGCGGCCGTCGACGGCGCGCAGTCCGCGAGCGGCGAGTACCGCGACGAAGGGGGCGTGGGCAACACCGAGGAGCAGCGCGCAGGGCCAGAAGCCCGAGACCGGCATCAGGTCGGCAAAGCCCATCGCGACGAAGATCGGCGGCACCACGAGTGGGGCAATGCCGAGAGGGGCGAGCCAAGCGCCACCCGGAAGGTCGCGGCCGAGCGAGCACCAAGTGTGCCCGAGTCCGAGCGCCACCGAGACCGCCATTGCCGCGAGCCCGAGGCGCAACGACGCGAATAGGCGCTGGACATCCCGCTCGTCAGCCAGCAGTTCCCGCCACGCGCTCAGCGACAGGCCGCCCGGCGACGCGACGGTCTGCCACAGCAGCAGCAGCAGCGGGATCGCTACGAACACGACCAGGAAGGCGCCGGCAATCCAAATCGGCGTGCGGGCCCCGAGTTCTGCGACGAGGCCGTGTCTGCCGGTGCGGGACATCATGGTCAGTCCGGGTCAGGATCGGAGCGGACTCAAAGGCCGAAGCGCTTGCCGAAGTCCTGGTTGCAACGCGAGAGGTTCTGCGCCGTCCATTCGATGTCCCACGCCATCGCGCGGAAGCCGGATAGCGGCAGGATGTCGGCGTCTCCCGGCCCATCTACCGAGGCTCGAAGCGGGATCTGCGCGCTCTCTGCGGCGGCCAACAGCCCTTCGGTCGAGAGCGCGAGGATCTTGTCGATCAGCTTCTTGGCGTTGGCTTGGTCCGGGCCGCCCTTGACCAAACCAACCGAGTTCGGGATCAGCATCGTGCCGAGTTCGCCCGCACCCTGGTCCGGGAACACGCAAGCGATCGGTTGGCCGCGCAACTTGCCGACATGGAAGTCGTCCGTGTCGCTGAAGGCCCACGCCACGCTGCCGGCCGCGGTCTCACGCAGAGTGGCGCTGTTGCTGGCCAAGAACTTGACGTCGTTGGCCAACATGCCTTGGAAGAACTGCTCGAAGGCCTCGTCGCCGAGCGCCTTCTTCAGCGCCGTGAAGTGCGTGAGCGTCGTTCCCGTCAACGGGCGCGCGACGGCGCACCGCCCCTTCCACTTGGGATCCGTCAGGTCCTTGTAGCTCGTCGGCCAGTCCTTGCGATCCGGCAACAGTTGGGTGTTGACCACCAGGATCCGGGCTCTTGCGGCGAACCCAGTCCAACAGCCATTGGGGTCGCGGAACTGCGCCGGAACATCGGCAGCGTTTGCGGACACGTAAGGCTCGAGCAGTCCCTCTTGCGCAAGGCTCACGGTGTGCGCGAGTTCGTTGTTCCAGAACACCGAGGCGCGCGGATGGCCGCGCTCCTCGCGGATCGCACTGACGAGGCCGACGGTCTTGGCCGCTTCGGTGTCGTAGCGGGCCTGAATCGTGACTCCGAGCTCCTTGGCGAACTGCTCGATCAGCGGTCGGCTGAACTGTTCATCGAGCGAACAGTAGATCGTCGGGCCAGACGGTGCTGGGTCGCGAGTGCAGCTGGAGAAACTGAGGAGGACGAGGGTGGCGAGCACGAACGCAGAGGTGTGGGCTTGGCGCATGGGTATCCGCTTACTGGTCCCGGTAGGGTTTGTGGCATTCCTTGCAGCTCTTGCCGACTGCGTCGAACCACGTGTTGGCCGCAGCAGCATCCCCGTCGCGAACCGCGGTGTCGAGTTTGGTGGTTTCGTCGATCACGCGCAGGAGTCGCTCCTGGTAGTCAGCGCTGAGGAGTAGCGAGTCCTTGTCGTGCCGCAGTTGCGAGAACAGGTCGCGCATGCGGCTCGTCTCCTTCGGCGCGACGAGGTCGGGATGGAAGGACGGCGCCTGCCATTGATTCTCCTTCGCGATCTTCACCAGGTCGAAGACGAGGTCGAGTTCGGCCATTGTCGCGACCATGCCACTGACCGTCGCGACCGAGGGCAGCGTGGCGAGGTCGCACTCGAGGGCGGCGGGCGGGGCAGGTCGAGCGTTACGAACGGCGGACCACAAGCCGGTGTAGGCGGGGGTCGTGCCGGAGATCTTCATGCGCTCGGCGGCGGCGGTTGGCGTCGTCCGGCCGGCGGTGACGGCGGCGGTGGCGACCGCGGCGGCGCTGCGGTGCTTGCCGTGATGGCAGTGCACATAGAGCGTGCCCTCGGTGTTGGTGACGACCTGCGCCAGCTGCAGGGCCCGCAGCTCGGGCACCGTGTCGTAGCTGATCGGCAGGTGGATGTAGCGGATGCCGTGGCGCGTGGCGGTCTCGACGTCGGGCCTAGCGCCGTCGACCGAGACC
>CAMBXM010000265.1 GCA_945871815.1 Singulisphaera sp. GP187
CACCCTTCAACCCCGCTCGAGCTCCCGTTGTCGTACCCGCAGGTCGTTCGCGTCTACTGCACCTATCAAGATCCGGACAACGAGAGTCCGTGGCAGAGCCTTGCCCCGCGAGGGAGCACCGGTTCGGGTGTCATCATCGGCAAGAACCGCGTGTTGACCGGGGCGCACGTCGTCGCCAACGCGACGTTCCTGCAAGTGCAGAAGCCCAGCGACCCCGACAAGGTCGTTGCGCGAATCGCCGCCATCTCGCACGACAGCGACCTCGCCCTGCTGGAGATCGACGATGCCTCATTCACCCGCGGCGTGCGGCCGGCCTCGATCGGTGAGTTGCCGCGTTTGCGCGACCAGGTTGCGGTCGCGGGCTACCCGGTCGGCGGCGACGAAGTGTCGATCACCGAAGGCGTGGTGTCGCGGATCGAGGTCCAGCGCTACGAGCACAGCCAGCGCCATCTGCTCGCCGTCACCGTCGATGCCGCCATCAACGATGGCAACAGCGGCGGTCCGGTGTTTCACCGCGGCAAGGTCGTCGGCATCGCGTTCCAGTCGCTGCCGGACGCCGAGAACATCGGCGAGATGGTGCCGGCGCCGCTGATCCACCGCTTCCTTGACGGCGTCAAGATGAAGAAGGCGCCGCAGGTGCCCGGTCTCGGCATCAGCACCCAGAACCTGGAGAACCCAGCACTGCGCCGGTGGCTCGCGATGAAGGGCACCGAGAGCGGCGTAATGATCACAGCCGTGCAGTTTGGCGCCACGGGGTGGGGCAAACTGCAGAAGGGCGACGTGCTGCTCGAACTTGGCGGCATGCGCATCGCCGATAACGGCACCGTGCGCTACCGCGGTCGCTTCCGCTGCCAGTTCGATGTCGTCGTGGGCGAGCACTTCGTCGGCGATCGCATCACTGCCCGGGTCCTGCGCGCCGGCAAACGCCTCTCGGTGACGATGGAGATGAAGCCGATGGCCTACCTCGTGCCGCGCTACGAGTACGACCGGCGCCCGAGTTGGTTCACGATCGGCGGCCTGGTCTTCCAGCGTCTGACGGCAGAGTACCTGCGCATCTGGGGCGACAACTGGTGGGAGAAGGCGCCGAAGGAGTTCTTGCACTTCTACTACCAAGGCGAGCGCATCGAAGATCGGCAGGAGGTCGTCGTGTTGTCGCAAGTGTTCGCTGACGAGATCAACGTCGGCTACGAGCACTTCCACCACGATGCAATCGTCGAGGCCAATGGCACGAAGGTGCGCGACCTGCGCGAGTTGGTTGCGATCGTCGACGCGTGCAAGCAGGACGTCGTGTTGCGCACGAGCAGCGGCGGCACCGTGATGCTGGACGCGCGCACCGCGCGGCAGGCGCGGGACCGCATCCACAAGCAGTATCGGGTGCCTGCGGACCGCTCCGACGACTTGCGCTGACGGCGGCTTAGGCCAAGGCCTCTCGCTGCGTGGATGGAATGGACGCAGCGGTTTCCGCTCCGGCTTGGCGGTTGGGCCGTTGCCGTTCCCGCAATCAGCAAGGCGCAGCAGCCGCGGTGGCCGCGGTGGCTGCATCGGCTTCCGTCGCGCTGCGGATGCCGCGGCGCACCGCGGCGATCATGCGCGCAGCGCGGGTTTGGATGGCGTCGAAGTTGCCGTTGCGCAGGTCGAGTGGCTCGAACAGTGACGCAACGAAGCCGAGGCCAAAGCTGCCGGCGGCGAGCCACTGGCCGGCGTTCTCCTCGGTCACGCCGCTGGTCGGGAAGATCTTCAAGAACGGCAACGGCCCGAGAACCGCTTTGACGAAGGCCGGACCGTTGCTGGGCGCCGGGAAGAGCTTGACGAGGTCGGCGCCCGCTCGATGCGCCTGCATCATCTCGCTCGGAGTGAACGTGCCGGGGACGGACACCAGATCATGCTGCCGGCAGAAGGCGATCAGCTGTGCATCGCAGACCGGAGATACCAAGAAGGTCGCGCCGGCGGCCATCGCTTCCTTGGCTTGCTCGACGGTCAGCACGGTGCCGGCGCCGACCACGAGACCCGGCTGCTCGCACAGCGCGGCGATATGGTTGAGGCAATTCGGAGTGGTCAGCGTGACCTCGACGATGCGGAAACCACCGGCAATCGCGGCGTCGAGTGCCGGGCGCACGGCCGCGGCATGTGGGGTGCGGAGGATCGCAGAGCAGCGGTGCTCGGCGAAGGCAGCGAGTACGGCAGCACGGTTCGAGGACAAGCGGAGCCTCCCTTAGGGTTCGCAGTTCGGACGCAGCATAGGAGCTCGGTTGCTTGGCACCAAGAGTCGGCATCGTGGCGTCGCAGCAGGCCTGAGCCCGGCTCCGTCCGAGTCGCCCGGATACCAAGCGCGCCGGCAGCACGCGTGCGCCACTGGATGCTCGGTGTCCTTGGGCGGGAACGAGCCTCATGCGAAGGTGGAGAGTTGTCCGCAGCACCGCGGATCGCGGCGCAGTTCTTCGAGCGCCAACCTCGCGGTGCCATCGGGCCGTCCGGCGCGCTCGGCAGTTCTCGCCGTCACCTTTCACAGTGCGGGCTACTCTGGTGATGGAGGCGGAGCATTGCACTCACGGCGTGCTTCGCATTTCTAGGGACATCCGCTCAACAGCGGCGGGGAAGAGGAAGCAAAGGGATTGCTTCCAGGCCTCACCCACGGGTGTCCAGGAATCTGTTCCCATGAAATCGAATCCTATGTCCATGCGCTGTGCCGGGACCGTTCTCGGCGTCCTTGGTTTCGCGTTCTTGTTTGCCGCACCCGTCAAGGCCCAGACGTTCTCGCGGACGCTGACCTACACGCGGTTCTTCGGTACGCCCAACATCAAGCAGGCGACCCTGACCTACGACGCGGCGGCGGGCACAACGAGTCTCACGACACCGATTGCGATCACGCACACGCCTGGTGCCGACGGGTTGCTGTTTGCACCGGATGGCGACCTGATCATCGGTGGCTAGGGCGACGCCCTCTACAAGGTTGCCTATCCGACGCCGGCCTTCACCAGCGCCACCGCCGGTGGGACCTTTGCCTACCACGTGATGCTCGATCCGAGCGGCACCAAGGTCTGGAGTTCGGGCAACTACGGCTATCTGGCCTCGACCCCGCTGTATCCGTTCTCGAACGGCACCTTCCAGCAGTTGCAGGGCGACGACCTGCTCATCACCCACGTGGTCTTCACGCCGAGCGGCGCCTTCTACACCGCCAGTCTGCCGAGCGGCGACGGTCACTTCGGCCGCATCGACATGAATACCTTCACGACGACGCGGTTGTTCAGCAACGTGCGCTGGTCGCACGGAGCGGCGCTCGACTGCTACACCGGCGACGTCATGGTCTTTGCCAATGATCGCATCGCGCAGTTCGATCCGATCAGTCAGACGGTGGTTGCGGAACTCGATCTGTCGGCCCTCGGCCTGCTCATCAACCTGGACCAAGGAACCTCGGACGGCGAGGGCCACCTCTACATCGCCAGCAACACTGGCTACATGGTCTTCGTTGACCTGTCGCTGTCACGCGACATCAGCAACCCGGACTTCATCGACGCGCCATTCCTCGACCACTTCGTCGACGACATCGCGCCGGATTGCGGTCTCGGCGCGCCGCCGAGCTGCCCGCTATCCCAGGGTTACTGGAAGACGCACGGCAGGAACTGGCCGGTCGACTCCCTGATGCTGGGCTGCCGCAGCTACTCGAAGGTGCAGCTCTTGGCGCTGATGAACACTGCCGTTCGTGGCGATGCGAGCCTGATCCTGGCCTACCA
>CAMBXM010000266.1 GCA_945871815.1 Singulisphaera sp. GP187
GCCGCGAGGCGGCGACCGAACGAGAATCGGCAGATCGACGCGGCCTCGAGCGCGGTGAAGTAGTTCGGGTCGAGAGCTGTGAGTTGCAGTCGCAGAGTGCGGTCGCTGCGGTTGTGGATGCGAACATGGACCGGCTGGATGCGTCGCCCAGCGAGGTCCACACCGAACACACGACGACTCTGCGGCCCGTCGAGCACGGCGACCGCGACCTCGGCGAGGGGGCTTTCCTGGCGCACGGCAGCTTCCCGCGCGATCGCCGCCGACGCCTCCGGGGCGTAGGTCGTGGTGAGGAGCCGCCGGAGCAGTGCGCGCATGACCGGCATCGTCGACCTCGACCGGCGGAGGCGCCAGCCTGCCGTTCGAGCCCCTGCGCGCTTCCCGACGAGCGCGGCATCGGTTCCGATGGCCCACCATGCCGCCCGTCCCGTGCCGCACGCAGAACCTCGTCGCGTGCCTCTTGCTCGTGTTGTTGCCCGCGTTCCTGTTGGGCGACTCGATCTTCCTCGGCAAGCGGTTCCTGCCGTTCGACCCCGCCGAGTTCGCGCCGGTCGCGACCACGCTGTCGAAAGCGCAGCTCGCCGCGATCCAGACCGGCACCAACTACGACCCCTCGGAGCCTGTGCTGTGGTTCGAGCCCGAGTTGCGCGAAGTGCGCGCGGCCATCGGCGACGGCCAGTTCCCACATTGGAACCCCTACGTTCGCGGCGGCGCTCCGCTCATAGCGCACGGGCTCATGGGTTTGCTCGACCCGATCAAGTGGCCGGCACTGCTGTTCTCCGATCCGACCACCGGCCTGCTCTACGTCAGCTACGCGATGTTCGCGCTCGCGGGCTTGCTGATGTTCGGGTTGCTGCGCTCGGCGTCGCTGTCGCTGAACGCATCGTTGTTCGCCGCCATCGCATTCGCGTGGAGCGGCACGATGGTGACCAACGGGCACTGGTACATGCGCATGGAACCGCTCGCGCTGTTGCCGGGCATGCTGTGGGCGCTGCTGACCCTGCATCGCTCGCGCGGTGCCCGACGCGGCCTCGCGACCGTCCTGTTCGCCGTGCCGATCGCGATGGCGTGGAGTGCGTCGTTCCCGCCGTTCACGATCCCGTGCACGCTCTTCTGTGGCTTGTTCGTGATCGCACTCGCAGCGCGAACGTGGTCCACGGACGGCCCGCGTCAAGCACTCGTGTTCTGCGCCTTCGCGCTGTTCGGACTCGTGCTCGGACTGTCGCTCGCGGGAGCGCACGTGCTGCAGCAGTTGCTGTTCTTCCCGGTGTCCAACCGACCGGTCGCGCCGACGTTGTCGAGTGCGTCCCGTTTCGCGTTCGACCCGATGGGCATGCTCGGGTTCGTCTTGCCGGATGCGTTCTCCACGCCCGGTGACCGCCTGATGCCCGGCGCGCGCTCGCCGCTCGCGTTCCTGCTGTTCTCGCGGACCGACTGGGAGACCGGTGCCTTGCTGCGGCCGGACGTCAACTACAACTACTCGGAGTACGCGGTCTTCCCCGGCACGCTGCCGCTGCTGCTCGCACTGCTCGCGCTCGTGAGTCCAGGCCCGAAGTGGAAGTGGCTCGCGGTCGCAGGCCTCGCCACGACCTTGCTGTTGGCGATCGGTGCGGGTCCGTTCCACCTCGCGTATCTGCTGCCCGGGATCGGCGCCGTGCCGCCGTATCGCTTCGCCGGCCTCGCCTGCGTCTTCCTCGCCGTGCTCGCGGGACTCGGAGCCGACCGCCTCTGTCGCGGCGCCCCGAGCGGGGCGCTGCGCGTGGTCGCCATCCTCGCCATCGTCGGCGGCGGCATCTGCCTCACGCAGGCGCGTTCGTTCCACAACAGCGGCAAGGAACTCGAAGCCGAATGGCTCGCGACGATCACGGAACAGTGCCGACCGCTGGCGCCGCAGTTCGACAAGAACCTCACGCCGGAAGCACTGACCACCGAGATGGTCCGAGGTTCGTTCTTCACCGCGCGAGATGCCGACGGCAACGAAGTCGACCTGCTACAGCGCGGCCGCGAACGGCTGCAGCAGAACCTCGAACGCAGCGGCTGGTGCCTCTACCTCGGTGCGGTGTTCTTGATCCTGCTGTCGAAGCGACCGCGCGATCGGGCGCTGCCGCTGTGGATGTTCGCCCCGGCGCTGCTGCTGACGGCCGGCGAACTGTGGCAGCACGGGCGGCCACTGATCCGAGGACGCGAGACGCCGCACGCGCTCGACACGCCGGTGCACGAGTTCTTGCGCGCGCAACGACTGGCGACCGAACAGGCCGGCGGCTTCATGGTCGCGCGCGCAAATCCTCTGAGTGCAGGCGGCGATCCGATGCACCTCGTCCCTGGAACGCTGGCCAAGGACCGCATCCGCGACCTGCACTTCTACACCTACGTCGATCGCTACAGCAGCGAACCGATCCGCGCGTTGTACGGCGACGCGTTCATGCTGCGTGATTACCTGCCGCAAGCACTGCCCGACGACGCGCGCCTGCAGCTGCCGTGGTGGGACGCACTCGGCGTGCGCTACTTGCTCTCGACAGAACCGATGCAGCACGCGGGCACGCGCGTCGGGCCCGAGTGGAAAGGCCCCGGCGGCGAGTTCTTCGTCTACGAACGCGCGACCGCGTTGCCCCGCGCCTGGGTCGTGTCCGATCTGCGCGCCGTCGGCAACGACGCGGCGGTCGTCGCAGCTGCCATCCGCAGTGACTTCGCGCCGCGTGAGTTCGCCCTCGTCACCGACGACGACGCGCGGACGTTGCCGCCGCTGCCGAGCGTGCCGCTGGCGAAAGAGCGCGCCGTGACCTTCTTGTTGGAGGACCACAAGCGGCTCACGATCGACGTCAGCGACGGGCCGCTCGGGTATCTCGTGCTCGCCGACACTTGGTTGCCTGGATGGACTGTCGAGTGCGATGGCGAAGAACTGCCACTCGCGCGCGCCAACGTCTGCATGCGCGTCGTGCCGCTGCCGGCGAAAGCGTGCCGCCTCGAGTTCCGCTACCGGACGCCCGGCCTCGTGCCCGGGCTCGGCATCGCAGCCATTGCGGCTGCGATCTCGGTGCTGCTCGTGCTGCGCGCGCGCTTCACTCGGTCCGCGCCGCCGCCAGAACGTCTTCCAACGTGACGAGGCCGCGCAGGGCCTTGTCGTAGCCGTCCTGAAGCATCGGCCGGAAGCCGGCCTTCTGCGCGAGCTGGCGCAGTTCCTCTGCCGGTGCGCGCCGCGAGATCGCCGCCCCCATCTCGGGCGACACGTAGAGCACTTCGTGGATCGCGAGCCGACCCTTCTTGCCGCGATTGCGGCACGATTGGCAGCCGCGTCCGCGCTTCATGCCCTTTGGGGCACTGGCAGGATCGACCCCAAACTCCTTCAACACGTCGGGCGTCGGCGTGACCGGTTCGGCGCAGTCGGGACACACGCGCGCGAGCAGACGCTGACCGACGATGCAACGGAGCGATGGCCCGAGCAGATACGGCGCAATGTCCATGTCCACCAATCGGTAGATGGTCGACAGCGCGTCGTTGGTGTGCAGCGTGCTGAGCACCATGTGGCCGGTCAACGCCGCCTGGACCGCGATGCTCGCGGTCTCCTGATCGCGGATCTCGCCGACCATGACGATGTCGGGATCCTGACGCAGGATCGAACGCAGCGAGTTGGCGAACGTGCGTTCGGCCTTGACGTCGACCTGCACCTGCGTCGCGCCCGCGAGTTCGTACTCGACCGGGTCTTCGACGGTGACGAGGTTGCAGTCCGGCTTG
>CAMBXM010000267.1 GCA_945871815.1 Singulisphaera sp. GP187
CCTGGCTTCGGGATCGAACTGGTCACCGAGCCGCATTCGCAGTCCCTGCTGTTCTTGTCGGCGCAGCAGGACAACGTCGTGCTGGCGCCGGGCTGCACGCAGTTCCTCATGGACGCGAGCCTCCAGACCATCGGCTTCTACGTCGCCGATGGCTCGGGGATCACGCAGGTGTCGATCCCGTTGCCGCTCGACCCGGCCTTCGACGGCGTGCGCCTCTACTGGCAAGCTGCGCAACTGCAGAGCGGCGGCCCGGTGTTCGGCGAGTTCGCAGTCAGCAACGGAACGGCGGTGCGATTGGGCTGCCGCTGATTCGCGCCTTCGTGATGGTCACTGATCCGCCGCGATCTCGGTGACGACGCCAGCGTCCACGTGCCACCGGCGCGTGAGACGCACGGTGTCGAGCATGCGGCGGTCGTGGGTGACCAACAGGATGGTGCCGTCGAACGTCTCGAGCGCTTGTTCGAGCTGCTCGATCGCCTCGAGGTCGAGATGGTTGGTCGGCTCATCGAGCGCAAGCAAGTTGACGCCGCGCGCCTGCAACAAGGCCATTGCAGTGCGCGTGCGTTCGCCCGGCGACAGCGAGACCGCCGAGCGGCCGATGAACTGCGAGCCGATGCCGAACTTGGCCAGCAGCGTGCGCACGTCGGCCGTGGCCCAGTCGGGCACCCAGCGCGAGAACACGTCGACCATGGGAAGGTCGCTGGAGAACGCCGCGCGCGCTTGGTCGACCTCGCCAACGACGACGCCGGAGCCTAGGGTCACCGTCCCGCTCGTCGGGGCGATGCGACCGAGCAGCATGGCGAGCAACGTGCTCTTGCCGCCGCCGTTCGGGCCGGTGATGGCGATGCGGTCGCGCAGGTCGAGTTGGAGGTCGACCGGCCCCAGGCGAAACGTTCCACGCTCCAGGACCGCGCCGCGTGCTTGCGCGACGACGTCGCCGGATCGCGGGGCTGCTGCGATCGTGAACTGGAGCTTCCATTCCTTGCGTGGGGCTGCGACTTCATCGAGACGCTCGATCATGCGCTCGGTCTGCTTGACCTTCGCCGCCTGCTTCTCGGTCGCTTCGGTACGGAAGGCGCGGCCGATCTTGTCGTTGTCGCGCGCCTTGCGCCGCGCGTTCTTGACGCCCTTCTGCATCCATGCGCGCTGCCGGTGCGCGCGGGCCTCGAGTTCCGACTTGCGATTGCTGAACTCCGAGAAGGCGTCTGCAGCGTGGCGCCGTGCGGTGGCGCGCTCTTCGAGGTAGGCCGAGTAGCTGCCGCCGTAGACGGCGATGCGCTGCAGGCTGCGATCGATCTCGACGACCTTGGTCACGGTGCGGGTCAAGAACTCGCGGTCGTGGCTGACGAGGACCGTCGGCGCCGCTAGCGACTGCACGAACTCCTCCAAGTGATCGAGGCCGTCGATGTCGAGGTCGTTGGTCGGCTCGTCGAGCAAGAAGGCGTCGTAGCGCGACAATAGCAAGGCCGCGAGGCCGGCGCGGGCGGCCTGACCGCCGGACAATGCTGTCATCGGCAGATCGAGATCGACGTCGAGGCCGAGGTCGGCGGTGACCGAATGGCTGCGCTCCTCGAGGTCGGCGCCGCCGAGCGCGAGCCAGCGTTCGAGAGCGTTGGAGTAGCGGTCGTCAGCGCCCGGCTTGCCGTCGCCCATGGCCTCCGCTTCGGCGTTCATGGTCGCTTCTGCCGCCGCGACGCCGGTGCGGCGCGCGAGCAGTTGGCGCACGCTCTCCCCGACGAGGCGTTCGGGTTCTTGCGCCAGATAGCCAAGCGTGGCGGTGGGTGGCGCCACCGTGACTGCCCCTGCGTCCGGTTGGCGAAGCCCCGCGAGGATGCGCAGCAACGTCGACTTGCCGGTGCCGTTTGGGCCGACGAGGCCGACGACATCGCCGGGTGCCACGACGAGGTCGAGGCCGGACCAGAGTTCGCGCGCGCCAAAGCTCGCGGCGAGGCCCTTGCAGTAGATCGTGACACTCACAGGGGCCACCATGGCGCGCCTGTGGGTGGTGGTCAACGATCGCCTACAGTGGGCGCATGAGTGATCTGCGTCCCGATCCCATCTGTCCCAACTGCGGCGGCAAGGATCTCTATGTCACGGTGAAGACCATCCCCAGCGGCGGCGGCTACTCGCCGGATCTGCTGCCCGGCCTGCGCGTTTGGTTTGGTGGCGGGAAGTTCCGCGCCGTGGTGTGCACCAGCTGCGGTCTCTATCGCCAGTTTGCCGACGAGGACGCGCGCGTGCGCATCAAGAGCTCGTCGAAGTGGACGCGGCTCTGAGCCCACGGCACTGGCTCGGGCAAGTAGCCGCCATACCGGGTGCGGCTCTCTCGGGGCGGCGTGGTCGCCGAGTTCGAGCCGCGGCGCAGACTTGGCAGGGGCCTTCGTCGCCGGTTCGTCACCTAGCGCGCACCTAGCCGCAGCGAGCGAGTTCGGACCAAAGCGGCTGGTCGATCGTGGTCTCGAGCTCGGCCTGCCGCGGGCCCGCGCTCGCGGCCTTCGTGCGGTCGTCAGCGGCGTGCCGCCGGGTGGAGCAGAGCAGGCCGGTCCCCCGGGTTTGGCCCCACGTGTCGCTCGGGCGGAAGTGTGAAAAGCCTGCGTATCGCCGCGGCGGGCCCCGTGGGTGGTTGTGGTTGCGTCCGTCCTCGCCATAGTTCTGGGGCGTCGGTGCGGTTCCAACTCACGACCTGGGCCGCCGACCTACTTCGTCCTTTTCACCTGCACACAAGGGTTCGATTCCATGCGCACACTTCTCACTATGGCCCTGCTCGCCGCCTCGGCGACGGCCCAGATCCAGTACTACTCTGCATATCTCGACGGCGCTCAAGAAGTGCCGGCGACTGCCACCACCGGCCACGCCTTCGCGGTTGCGCGGTTCGATGTGGGGACCAACAACGTGCAGTTGTTCTGCTACCACTCGGGACTCACGGGTCCGGCCGTTGCTGGTCACCTGCATCTCGGGGTGGCTGGTGTGAATGGCGGCGTGATCGTTGGCATGGCGCAGACGTCGCCCAACACGTGGACGGGCACCGGCGTGCTCACGGCCCCGCAAGCAACGGCGCTGGCGACGGCCGGGACCTACTTCAACATCCACACGGCGGCATTCGGTGGCGGTGAGATCCGCGGCCAGGCCGTGCTGTCGAAGACGACGCGCTTCACCGGCGTGTTCGCGGGCTCGCAAGAAGTGCCGCCGAATGCCAGCGCGGCGAGCGGCACGGTCACCGCGTGGCTGCACGAGCCGGACAATCGGCTGGTCTACGTCGTGCAGTCGACCGGCCTCGTCGGCGTCTCGGCAGCGCACTTCCACCAGGCCGCGACTGGCGTCAATGGTCCGGTGATCGTTGGCCTCAATGGCGGCGCGGGGAGCTACGGCGGCGTGTCCAACCGACTCAGCGCGACGCAACTTGCAGCGCTGATGGCGGACGGCTTCTACGGCAACATCCACACGACGGCCTTCCCGGGTGGCGAAATCCGCGCCCAGTTGCGTCGCGATGTCGGCGACCACTTCCAGACCGTCCTTCGCGGTACCAACGAAGTGCCGCCCAACCCGAGCCTCAGTGTCGGCGGCGCGCAGTTGATCCTCAATCCCAACGGCATCGCGACGGTGACCGGTGGCTTCCAGGCCCTGCCGAGCGGCGCGGTCGCAGCGCACGTGCACCGCGGTGCCGCGGGCGTCAACGGCCCGGTGGTCTTTGGCCTCACGTTCGCCG
>CAMBXM010000268.1 GCA_945871815.1 Singulisphaera sp. GP187
TCCTCGATCACGGCATCGAAGCCGGCCTCGCTCGGCTCCTCGAGCTGCCGCTCTCGATGCGTGAGACTCCACGATTGCCGCCCGGCACAGTCGAGTCGACGATCGACCTTCTTGGCTATCGGCTCCTCGAGCACCAACGCGTCGAGGACTCATTGCGGCTCTTCGAGTTCAACATGCGCGCCTTCCCCGAGTCCGCTCGAAGATGGGCAAGCCTCGGCGAGGCTCACATGCAGGCCGGCAATCACAGGCTCGCCATCGAGAACTTGCGCAAGGCGTCTCTGCTGGAGCCATGGAACGCGGCAGCGAAGACGAGGCTCGCGGAGGTCGAGGAGCTCGCAGGCAAGTAGCTTCGATCGAGGTGTCGCCGTCGGTCGCCGCCACAAGCCCGCCTGCCTTGCTGATGGATCGCCAATCGCGCGACGATGGTCGCGCTGGATCCATGCAACTCCGAACGGCCTACCTCGGCAGCTCGGCCGGCGACGGTGCGTTTCCAGGGCGGCGGGAAGTGGCATCTCACCTCGACAGCGGGCAGCGGGAGCGAGCGGAGGAGGCAACTTCAAGGACCGATCGCTATCGCTACCATCCCGCGCGGCTCGCGGATGGGCTGGAAGCCCCTTTGGAAGTCCTACTCCGCACTTGCTGTTCCTCTGCATCGACGGCATCACGGAGGCCGCGGACCACGAACTCGAGATGTTCGGCGAGGAGCGACTGAAGGCGCTGATGCAGAAGCAGGTCGACTGTCCGTCGGACGGCCAGACGAATGCGGCCGGGCGGTAGTTAGCATGGATCCGAAGGAGCTCCACCCACCATCTCGATTGCGCGGGAATCGCGGCTTCGACGCCGTCGCCGACCTGGATATGGTCACGACCTCCCTGCTCCCTACACGAGATCTCTGCATGACGTCCATCCTGCGCGCGTTCCTCGCTGCCGCCCTGTGCAGCGCAGCTCAGCTCTCCGCTCAAGCCTGCAGTGCGGGCGACATCCTGCTGAAGAACGATCAGATCCCGGCGTTGCCGGGCGCGGCCACGGCCGTGGCGATCGTTCCCGGTCTGTGCGACGGCGAAGCGGCGATGTCGGTGCTGACCACGCAGGGACCGGTGTTCGTCAAAAAGGTGTCGGCGATGTTCGGGGCGCAGTTCGGCACCAATGGCGTCGTTGCAGCCGTCGACCTCGAGATCTATGACGGTGCAACCGTGAACGCGCAGGGTCGATGGACTCTCGGTCCGCGCGTGTTCCAGCTCAGTGCTGGCGGCAGCAACCTGCAGATCCAGTCGCACGCGATCAACGAGTACACGCTGCCGACGCCGGTGCGCTGCACTTCAGGCAAGGTCGTGATCGGCTGGCGCATGGTGTTGAACGGCGCCAGCGGTTCGTGCGCGACGGGTTACACCGCCAACTTCGCCACCGACTTCGGTTCCGCGTGCGTCGCCGGTCGCAACGTGCTCGACGCCATCGGCCACGGCCCGGTCGACCCGGCGACCTATGCAGGCTTCGGCCTGCCGCTGTGCCCGTTCTACTTCCGCGGCGACTGGATCATCCGCGCCTGCGTGACGCCCGACGTATCGGTGACGTGGACCGGCAACCCGACGCCGGGTGGCGCCGTGCTGCTCAACCTGATGGCTCCCGGCCATGCGGGCGAGACCTACCTCGTCATGCTCAGCCTCGGCACGCAGCCGGGGTGGACCACGCCGTACGGGTTGATCCCGCTCAACAACGACTTCGTGCTGCAGTGCACGATCGACCCGACGTGCTGGCCGGCGTTGATGGTCAACAGCCTCGGGACGTTGAACACGAACTCGCAAGGGACGGCGGTGCTGCTGATCCCCAACTTCCCGTTCCTGCAGAATTCGGGGCTCGCGTTGTACGCGGGGTTCATCACCGCGACGACGCCGGCGGGCATCCCGTTCTCGGCCATCTCGGCGCCGAGCACCGCGATCGTCATCAACTGACGGACGTCGCGCCTGCTCATGCACTGCAGCCCGATCCTGTCCTGCGGCATGCTGCTCGCGGCGACCGCCTGCGCGCCGGTCGCCCGATGGTGCTCGTCGCAGGGTAGGACTTCCAAAGGGGCTCCCGGACCATCCATGAGCCGCGCGGGATGGTAGTCGTGGCGGCCCGCTCCCAGAAGATGCCTCCTTCGCGCGCTCCCGCGGCCCGCAGTCGAGGTGAGATTCCCCACGCAGCCGCCCAATGAACACAGCGCCGCCGGCCGATCTGCCGAGTCTGCATTTCGGGTGGTTTGGATTGGGCGCCAACTACATCGCGCGATCCGCGATCACCACGGCAATCGCGCCTGCGCCTGCGGCCTCGCTGGCGCGACCGCTGGCGGTTCGGCGGGCAGGCCGAGGTGGTGGAGGATCCTGCGGATGCTGTCCTGGTCGTGGATGGCGGCGAGCAGTGTGCGGCGGCTCAACGTGCACTTTCAGGTGCTGTGGTTGGACGGTGCGTACGGCTGGGAGCCGGGCCGCGGTCAGCCGGAGTTCCATGCGCAGCGGGAGGTCAACGATGGCGACGTGCAGCAGCTGGTGCAGCGCATTGCCGATCGCGTGCTACGGGCACTGCGCAAGGCGGGGAAGTGGGTGGACACGAATGCTGCGGGGGAAGCGTGGCAGGACTTCCACAGGGGCTCTCAGCCCATCCGCGAGTCGCGCCGGATGGTAGTCGGGCAGCATCGGCGGCGGCGAAGCTCCTCAGAGCGCGCCGATCGTCAGCGACAGGCCATTGGTCGTGAAGAGCCCGATCCAGTTGCTGGCCAGGTCGAACTGCAGTTCGGCTACCTGAGCGTGGATCGTGAGGCCGGCGAAGACGCGGTCGCTCGGGATACCGATCGAAACACCGACCTGGCCACCGGCCGGGAAGAGGAAGCTGGTCAGCACATCGGTCGTGTTCAGCAGGTCGCAGCCGAGCCCACCCTGGGGGAAGAGCGCGTTCAACGGGATGGCCGAGGTCGCCAGGCCGACGACGAAGAAGGCGAGCGAGTTCGGGCCGAAGCCACTCGCTGTGCCGCTCCACGTGCGCTCGGTCCACGGATTGGACCCGGACACCAAGGACAGCGCGCCACCAGGGCCCGTGCAGCCAAGCCCGTAGGACACGGTGCTCGCCATCGTCGGCGCCTGGTAGGCATAGACGTTCAGCGCCGGCTTACTGCCGGAGAGGACCGGGTTCTGGCCGCTGATCTTGTAGACCTTGCCGGCGACGTAGCCGGCCGAGTAGCGGCTGATGCGACCGATGACCGGGTCGTTGTTGTTGTACGGCGTCGTCCCGGTGATCGGGTTGCCGTAGATGGTCCAGGCATTCGTCGCCGGGTCGTACTCACTGGTGAAGTTCGAGGGCGAGCCGCCGTAGCTGCCGCCGTAGAGGATGGCGTTGGTCGTGGATAGGCCCTGGCCGCCCTGGAGCACGACGCGCTGACGCGCTACGTCGTACACCGCGGTGTTGCCCGCGATGCCGTGTGGCCAGGAAGTCGCTCCGGTGTTGAGCTGGGTCCAGGCGAGGCTCGACCAGCGCCACACGTCGAGCATGCCGATGCTGGTGCCGCTGCTCTGGTCGAGACCGCACACCATGAGCACGTCCGAGAACTCAGGACGCGTGACCAGGCTGTGGTTCATGCGCGCTGCCGGGGAAGTCGCCGG
>CAMBXM010000269.1 GCA_945871815.1 Singulisphaera sp. GP187
CGTCGGCGGCGGTATCCGGTGTGGAGGCCTCAGCGACGGCCGCCGCCCGATCGCGCAGCGCCACGACTGCAGCCGCGGTGCGCGCGCCATCGGTGCTGAGTGACGCCACCGCCCCGTGCGTGTTCTGCCAAGCATCACAAAGTCGCAGCAGTTCGCGAGCTGCCGGTCGCTGCAACCGGCCCTGCGCGTAGCGCTCGACGAACGTCTGCAGCAGGTCCGCAGCCTCGCGCCCCTGCTGCACCGCGACCGAGTCGACGACGGCCTTCTGCGTCGTGGCGATCTGGGCCGTGAGCTCCTCGGCGGCGCGGCGCACGTCCTGTGGCACTTCGTGCTCCATTGCTTGCCGAATCGTCGAGAGGGCGCGGTCGTATTGCCCACTCTCGAACTGCGTGCGCGCCAGGTCCACGCGATCGCTCGGGTCGGGCACGCTCTTGCGCATGTCGAAGAAGCGCAGCACCACCCAGCCAACGCCGATCGACAAGCTCATGAGCACAAGGACGAGGGCGCGCGACGACCGCGGTTGGGGCCGTCGCCGCGAACTGGCGGACGCGTCCTCGACCACCGTCTGCTTGGCTGCAGCGGCGCCGTCGTGCCGCCGCGGTCGCTGCGTCGACCTCGAGGCGGCGCCGGCGAGCGGCAACTCGACGTCGCTGCGCCACACGATCCGCCGACCGGCGAACTCGAACCGATCGCCCGGGGCGAGATCCTTGCAGAACAACTGCTGGCCCGAGACCTCGATCATCGAACCAGGCAGCAACGGTTCGAGCCGCCGGCCGCGCTGCGTCGGCACGATGCGGAGACTCGCGCCGCTGGCATCCGGCGACAGCACGATCGTGCCGCCATCCGCGCGCAAGTGCACGAGGCCCGAAGGCACTGCGACGCTCTGCTGCGACCCATCGCGCGGGTCGGTGATCTCCAACTGGTCGGTCATCGCCGCCAGCACTTCACCGTGGCTTCGACGGCTTTGGCACGTCCGCGAGCTTCTGCAGGTACTCGACACCGTGGCCGAAGTTCTGCACCCAGTTGCGGTCGCTGCCAGCAATGCCGGCCTCGGTGTGGCTCGGGCTCAGCAGGTTGCGATGATGCCCGGACGATTGGCACCACGCGTTGTGAGCGCCTTCGGGACCGTCGACCAGCGCGATGTTCTCGCCGGTGCCCTGGGTGTAGCCCGCAATCAGCATGCGGTCGCCTGGAGTCTTGCGACCGGGAGTCGGTGAGAAGTGCGAGAAGTAGCCCAGCTTGGTCATCTCTTCGGCATGCGCGCGCGCGGCCGAACGGATGCGCAGGTCGAGCGCCAGCGGTCGGTGACCGAACATCGCGCGGTAGGCGTTGGTGATGCGCAACTGGACGGCGTCGCCCTTGTCGAGCTGCGCGCACAACACCTCGTTGTAGGCATCGATCTGCTGCCAATGCGCCAATCGCTCGCGCTCTTCCTGGGTCTGGCAGTAGGTGTGGATGTCGATCGACGCGCCGGGCGGCAGCGCCCTGGCCCACTCGACCCCGACCGTTGCCAACGCATCGAGCTCACCGAGTTCCGACAACACGGTCGCGAGCCAATCGAGCCGTTCGATGCTGTCGCTCATCGAAGCCGGCACCTTGATGCGCAGGCGATCGTCGTTCCAGACGCTGCGAACCGCGTCGACGAGGCGATTCACTTCGGCCTGCACCCTGACGTACTCGGCGTAGCGCTGCGGCTCCACCTGCGGCGGCTTGTACGGATAGAAGTAGCGGACCTCGTCGAAGATCAGGTCTTTGGCCGCTTGCCGTGCGACGTCGAGCTGTTGACGCTGGGCCTGTAGTTTGTCGATCTGCTTGCGCAGCGGCGAGGCGTCGAGCGCTTCGATCTCCTTGTCGAGCAGCCGCTGGAAACGACCGGCGACGGCGCCAACCGCACCCGGGCCGAGCGCGAGTGCATCCTGCACGATGGCCGCACGCGCCTTTCTGTCCTTGCTGCGCAGCGCCGTCTCGACGCGCGCGAGCACCTTCTGCGCCTGCTTCTCGGCCTCGGCATTGGCTGCGGAAACGAAGCCATCGGCGCGCAGTTCGTAGCCGCGCGGGTCGATCGGTTCGCCGCGGCCGTGGGCAACAGTGCGATCGACTTCGGGCTTGATGGCGGCGTCGAGTTCGAGCGCGCGGGCGAGCACCTTCTCGGCGAGGCGGCGGGCGTCTTGGCGGTAGAGCAACGAGGCGATGCCGAGCATCGAGGTAGAGGACAACTTCTGCTTGCCGGCAAACAGCACGAGCGACTCGGCCGCGAGATCGCGGTAGTCGAGCTTCAGCTCGCCGGTAGCCGCAGTTGCCCGCAACTTGCTGCCGTCGACGCCGACGACGCGCACGGCGCCGTTGCCGACCGAGTCGAATGCGACCTCGGCCCCGCCCTTGACCAGCGCCGCTACTTCGTCGTGCAACGCCAGCACGCGGCGCAGATCGCCGAGGCGCAGTTCGAGCCGCTCGGCGTAGTCGGCATCCGAGGCCCGGACCGACGCGACCGCGCTTTGGAGTTCCGTTGCCGCGGTGGCAAAGTCGCCGGCGTCTTCGGCTGCGCGAATACGGATCAGAGCCGGCGCCAGCGTCGCCAGCGTGCGACGGCGCTGCGCTTCGTCAATGCCGGCCACGCCGGCGCGGACCGCCGCATCGTTGCCACCGCCACGCGTCGCTTGCTGGCGCTGCAGTTCGTCGAGCATCGTCGGGACGGCGGCGAACTCGCCACCAGTCGGGAGCCGCCGACCGGCAGCGGTCAGGGCCGCGATACTGCTCTCGAAGCGCCCGTCTTTGGCGTCACTTCGAGCCGTCTCCAACAGCACCTCCATCTGCGCCTTCGCCGCGGCCCGCAACTCGGTCAACTGCGATTCGAGCCGCGCCCGTTCGCTGGGATCGGCTCCGGCAATGGCCATCTGCAGCGTGCCTTGCGCCTGCGCAAACTCGCCCTTGCTGGCCTGCAGCACGGCACCGTCGATGGCGGCCTTGACGTCATCGCTGTTGACCAGCGCCGCGGGGAGCGCATCCGCGTCGGAATGCGGCAGCGGCGGCGAAACCTGTGGCCCCGGCGTCTGCACGGCGACTGGTGGCTGCGGGACTGCGGATGGCGAGACTGGCTGCGGCTTTGGTTGCGCCGCTGTCGGTTGGCCGGATGACGCTTGCTCGGGCTTCCGGTGTTCTGGCTGACGCTCTGGCGGTGGCGTCTTGGCAACGGCTTCGCGCAGCAACTCGTAGAGCGTCGCGCGCACGATGCGGGCCGCGATCCGATCGTCCTCGTCCTTGGCGCTGCGCTCTTCGCGCTGCAACTCGTTGCTGAACTCGGCCTCGGTGCGCTCGCTCGACTGCTGCAGGATCCGCGCTTGGCGCTCGCGCACGCGGGCGATCATCGCCGCGAGTTTGTCGGACTCCTTGGCGACGCGCGTGCGGCTGTCGGCGTCCTTCGCCCAGCGCTCCATCTCGGCGAGTTTGCCCTGCGCGACCTCAAAGCTCCCGGCGCGGCGCAAGCGATCGAACTCGGCGAACACCGGCGGCAACGTCGAAGACTTGGCCTGCAGCAACAGCACGGTCACGAGCGCAAGGGCACCTACCCCACCGAGCACGAAGGGCCGCTTCTTGCTGCCATCGCTACGCCCAGCGCGCTC
>CAMBXM010000270.1 GCA_945871815.1 Singulisphaera sp. GP187
TGGGCGCGCGCGCTCGGCGAGTTCTGCGCGACGCAGATGTTCGCGGGCAACCTCGCCGGCGAGACGCGAACGTTGCCGCTCCTGTGTTCCGTCGCGATGGAGGTCGACCCCGATCTCGCGATCGGCCTCAGCCTCCTGCTCGCGAGCACCTCGGTGCTGGTCCTCGTGCTGCTGCGCCGCAGCTTCCTCCCCCACCGATGAGTCTCTCGCTCGCATTCGAACTGGACCGCGGCGCGCTGCACCTCGCGGTGGCGCTCGATGTGCGCAGCAACCAGACGCTCGCGCTGGTCGGTCCGAACGGCGCCGGCAAGTCGACGATGCTGCACGCGATCGCCGGCTTGTTGCGCATCGACATCGGCAGCATCGCGATGGCAGGCACGACGTGGGACGGCGGCCCGACGGGTCCCTTCGTCCCGCCCGAGAGCCGCCGCATCGGGTTCCTGTTCCAGGATCACCTGTTGTTCGCGCACCTCGACGTGCTCGACAACGTCGCGTTCTCGCTGCGGGCGCAAGGCGAACCGCGCGCTCAGGCTCGCAAGGAGGCGATGCAATGGCTGTCGCGCGTCGCGCTCGCCGACCGCGCCGCATCGTGGCCGAAGGAACTCTCCGGCGGACAGGCGCAGCGCGTGGCTCTTGCGCGCGCGCTCGCGAGCCGGCCACAGGCACTGCTGTTGGATGAACCACTGGCAGCAGTCGACGCCTCGTTGCGCCACGAACTGCGCCGCGAACTGAAACAGCACCTCGCGACCTTCGCCGGCCCGCGCGTCGTCGTCACGCACGATGCGATCGATGCGTTCGTGCTCGCCGATCGGATCGCCGTCATCGAACAGGGCCGCATCATCCAGGTCGGCACGCCGACCGAGATCTGCAGCGCCCCGCGCAGTCGCTACGTCGCCGACCTCGTCGGCGTCAACCTCGTGCGCGGCACCTGCCGCGACGGGGTCATCACGACCGAGAACGGCAGCACGTTGAAGGTCGCATTCGCCGGGACGGGTCCGGTCCTAGCGACCATCCACCCGCGCGCCATCGCGTTGTTTCCCGAGCGCCCCAGCGGCTCGCCTCGCAACGTCTGGCAGGCAACCGTGGTGGCGGTCGAACCTGCGCTCGATTGCCTGCGCGTGCGATTCGAAGGTCCAGTGCCGCTGGTCGCCGAGATCACGCTCGGCGCCCGGCACGATCTCGGCATCGAAGTCGGCGCCCAGTTGTGGCTCGCGTTGAAGGCGACGGAGATCGCCGTCAGCGAGGCGTAGCAGGTACGAAACGCGACTCTGGACCCGAGGCACGCCGGATCTCGCTCTACGACGCAGCCCGAAAGGGGAGCCGCGAGCCGCGGCAGGGAGCTCATGAGGCGAGGTCCACAACGACTTCGCCAGGTCGTTCGATTCCGGCCCACTGCCGGCCGGGATCGGTCCCCGATGAGACTCAGCCAGGAAACCAGTGCTTCGTGCGGTTCGCAAACCAAACCAGCGACAACATCACCGGCACCTCGATCAGCACGCCAACGACCGTCGCCAACGCCGCGCCCGACGACAGGCCAAACAGCCCGATGGCGACGGCGACGGCCAGCTCGAAGAAGTTCGAAGTGCCAATCAACGCCGCAGGCGCCGCGATGTCGAACGGCAGCCGCAGCCACTTCGCCCCGGCATAGGCAATCGCGAAGATGCCGTAGCTCTGCAACAGCAGCGGAGCCGCGATCATGGCCACGCGTTCGGGCTGCGCCAGCAGGGTCTCCGCCTGGAACGCGAACAGCAGCACCACGGTCGCGAGCAGACCTGTGATCGACCATGGTTTGAGCGTCGCGGTGAGTGCGCTCACCGCAGCGGCACCGCCGCGTCGCAGCAACCGTTTGCGCGTCAGAACGCCCGCAACCAACGGTACGACGACGAACAGCACGACGGACACGAGCAGCGTTGGCCACGGCACAATGACGTCGCTGACACCGAGCAAGAACGCCGCGATCGGCGCGAAGGCGACGATCATGACGAGATCGTTCACCGTCACTTGGACCAGCGTGTAGGCCGCATCGCCCTTCGTCAGCTGACTCCAGACAAACACCATGGCCGTGCATGGCGCCACGCCCAACAAGATCATGCCGGCCATGTACTGGGTCGCATCCGCCTCAGGCAGCAGCCCTGCGAACACGACGCGGAAGAACAGCGCGCCCAGCGCCGCCATCGTGAACGGTTTGATCAGCCAGTTGACCACCAGCGTCAGTACCAGCCCCTTCGGCCGGCGGCCGACGTCGGCGATGCAACTCGGCTCGATCGCCAGCATCATCGGGTAGATCATCACCCAGATGAGGACCGCGACCGGGAGGTTGATGTGCGCGACCTCGAGCTTCGCGATGTCGGCAACCAGGTCCTTTGCGACGCTCCCGAGCATCACGCCCGCGGCGATGGCGAGCGCGACCCACAGCGAGAGGAATCGTTCGAAGGTGCCCAACGCGGTTACTGCTGTTGCGTCCGCAGGGCGTCGCGCAGGTTCGAGTGCTGAGCGCGCACGACACTCTCGAAGCTGCCGTAGGCCGGGTTCGGGATCAGGATCCAGCGCTGGCCCCACCAGGATGCCAGATCGTCGACCAGACGCGCGCGCGAGCTCTCGACGGCGGCACCTTCGACCTCGTGACCCTGGGGCAGGTCCTTCTGGCGCGGCTCGACACCCGGCGCGAAGTCGCCAAGGTTGTCGCCGACGAGTTGCACGATGCGAAAGCGCTCGGCAACCACGCGCCGCCGCGCCGACTTGTCGCCGTGCTCACCACGCGTCAGCACGACATCGAAACCGTCGCGCTCGTCGAGCGGGAACCCGAGCTTCTTCAAGTTGACGCGCGTGTCGGATTCCTCGCTGCTGCTCGCCTGCGGATCGGCGGAATCGCTGCGACGGTTGGTGATGTAGACCACACGCATGCCGAGCTCGTTGGCGCGCAGCGTGTAGGCCAGCGCACCGGGTAGGGCTCCGGCCTGCTGCTCGTGCACCCACTTCGCCCACGATGCGGCAGCGAAGGGCTGGCCCTCGCCAATGCACCGCGCGGCGTAGGCAGTGTTGTCGAGGACGGTCTCGTCGACATCGAGCACCACAGCCAGCGGCAGGTTGCGATAGACCTCAGTAGCGCCTTGTTCCAGACTCGCTGTCCAGGTGTCGTCGACGACAGCCTCTTCCAGGGAACGCATCGCCGTGCGGTACGCCTGGAGACAGGCGGCGCGGTACTCGGCACTGCGCTGCATCCAGACCACGGCCAGGGTCTGGTCGTGGGCGCCAGAACCCGTTGCCGCAGCCGATTCCACCTTGGCTGTGTCCGGAGTCGACGCCTGGGCACGAACACCGCCGACAAGGGCGAGCAGGACAAGGACCGACTGCCCAGCGGGCCATCCGACGACTGTGCGCATGCGCAGATGCTGGGACATGGTCATGTCGCTGTAAAGCACCCGCCGGTCTGATGCGGCTCCGCGTGTCCAGCAAGCTCGCACAGCTCCTCGCCGAGGCCATCAGTTGTTCGACCGTCGCCCAGGAGCCACCAGCG
>CAMBXM010000271.1 GCA_945871815.1 Singulisphaera sp. GP187
TCCTGCGGATGCTGTCCGGGTCGTGGATCGCGGCGAGCAGAGTGCGCATGGGCACGTGGGAGGACGAGCTGTTGAAGCTGGTCGCCGACGGTCTCTCCACGCCGGATGACGATCGCGCCGCGCATTCATCGCCGCCTGCGCGCTCCTCACCCTGCTGTCGTCGTGTGCATCGCGACCGCCGGCCAAGAAGCCGCAACCACTCAGCGTCGTCTCCTACAACATCCGCCACGGCGCTGGCATGGACGAACGCGTCGTTCTCGCGCGCACGGCCGCGACTCTGCGCGCGCTCGAACCGGACTTGGTCGCACTGCAAGAAGTCGACAACGGCGTCGCGCGCAGCGGCGGCATCGATCAAGCGAAGGAGCTGGGCGCCGCACTCGGCATGCACCACGCGTTCGGGTCGTTCATGGACTACCAAGGCGGTCGCTACGGGATGGCGATCCTGTCGCGACTGCCGATCCGCACGCAGCGCGTGATCCAACTGCCACCCGGCGACGAGCCGCGCATCGCGTTGCTCGTCGAGGTCGAGACCGAGGACGGCGCTCTCGTGTCGCTGATCTCGGTGCACCTCAACTGGGTCCACGACGACGTGCTGCGCTTCGCGCAAGCGGAGACGCTTTGTCGAGAACTCGATGCGCTCGCGACGCTGTATCTCGTCGTCGGCGACTTCAACGACGAGCCGGGTTCGCGAACGTTGGCGTTGTTCGAGGCGCGCGCTAGGCAAGCAGCGAAGCCTGACGGGGCGAGGTTCACGTATCCGTCGCCCGCGCCCGAGAAGGAGATCGACTTCGTCTATGCGGCACCGAAGACGCAGTTGGACGTTGGCGAAGTTCGCGTCGTCGACGAGCGCATGGGGTCGGACCATCGGCCGGTGCTCGCGGTGCTGGGGTTGCGCCCCGTGGCGCAATAACACCGCCCCCCTACTGCGTCGATACGAACCGATCCAGCGCCCGCCGCGGTTCCGTCTGCTGTCGGCCCGCAACCGCATACAGCACCAGAGGCCCCAGCTCCCGGCGCACCAACTGCAGCGCGCTCGACGCCGGCAACTGCGGCGCGGGGTCGCGTTCGCGCGAGATCGCGAACACACCCACCGGCCCGTTCGGCGTATCGATCAACGCCGCCACGCAGCCGCCGGTCGGCAGGCCGCGATAGCACCCGCGCAGCGTCAACTCCGCATTGTCGCCGCCGAGCGACAGTCGCACGGAGAACTGCTGCTCGCACGTCGCACAGAAGTCGAGGTCTGGATCGCAGCAGGACACCGCCCCGCTCGCTTCGCCGGCGATCGCGTGCTCGTAGGCCGCAGCCCACAACGCGCCGAGTTCTTGCCCGTCGTGTCCTTCGGGGCCCGACGTCGTGTCGCGCGCGAGGATCCAGACGCCGAGGCTGACCAGCAGTGCGGCCGCCGCGAGCAGACCATGGACCCACCATCGCGCAGAAGGTCGCTTCGCGACCGCGCAGGCGAGGTTCGCGAAGGATGCATCGGGCGGCGGCGAGAAGCTGCCGCGCAGCATCGCGTCGAGGCGTTCGTCGAGCGGATCGGGCGTGTCGTCGTTGGTGTTCACAGGGTCCTCCGCAGTGCTTCTGTCGCGAGCGGGGCGAGGGCCGCGCGCAACGCGACGCGTGCGCGACGAGCATGACTGGTGGCGGTGTTCTCGTTCACCTCGAGCATTTCAGCGATCTCGGCAAAGCTCAGTTCGCCGACCACGTGCAGCAAGAGCGCCGCACGTTGCGGAGCCGGTAGCGACTGCAGAGCCGCAGCGACTTCGTCGGAGAGCCCCATGCGGTCCGCGTCGAACAACCGCAACGTCGGCACCGAGTCGCGAGCGAACGGTTCGGGCTGGGCTTCGGTCGCTGTCGGCCGCACCTTGCGCCGCCAATTGGCACCGACGTGGCGCACGATCTGCGCGAGGTAGGCACCGAACTGCGACCCCGCTGAGACCTCGTGCCGCTTCTGCCACGCGACGCGCGCGGCCTCTTGGACGAGGTCCTGCGCATCCCCGCGACCGACCCAAGCAGCAGCGAGCAGCCACAGCGTTCGCCCATGACGGGCGAACGCGGCGGTGAACTCGTCGGCTCCGATCGGCGCGCTGGACATGCAGGTCGACAACGGTAGCGGCTCAGCAGCCGGACGTACCGCAGCGAACGGTGCAGCAGTCGGTCGCAGGCGCGGGCGCGGCCGGAGCGGTCTCGCAGCAGTCCTGGCAGCAGCCGTCGTCACAGCACGGCTCGTCGCAGCAGTTGACTTCGACGCAGCACGCGGGCGGGCAGCACGGGCAACAGGCGGGATCGCCGCCTTGGGGCTGACCGTGGGTCGAGGCAAAGAAGAAGAAGAAGGGCAGGATGGCGTGTAGGAAGAGGTTCATGGTGTTTTGGGTCCGCGAACGGGACGCCCTCTCATGTCGCGGGGGCGGACCTTCCGTGCAGCGAGTTCGAAAACTCTGCGGCCGCGTGTCTGAGGTCTTCGATTCTGGGCTGTGCCCCGCGACGGCGAGGGGGCCGGGATCGACAATGCCGCGCTGCCGTAGCGGCGCTGCCACGGCGTTCTCGGACTGCTCGCGATGAAGAAGTTCCTCTTGCTGCTGTTGCTGCTGCTGGCGGCCACCTTCGTGCTGCGGGACCAGCTCTGGCCGGGGGTGCATCCAACTGGCGAGCTTGCACCGGCGGCGCGCGAGGCGGACCTCGCGACAGGCAACCTCACGGCGGCGGCGGCGACACCGACGCCGACCGGAGCGATCGATCCCACCAGAACGGAGCGGCGCGCCACAGCCGGCTCCTTGCGCGTGCGCGCCCTGGCCCAGGCGAAGGACGGCACCACGGCGCCGCTGCCCGATCTGCTGGTCCTCGCCTTCGAGGGCGAAGGCAGCCACGAACCCGTCGACGGGTTCGTCCATCGTCTTCGTACCGACGAACGCGGCGAGGCGGTGTTCGCATCGCTGCAGCCAGGAACCTTCTCGGTGCGTGCGCCTTCGGCGCGCGTCGCCACGCAGCATGCGGTCGTCGCCGACTCGGGCGAGGCGCTCGCCGAGTTGCGAATCGACTCTGCCTACACGGTGCACGGGATCGTGATCGACGCCAACGGCAGGAGGGTCGAAGGGGCGGACCTGTGGTTCGCGCGCAACATCCTCCGCGACGCCTACGGCATCGAGGAGCCGAGCGAAGTGTTCGCTCGCCGCGCCGGCCGCAGCGCCCCGGACGGGTCCTTCGCGGTCGCCGTCACCGACCCTCGTGAACGCCGCATCTCCGCGAGCCACACCGTGCACGGCGAGTCGATGGCGCGCTACGTCCAGTCAGGCCAACGCGAACTGGTACTCGCACTGCAACCCGCCACGGCGAAGCTGAGCGGCGTCGTACGGGACGCGCGCGAGACCCCCGTCGTCGATGCCGTCGTCGTCGTTCGGATCGGCAACGAGAACGCGCGGCGACTTCGCGATGGCACGCTGGTCGCTGGCCACCGGCCGTTCGGCGCGCGCACAGACGCCGACGGGCAGTTCGCGTTCGCGGA
>CAMBXM010000272.1 GCA_945871815.1 Singulisphaera sp. GP187
GCCGAAGTTGGTTTCGAAGCACTGCGCGCTGGCTGCGACGCAGAACGCGAGCGTGGAGAGATAGGTGTGGATGCGATTCATGGGGATGAGCAAGAGGTGTCAGACAGTCCCGGCATACGTGAGTGAGGCCGAGGCACGCGAACGTTGCGCGCAAGTCCCATGGAAGCAGAAGCCCGTCGCTCGTAAACCCCCTCACAGAAATAATCTGCATCCGACAGCCATACGGCACACCGTGTGCACACGGTGTGCCCGCACCCATCGAACGGACCGGTCGGAGCCCCATGGCGCAAGCAACCGCAACCGCTTCGCCGATGGCCCTGCAGACCCTTTCTGCTCATAGCCCAAAACGACAGCAGGCCTGCTCCACCGATCGGCGGAGCAGGCCTGCTTCGTTCGCAACGCTCTAGTTCAGAGCTTGCGAAGACGGCGCATCAGAACGCGTTCAGCGTGCTCGCGACACCGTTGCTCGTGATGAAGCCGAAGGCGTTGGCCGCCGGGTCAACCGCGACCGCCTGCGAGTAGATCGACACACCGATGAAGAACGGGTCGTTCGGGATCGTGTAGCTCGACGTGGCCGACGGCGTGCCGATCTGCAGGCTGCTGAGGATCTCAGGCAGCTGGATGTAGGCATTGCAGCCCGGAGCGCCGACGATGCCGAGGTCGAGACCCGGGTTGTACTGGCCAGCGCTGACGAGGTAGAACGAGAGGCCCGTCGCCGGGATCTGGTTGGTCGTGAACGTGACGGCCGAGCCGATGACCGGCGCCGTGGCGGTGGTCAGGGCCAGGGCGCGCTGCTCAGGCGACGTGCTCTGGAAGCCACCCGCGAGGCGGGCGCTGAAGTCGATGCTGCCCGCGTCGACGACCGAAGCGCCGGTGCCCGGAGCCCAGCCGATGATGCAGGTGTTGCCGCAGGAGATCGCGCCGTAACGGTATTCGACCGCGCCCGAGGTCAGGTCGAGTTCGCACTGCACGTTCATCGTGCCGCCGACACCGCCGAAGATCGGGATGTTGAGCCAGGACACGTAGGCCTTGTTGTTGAGCGCGTCGACTTCGGCGAACACGTTCGCCACGTTCGTCACGCCGTCCGGCACGCCATCGCACCACATCGGCATCAGACGCGCCGCGTTGCTGAACATCTCGGCGTTGGTCGGCGAGAAGTCGGCGAGAGTGTTCGGCGCCTGCATCCAGATGTAGCCGTTGCTGCAGATCGTCAGCGTCGACGTCGTGCCACCCGGGTAGTTGAACGGAACGGGCAGCGCGAGCGTGCCGTTTGCGTCGTCACCGAGCGCGAGGCCCGCGACCGTGTGGGTGTAGTTCGTGCCGGTGCCCGGCGTGAACAGGTAGCCCGTGCCCGTCGGCGTCAGGCGGACCGACGTGTTCGACATGTCGATCGTGTTGGCCGGGAAGTTCTCGTACGCCGTCGCCGACACGTTCGGGCAGCCGGTGCCGTAGTTGACGTTTTGCGCAGGCACGCACGGCGTGACGGCGACGTCGTAGCCGAGGCCCGCGTTCGGGGCGAAGGCAGTCGTCTTGTTCTGCAGGTCGAACGTGTTGAGCGCCGTGAAGATCTGGTAGGCGATCGGGCTCACCGACGTGCCGACCAAACCGGCGGACAGGTCGCTGGCACCCGGATCGGCAATGCCGCCGCCCTTCGAAACACCAACCGTCACGCCCAGCGCCGTGTTGGCCGTGGTGCCACTGTAGAAGTAGCGGACTTCACCCGTGTCGAAGATCTGCATCTGGACGGTGAAGACCGGCGACGTCTGGCCGAAGTGCACCGCGTTGCGCCACGTGATGACGAAGCGGTTCGCGACCGAGTTGTTGGCCCAGACCGCGCCCGTGTTGGGCGCCGTCAGGTTGAGGTCGCGCCAGTAGGCCGCGAGGCGAGGAGCGCCGCCGGCGGCGCCGCGCAGGTTGGTCGCCATCGTCGCAGCCGACGTGCTGTAGCCCGTCGCCGTCGTGCCGAGGGCACCCGTCGCGGCCGTGTGCAGGAACGCCACGCCGTTCGTGTTCGGGATGATGTGCGTGTGGTTCACGCCGCCCATCGGGAAGTTGAAGCCGATGGCTTGTGCGGCGAGCAGCGTGTCGTCACCGAGGCCGATCTGCGTGCCGAAGTTGGTTTCGAAGCACTGCGCGGTAACTGCCGCGCAAAGCATCAACGGAGAGAGGGATGCGAGGATGCGATTCATGATCAGTGTGGGGATGTGGGAAGGAAGACCGGTGACCTGCGATTCGAGTGCGCGGTAACGATCCCGAGCACTCGACTACCGAGGGAGCAGACAGATCGCATGCGGCCACCGGCGCGCCTCTGCGATGCGGACCAATGTGCCAGCCAACCAAGGACTGGTAAAGCCTCTCTACAACGCACGCACAGCGCGGAGTTGTTCCGTGCACTTGGCCGATCGTGCCGCGGATTTCGGCCCAGAACAAACGGGGCGCGTCCCACCGCGGGACGATTGCGCTGCGCCGTTCGCGGGAGTCCTTCCATCGGGCTAGCCTTAGCTAGACATGGCCTTCGTTCCTCACCTGGCTGCCATTGGCGCATGGGCGTGCTGCACTGCAGCGACGTTTTTGTTGCCATCGGCGCAGCAGGACGCGAGGCCACGGACCGAGCCAACCGTCGTTCGCTACCGAGTAACCCTGCCCGATGCCGAGCCGCTGCTCGGATTCCTCGCGCAGCGCCTGCATGCCCAAGGCGAGTTGGTCGTTGGCACACGCTCCTATGCGTCGTCGGTGATCGAAGAGCGTTCGGAGGAAGCGTGGTTCGACGACTCTGAGCTTTCGCTGTTGGCCAACGGACGAAAGCTGCGTCACGTTCGACGTTGGATGCAGGGGCGAGGTTCGCTTCAGGATGCATTGCTCGCAGAGAGCGAGGACCAATCCATCCGCATCGACCAAGGCCTCGATTCTGGTGCGCCTACGCGAATCCAGGACGCACTCACGTTGGACGATGTGTTCTCGCCAGATGCGAGAGCAGCGGCGATTGCACAACTGGCCGCATTCGGGGTTCGCGATGGCTCGCATTACGCATCGTTGCGCATCCAACGAAACCGGCACGGCTTCCTGCTGACAGACACCGCGGGACAGAAACTCTCGTTCGTCGTGCAACGCATCGCGTCGCGGCAAGCGGATCTCGCGCTGCAATGGCACGAACTCGAAGCGGAAGTCTACCGCTGCGACACCAGCGACAACGACGCGCACTCGGCGGCCGAAGAACTGCGCACCGCGATCCTCGCCGAGGTGCTCGCAGCATGCCCGCGAATGCAACGCGCTGACGCAGACGACTACCCTCGCATCTTCGAACGCGCCCAGAAGGCAACGTGGCTGCCGCTGCCGCTGCTGCATTCGCTCCGCGTCTCCGACCTGGAAGCGAAGCTCGCAGTCCTCAGCGCAGCCTCCATCCTGTTCGCGGCCACGTCCGCCTTGCTCGCGATCCGGCGCCTGCGCAAGTGGCGCTTGCGAGCGAGCGCAGGTAGCGCGACCCCACTGGG
>CAMBXM010000273.1 GCA_945871815.1 Singulisphaera sp. GP187
CCAGCAGCCAGTCCGCTTCGCTAGGGAACTCCGGCAAGGACGGGTCGGAAGTGTCGGTCATGAGTCGGATCCCAGCCAAGGTTCGAGGTGTGCCCGCAGTGCTTCCTTGGCGCGGAAGAGCCGAGACTTCACCGTGCCTTCGCTCACTCCGGTTGCGACTGCGATCGCGGCGTAGTCAAGACCTTCGTACTCGCGCAACACGAACGTCATCCGCTGATCTTCGCCCAGCGATTGCAGGGCCGCTTGGATCTGCGCGCCCAGTTCGCTGGCCTCGAGCTCCGCTCCGGGCGGGCGTTCGCGTCGGTCCTGAGGGTCCCGCTGAGGCTCGTCGTCGTGGGTCGGCGACAGCGACAGGGTCGGCAGTCGGCGCTTCTTCAGCACGTCGAAGCAGTGATTGCGCACGAACGTGTAGACCCAGGTGGTGAAGCGTGCGCGGGTGGGATCGAACTGCGGCAGAGCCCGGAAGACCTTGAGGAACACGTCCTGGGCCGCGTCTTCGACCTGCTCGCGGTAGCGGCTGCCAAGGAAGCGATGGCAGACGGCCAAAATCGGCCGGTGGAGCGCCTCGACGATCGTGCGGGCGGCGGCATCGTCGCCGTCGCGCGCGAGCATCACGATGGAATCAGGTAGGTCGATCACGGTCCGGTTTCCGGGGGGCCGGGTCTACGAGTCGTCGCGGCGATCGTTCCCGCCGAACCAGGATCCCCTGCTCCAGGTCCTGGTCGCGGCCTAGATCACATGCGATAGGGCAGGAGGTCTTCGTCGTCAGCGGCCTCGCCGAGGCGGTCCTTGACGACGGCAGCATCGACGCGAATGGTCTGGCCGCGGCGGTCGCCAGCATCAAACGAGAGGTCTTCGAGGCACTTCTCGAGAATGGTCATCAAGCGTCGCGCGCCGATGTCTTGGGTCGTCTTGTTGGCGCGGAAGGCGACTGCAGCCAGCGTCGCGACACCATCGGCAGTGAACTCCAGCTTCACGCCTTCGGTCGCGAATAGCGATTGGTACTGCTTGGTGAGCGCGTTCTTCGGCTCGGTCAAGATCCGAACGAAGTCCGCTTCCGTCAGCGACTGCAGGGCGACGCGGACCGGAAAGCGACCCTGCAATTCGGGGATCAACTCGCTTGGCTTGTGGAAGTGAAAGGCGCCGGCGCACAGGAACAAGACGTGGTCGGTGCGTACATGGCCGTAGCGGGTGTAGACGGCGCAGCCTTCGACAACCGAGAGCAGGTCGCGCTGCACGCCCTCGCGTGAGACGTCCGGGCCGTCGCCGCCGCCGGAGCCGACAATCTTGTCGATCTCGTCGACGAAGATGATGCCATCGTTCTGCGCGCGGTCGAGCGCGTCCTTGCAGACCGCATCCATGTCGAGCAGCTTGTCGGCCTCTTCTTCGTGGAGGATGGCGCGGGCTTCGGCGATGGGCAGCTTGCGGAGCTTCATCTTCACCTGCGGTGCGCGTCCCCACATTTCCTGCAGGGCTTGCGTGTCGATGCCCATCGTCTCATTGCCCTGCGGTCCCATCACGCTCAGGGTCGGCGTCTTGCTGTCGCGGAGCTCGATCTCGATCGCGTCGCGTTCGATCGAGCGTGTGCGCAGTTGTTCGCGCAGCGCCCGTCGCTGCTGCTCGCGTTCTTGGGCGGCGATCGCGGGATCGCCAGCCGCCGTGACCGGAGTTGCCGCGGTGCGACCGGCGAACGGGCGCGCGCGCCACATCGCCGAACCTTCCTGCGCGCCAGCTTCGCCAGCGCCTGGGTCGAGGTAGTCGTGCAGTTGCCGCATCTCGAGCAGCGCATGGTAGAGGCGCTCTTCGGCGGCGGCGGCGGCCTTGCCCTCGACTTCCTTGACCTTCTCGGCGCGCACCAGTGCGACGGCGGCATCGACAAGATCGCGAACCATGGACTCGACGTCGCGACCGTGGTAGCCGACCTCGGAGTACTTGGTGGCTTCGACCTTGACGAAGGGCGCGCGCGCCAGCGTCGCCAAGCGCCGAGCAATCTCGGTCTTGCCGACCCCCGTTGGACCGATCAGAAGGATGTTCTTTGGATAGACATCGGCGGCGAGGTCGGCGGGCAGTTGACGCCGGCGCCAACGGTTTCGCAGTGCGACCGCGACCGCACGCTTGGCCTTCGTCTGGCCCACGATGTACTCGTCGAGGCGTCGGGTGATCTCGCGGGGCTGCAGGTCGATACCTAGGTCGCTCATGGAAGGCGCACAGCATAGCCACCAACCCGCGGGTTCACGCCGCTGCCATTCTGCTCTGGACTCCAGTTCTCGTTGCGGCTTTCCTTCCGTGCCGTCCCCGACGGAACTCGAATCAGAATGGCCAAGCGTCCGAACCAGAAGTCATCCAAGAAGTCCCCGGCCAAGCCACAGACGGTGCGCGCATCGGGCGGCAAGGACCGCCTCTCCGAACTTCAGCGTCTGATCGAGCTGATGGTGGAGAAGGATGTCGTCGAGGTCGAGATCGAAGAGACCGGCACGCGCTGGCGCGTCCGGCGCAAAGATCCGCATTCGGTCGCCTATGCGGCGCCGACCGCGATGGCGGCGCCAGCTCCGACGCCAGCTTCGATGCTGCCCGCGAGTGCTGGGCAGAGCGTCGCCGTCGCCAAGGAACCGCAGGGCGAGGTCTTCAAGTCGCCGATGCTGGGCACGTTCTATCGCGCTGGTTCACCCGAGGCCGAGCCGTTCTCCAAACCAGGGGATCGGGTCAATCCCGAGTCGACCCTGTGCATCATCGAGGCGATGAAGGTCATGAACGAGATCAAGGCCGAGCGGGAGTTCGAGATCCTCGAGGTGCTGGTCAAGAACGGCGATCCTGTCGAGTACGGTCAACCCCTCTTCCTGATTCGCTGACCAACGCATGTTCTCGCGCATCCTCATCGCCAACCGCGGCGAGATCGCACTCCGCATCCTGCGCGCGTGCAAAGACATGGGCATCGAGACCGTCGCGGTCTACTCCGAGGCCGACCGCGATTCGCTCCACCTCCGCTTCGCGGACGAGACGATCTGTATCGGTCCGGCGGCCAGCTCCGAGAGCTACCTCAACATTCCGGCGTTGATTGCCGCGGCCGAGATCGCGGACGTCGAGGCGATCCATCCGGGCTATGGCTTCTTGTCGGAGAACGAGCACTTCGCCGAGGTTTGCCAGAGCTGCAACATCAAGTTCATCGGGCCATCGCCAAAGGCGATCGCAAGCTGCGGCGACAAGGTCGCCGCCAAGGTGTTGGCGCGGCAGGCGGGGGTTCCGTGTGTGCCGGGCTCCGACGGTCCCATCGAGACCGAGGACGAGGCCCTTGCCATTGCGCGCAAGATCGGCTTCCCGGTGTTGGTCAAGGCCGCTGCTGGTGGCGGTGGCCGCGGCATGCGCGTCGCCCACAACGAGCCGAGCCTGGTCACCGGTTTCCACGCGGCGAGAAGCGAAGCCGAGAAGGCGTTCAAGGACGGCACGGTCTACCTGGAGAAGTACATC
>CAMBXM010000274.1 GCA_945871815.1 Singulisphaera sp. GP187
CGTCGACGTTGCTGCTCCGCTCGACACGGTGGTGCTGGTAGTCGGTGCACAGAGCACCGACGAAGCAGTCTTGGCGGCGGCGCAGCAGGTGCGAAGCCAGGGCCTGCAGCTTGGCTATTGGTTTGAGATTGGCCGCGACGAAGCGTTGGCCAATGCGCACCCCGAGTGGGTCGCGAGTTTGCAAGGCCACGAGGAGTGGCAACAACAGCACGGGGCGCATGCGTTGGCTGTGGGCGAGGTCGTGCAGGCCTGGCCGTGGGTGCCGATTGCCTATGCCGAGGTCTTCGCCGTGCAGCGAGATCGACTCGCCGCGCGCCTCGCTGCGCTACCGCCCGCAGACTTCGTGTTTCTCAACGACTTGCAGGGCCCGCCCTCCGCGTGCGGCTGCGGCAACGTGCTGTGCCGCTGGGCTACGGACTACACGCTCGGCGGTCGCGTACCCCTTCGCAGTGCAACTCCGCTCGGCAACGACGCGGCGGCGCGCTTTGTGTGCGAAGTGGCGGCCATGGTGCCGCAGAGCTTGGTGATCCCGGTATGGGTCACCGAGTGCGAGGAGGCGGACACGGTCAAGGACGGCGCCTGCCACGGCGTCGGCTGCTACGGCGGTGCGTGCTGGCGCGAGTTCGACGCGCAGTGGGCCCCGCTCCGTGCCGCCGCGCCGCAGGTGGCGCTCCTGCTGGCCTATCGCGCGTTCGGTCGCGACTTGCCGCGCTTTGGTGGCACCGCCGGTTGGGTCGAGTTTGCGATCGAGCACCTGCGCGCGCGCGAGAAGAAGCAGCATGCGCGCGAGTTGCTTGGCGAGTCGCTATTGGCAGTGGTCGAAGGCTGGAGTGTGGATGCGGACGTCGGCGCACAATGCGCACACGCGCGCGCCGCCGGCGTCACCAGCGTGCTGGTGTCGCGCACGCCGATCGATCAATCGTTGGTTCCGCGGGTCCGTCGTGGACGGCGGTGATCGACGAGGCGAAGGAGTCGTGAACGAGCGCCGTGAGCCTGCTGCTGCCCCTGGTGGGTGGGTACCGCGACAATCGGCGTCTTTACTGCAGAGACAGCCGTGCGAGTCGGCGTTCGTTGGCCGCGGTCATTCTCGGCGGCTGCAGCCCTACTCACTTCGGTGAGGCCTCGCATCACGGCATCGCCTTGGCGCCTTCGTCGACGCGCACGATGCGTCCGTCAAGCAACCGCACGATGGCGCCAGCGCGCGCCGCCAACGCTTCGTCGTGCGTGACGACGATCAGGGTGCGGCCTTCACGCCACAGCTCCTCCAGTAGATCCCGAATCTCAGCACCGGCGCGCGAGTCGAGGTTGCCGGTCGGCTCGTCGGCGAGCAAGAGGTCTGGCGTGGTGACTAGTGCGCGCGCTACGGCAACGCGCTGCTGCTGGCCGCCGGAGAGTTCTTTGGGCAGGTGCTGCAGGCGGTCGCCGAGGCCGACGCGCTGCAACACGGCGGTGGCTGCGCGGATTCGATCGTCGGCTCGTACGTTGGCGTAGCGAAGTGGCAGCGCGACGTTCTGCACAGCGGTCAGACCGGGCAACAGATGGAACGACTGGAACACGAAGCCGATGCGCCGGCGCAGCGCTGCCAGGCGGTTGGCATCGAGCGTGCGGGTGTCGGTGCCGGCGATGATGCAACTGCCGCTGGTCGGCCGATCGAGGCAGCCGATCAGGTTCATCAGAGTCGACTTGCCCGAACCCGAAGGCCCGGTCAACGCGACGTAGGCGCCGCGTTCGACCACGAGGTCGACACCGGCGAGCGCGTGCACGGGGGCGCCATTCCGATCGTGGATCTTGGTCGCTTGGCGAAGGGTCAAGAGCGGTTCAGTCATGACGCAGGGCCTCTACGGGTTGCACATTGGCGGCGCGCACGGCCGGCTGCCAACCGGCAATGCCGCCACAGAGGCCGAGCAGTCCGGCGATGGTCAGCGACGTCGTCACGGACAACACCGGCTCGCCGAGGTAGCCCTTCGCGATCGGGTCGAATGGCAGTTGATTCACGCCCCAGAACAACGCGGCGGCGAGCAGCAGGCCGCCGCCGCCGCCGATGCCGACCATTGCCAGCGTCTCGGCGAGTTGGCGCCGCCGGATCTGCCGTGGTGTGGCGCCAAACGCCATGCGCAAGCCGATCTCGGGGATGCGCTCTTCCACCAGCACGATGGTCATGTTGGCGACGCCGATGGCGGCGACCAGCAGACCGAGCACGCCGATGACGAAGAGGAACACGCGCGTGCCGGTGAGGATGCCGCGAATCTCGCGCGCCGTGATCGCGTGATTGGACACGCGCAAGGCGGCGACGTCGGCGGGGTCGCATTGCAGGCGGTTGGCCAGCAACACGCGCTGCTGGGCCTCGCGCTCGCGCGCAAGCAGGGCGTTGTCGATCCGCGTCATGACCACTTGGGGCGCGCGCAGACCGCGCAGCGGCGCCACGGTGCGGAACGGCACGAACAGCTTGCCGGCATCGTCGCCGTTGCTCTGCATCAACTGCGTCTGTTGACCGAGTACGCCGACGATGGTGAAAGGCTGCTCGAACACGCGCACCGTTCGGCCAACGACGGCTTCAGTGCGAAACAACTGCTGCGCGAGCTCGGCGCCGATTACCGCAACACGCCGCCGATCGCCTTCGTCCAGAGGTGACAAGAAGCGGCCGCCCGGCTCCACCGCGCGGCGACGCACCAGCAGCCATTCGTGACCGACCGCGGCGATGTACGGATTGGCGCTGCGCGTCCCATCATCGGCGACCACGCGGGCATTGAGGCCAGTCTCGAGACTGGCGGCAAGGACGCCGGGTGCGCTGCGCAACAACTCGACATCGCTCGGACTGAAGGCCGCGAGGCGTCCTGCGGGCTGGCCTCGGAACGGCCGCGAAGTGGTGCCGCCGAACCAGCGGATCATCGTTTCACCTGAGCGCCCTAGAGCGCTGTTCATCGCGGTGTCAAAGCCGTCGCCGAACGCGAGCAGGATCGATAGTCCGAGCGTGCCAAAGCAGAGACCGATCACGGCGGGCATGAGCCGTCGGCGGTTGCTCCAGGTCTCGCCGAGCAGGTCCAAGAACTCGTTCATCCGCCACCTCGCAGTGCGCTGACGGGATCGAGGCGCGATGCGGTTCGGGCCGGCAAGTAACCGGCGACGAACGCGATACCGGCCAACAGTGCAGCGGTGGCGATGGCGAGCGGCAATGGTACGAAGGGCATGCCGACTTGCGCGGTGAATGGAGAGCTGCGTACTGCGGCGATGGCAGCGATGGCGAACAACAGTCCGCCGCCGGCTCCGGCGAGCACCAAGGCGAGCGCCTGCAAGAGCCATTCATTGCGAACGCGGGCTGGTTCGGCACCGACCGCGAGCTTGAGGCCGATCTCGACGGTGCGCCGCCGCACCATCAGCTGCATCAGATGCGCGATGCCGAGACCGCCGACCACCAGCGTGAACACT
>CAMBXM010000275.1 GCA_945871815.1 Singulisphaera sp. GP187
AGAACGAGGGCATCGCCGCGCAGGTGATGATGAACCTCGGAGTCAAGCTCGAGGAGGTCCGCGAGGAGGTGCTCGAGTTCCTGGGGGCCAGCGAAAGCAACCAGGAAGATGACTCCGAGGGAGAGTCAGGCGGCAGCAGTGGCGGCGGCGGCAGCAGTTCGGGCAACCAAGGTGGTGGCTCCAGCGGCGGCAGCAGCCCGCAGCCGCAATCGAAGAGCAAAACGCCCGCCTTGGACTCCTTTGGCCGCGACCTCACCGAGCTCGCCCGAGAAGGCAAGCTCGACCCGGTGATCGGTCGCGACTCAGAGATCGAACGCGTCGTTCAGATCCTGTCTCGTCGCACCAAGAACAACCCGGTGCTGCTGGGCGAAGCTGGCGTCGGCAAGACAGCCATCGTCGAAGGTCTGGCGCAGCGGATTATCAAGGGCACCGTCCCCGAGATACTGCGACGCAAACGCCTCGTCGTGCTCGACCTCGCAATGATGGTTGCCGGAACCAAGTATCGCGGCCAGTTCGAGGAGCGCATCAAGGCGGTCATGACCGAAGTGCGCCGCGCCAAGGACGTGATGCTGTTCATCGACGAACTGCACACGCTGGTCGGAGCCGGTGGCGCTGAGGGCGCGATCGACGCGAGCAACGTGCTCAAACCAGCACTCTCGCGCGGCGAGGTGCAGTGCATCGGCGCGACCACCCTCGACGAGTATCGCAAGTACATCGAGAAGGACGGGGCGCTCGAGCGCCGCTTCCAAACCGTCAACGTGGAGCCGCCGTCGCCCGAGCAGGCCCTCGAGATTCTCATGGGGCTGCGCGACAAGTACGAAGCGCATCACCGCGTGACCTACACCGACGCGGCGATGCAAGCTGCCGTCGACCTCGCGACTCGCTACATCACGGGCCGCTTCCTACCGGACAAGGCGATCGACGTGATCGACGAAGCCGGCGCCCGCGTACGCATCAAGTCGATGACGGCGCCGCCCGACCTACGCGAGATGGACAATGAAGTCTCGCGCCTTAGCAAGGAGAAGGAGGAGGCGGTCGCCAACCAGGATTTCGAGCGCGCAGCGGACCTTCGCGACCAAGCCTTCAAGCTGGGCAAGAAGAAGGAAGAGATCCAACGGGAATGGCGCGAGCGCGAGACCTCGCGTGAGTCCGGTGGTCAAGTCGACGAGGAGGTCATTGCGGAGACCGTCAGCAAAATGACGGGCATCCCGCTGAGCCGCCTCGACCAAGCCGAAGCCGACCGCCTGATGCGGATGGAGGAAGAACTCGGCAAGGACGTGATCAACCAAGAGCGAGCAATACACGCGATCGCCAAGGCCGTCCGCCGCTCGCGCGCCGGCCTCAAGGACCCGAACCGGCCGATGGGCTCGTTCATCTTCTTGGGCCCATCGGGTGTCGGCAAGACGTGGCTGTCGAAGTGCCTCGCCAAGTTCATGTTCGGCAGTGAGGACGCGATCATCCAGATCGACATGTCCGAGTACATGGAGAAGTACAACGCCTCCCGTTTGGTCGGCGCGCCGCCTGGCTACGTCGGCTACGAGGAAGGTGGCCAGCTGACCGAGAAGGTCCGTCGGCGTCCGTACTCGGTGGTGCTGCTCGACGAGATCGAGAAGGCCCACCCGGACATCTTCAACATGTTGCTGCAGATCATGGAAGAAGGGCGACTGACCGATTCGTTCGGTCGGCACATCGATTTCCGCAACGTCATCATGATCATGACGTCGAACATCGGCGCCAACCTGATCAAGAACAGCGCCGGCCTCGGCTTCGGCAAGGGGCCGAAGGAATCGGGCACCGACAAGATGCGCGAGATGATCCAGGGTGAGGTGGAACGCCACTTCCGCCCCGAGTTCATCAACCGCCTCGACGAGGTCATCGTGTTCAACCAACTCGGCCGCGACGACATGCAGCGCATCGTCGAAAACGAGCTGAAGAAGGTGAACGCCCGCATGAAGCAGAAGGGCCACATCCTCGAGATCGACCAGTCGGTGATCGACTGGCTGATCGAGAAGTCCTTCCACGAGGACTTCGGCGCCCGCCCGTTGAAGCGCGGCATCGAGAAGCACCTCGAGGATCCGCTCAGCGAGCAGATCCTGCGTGGCGAACTGGCGACGCCCTACGTCATTCGGGCGCACATGGAGAACGGCGAACTGAAGTTCGGCATGACTCCGCGTGAACTGCCGCCGGCCGAAGCGAAGCGAGACACGGCCCGGAAGTGAACCGCGACGGGTCAGCCCGCTGATTCTCCCGCGCTGCGGCGGCGACTGCGTAACCGCAGCGCCGCCGCGTGCATGTACGGCACGTGGATCCTCATCTGCTGCTCGCCATCGCGGAAGGCTGCGAACCGAACCTCGTTCCTGCCTTGCTCGACCCGACCGTGCCTCCGGGGGAAATCCTATCGTGCCCACCCGACGGCTTGCCGCCACGGGTGCTGCGGCGACTGCGCGACCCGGGACTCGAAGGTGCGGCCCAGCGCTGGCTCGACGCCGCAGCCGCTCACGGCCTCTTGTTGCTGACGCCTAGCGACCCTCGCTACCCAGAGTCTCTGCGCTCGTTGGCGCTTCGCCCCAACGCCATCTTCCTGCGCGGCGATCCAGCGGCCCTCCACCACGACCCGGCCCTCGCCATCGTCGGCAGCCGAACTCCAACACCCTACGGCGTCGACGCCGCCGCGGCCTTCGCGACGGACGTGGCGCGCGCTGGGGCCTGTCTCTGGAGCGGGCTCGCGCGCGGCATCGACGCGCTCGTTCACCGTGCGAGCCTGCAACACCGCACGCCGACGGTGGCGGTGCTGGCTGGTGGCCTCGATCGCATTTACCCGCCCGAGCACCAGGCTCTGGCCGCCGCGATCGCCGCGGCCGGCGGCTGCGTGCTCAGCGAGCTTCCCCCAGGTCGAAGCGCTAGGCGCGGGCACTTCCCGCGCCGCAACCGCATTCTCGCCGCGGCCGGGGCCGTGCTCGTGATCGAAGCCGGACAGACTTCAGGAGCGCTGCAGACCGCGCGCTTCTGTGCCGAGCAAGGCCGCTCGGTGTTCGCGGTGCCGGGCCCTTGGACCAGCGAGCGGAGCCATGGATGCCACTTGCTGCTGCGCGAAGGCGCGCAGGTCGCACTCGACCCATCCGAGTTGCTGCGCGACCTGGGCGTCACCGCGCAGGTTGCCGGTTCGACAGCACGCGCACTGCAGCTCTCGGGCGACGCGACCGCCCTCCTACGATGCCTGCGTGCCGGACCGCGACCGTCGGACCTCGTTCAGCGGGAATCGGGTCTGCCGCGCGCACAGTTCCTGGTCGCGCGACTCTGGCTCGAGCAGCATGACGCCATCCGCCAGATGCCGGGCGACCTGTTGGCGGCAACTCCCTCTGGACGGAGCATCACGGCTGGCGAGCAAACCAGAGCGACCTGCAACCAAGAGCCACCTCGAAGC
>CAMBXM010000276.1 GCA_945871815.1 Singulisphaera sp. GP187
TGGCGCGAACGCCTTGGCGACCCGGCGGTGCTGCAGTCCGACCTGCCGGGCCTTCGGTGTGCGGCGCAGGACGGCCGACTCGTGGTGCCGGACGATGTCGGTTGGCTCGAGCCGGAAGGGAGCCGCGAGACGCGCGACGCGATGGTCGAGGCGAAGCTCGCGCTGGCGGCGCAGAAGGAGTTCCGCGACGGTGACCCGGCCGGGGCTGCGGCCGTGCTCGCGTCCCTGCTCGACGCCGGTGGGCCGCTCGGAGTCGTCGGGCTCGAGGTGCGCGCGGCGGCAGCGTGGGTCGACCACCGACGCGGTGAATCGGCAGCGACTGCGGCCTTGCTGCAAGAACTCGACGCCGCGCTGCAGCCGTTGCGTCCGCCGGCAATGGCGGACCCTGCGCTCGCTGCGGTCGTGGCGCGCGTTGCCCTCTTGCACGAAGCGCGCGGCGAGGCGGTGGCGCCGTGGTGCGTGGCGCTCGTGTTCGCGATCGAGCCCGAACGCGCCGGCCCCGTGCTCGCGCGCATCGCGCCCGGCGAGGCGGCGCAGCAGCGGCTCGGTTCGATCAGCCGGGCGCGCGCGGATCACTTCCGACTCTGGCGCCTCGTCGCCGGTCGCGCTCGCGGCGTGCACGCGGTGTCGGGCGACGGCGAGGCGGCTGCGCTGCTGTGTTGGTTTCCCGATCGAGGTGCGCTGCTCGTGCCGCTCGACGAACTGCTCGCTACGCGAGGCGACCCGCGCGCGCCGTTCGTGGCAGGCAACACGCAGCCGGAGCACGGAGAGGTCGTGGTCGAAGGTGTGCTGGCCGTCGTGCCGCGCGCACTCGAGGAACCGGGCTTCTTCGCGCGGCCGGCAGGCATCGGCGTCGCGACGGCGTCGCTGGGTTCGTTGTTCTTGCTCAGCTTGTGGCTGTGGATCCGCCTGCTGCATCGCGATGCGCTGTTGGTGCGCACGCGCGCCGACTTCCTCACGGTCGTCACGCACGAACTGAAGACGCCGCTCGCCTCGATCCGCCTGCTCGCCGAGATGCTGCAGGAAGGGCGCGTGCCCGACGGCAAGCATGGAGAGTACTACCGTTCGCTCGCCGGCGAGGCCGCGCGGTTGTCGATGCTGATCGAGAACGTGCTCGACCTCGGTCGCCTCGAACGCGGCGAACGCGCGCGCGACCTGCGCGAATGCGACGCGGCGGCTCTCGTGCGCGAGGCGTGTGTCCTGTTCGCGCCGGTGGCGGAGCGCGACGGCATGGCGGTGCACGTCGACATCGCCGACGGCGAGGTGCCGGCCCTCGCCGATCGCAACGCGCTGCATCAGGCATTGCTCAACGTGCTCGACAACGCGCGCAAGTACGCCGCGGCGGGCGGGCGCATCGATGTCGATGCGCGCGTCGTTGGCCGCACGTTCGAGGTCGCCGTGCAGGACCGCGGCAACGGCGTTCCGATCGACGAGCGCGAAGCGATCTTCGAACGCTTTAGGCGCGGGCAAGCGCACCAGAACGGCGCGATCCCCGGCGTCGGCCTCGGCCTGCACCTCGCGCGGGCGATCGCGCGCCAACACGGCGGCGACCTCGTGTGCACGGACCCCGTGTCGTCGACCGGCGCGCGCTTCGTCCTGTCCATTCCGCTCGCTGCCGCCAGAACAGTGGCCTCGAGCCCACACCCTTCGCCGTCGCTGCCATGACCGCACGCATCTTCTTGGTCGAGGACGACCGCACTCTGCGCACGACGCTCGCCGACGCGCTCGCCAGCGAAGGCCACACCGTGACAACCGCGCAAGATGGCGACGAGGCACTCGCCGTCCTGCGGTCGCGCGCCTTCGACTTGCTCGTGCTCGACGTGATGTTGCCGGGGCCGTCGGGCCTCGAGATCCTGCAAACCGTGCGCAAGCGCGACAAGAAGCAGCCCGTGATGCTGCTGACGGCGCGCAGCAGCGAGGGCGACAAAGTGCTCGGGCTCGAACTCGGCGCCGACGACTACGTGACGAAACCGTTCTCGCTGCGCGAACTGCTCGCGCGCGTGCGGGCGCTGCTGCGCCGCGCCGACGTGGCGGTCGTGTTCGAGCCGCAGGGTCGCTTCTCGCTCGGCGGGGTGCACGTCGACCTCGACGCCTACGAAGTGCGCCTCGCCGCCGGCGCGGTGCAACGGTTGTCGGCGCGCGAGGCGGCGATGCTCGCAGTGCTCTGGCGCGAACGCGGCAAAGTCGTGAGCCGCGCGCGCTTCTTGCAGGATGCGTGGGGCGGCGACGCCAACGTCGGCGACCGCACGATCGACACCCATGTGCTGCACCTGCGACAGAAGCTCGAGAGCGATGCCAAGACGCCGAAGCACATCCTCACCGTGCACGGGGTCGGCTACCGCCTCGTGCTCGATCCCGACGGCAGCGAGCCGCTCTCCTGAGGCCCCAGCCTTGACAACTCCTCGACATCGAATGCGCGCGGTCGCGACAGCTGCCTCCTCCTCCTTCCGTCTCATCAGGACCATGAACCCGTTCCTCAGAACCAAGGTCCGTCTCCTGCTGCTGTGCGCAGCGCTTCCCTTCATCCCTCTGGCAACGGCGCGCGCGCAGGCGCCGAATCCCGACGACGCCCGTAGCCAGCTCGCCGCGGCCAAGCTCGTCGAAGAGAGCGAAGGGGACCTTCGCCGCGCGGCCGAGGCCTACGCGCAGCTCGCTGCCCTCGACGCGGTCGGCGACGACGTCCGCGACGAAGCGCGCATCCGCCTCGCGGCCATCGCGCTGCGCACGGGCGATCGTCCGCGCGCCGAGGCCGTGCTCGCGCCGATGCTGCAGGCCGGCGGCGCTCGCGCCGAACGCGCGCAGGCCGTGCTGCAAGGTCAAGCGGCACAGGGGCAGGACGAGATCGCGGCCACCCTCGCGAAGCGCGCGCGGTCGATGCTGCAGGACAAGGTGCAGATGCTCGGCATCGGCAAGTGGGAGGCCTTCTCCGAGGCCTTCGAGAAGGACTGGGCCCGCCTCCTGCAGGACGCTGCGTGGCTCGGCGTGCCGGCGGCAGTCGCGGTGATCGGGCAGCTCGAGGAGGAGAGGAAGGGCACAGCGCAGCCAGAGGTGGTCTCTGGTCTCGCCGACATCCTGCTGCGCACGGGTTCGCCGGCGACCATGGCCTACTACCAGGGAGCGGCGCGCGACGCCGATCCCGTTTGGCGGCTCCGGCTCCTCGGGGTTGGCGCCAACCAGCACTCGGTCGCGCGCGATTTGAAACCTGCTCTGTTCGAGTTCCTGCGCGCGCCGGATCCCGACGGCAAGGTCGTCGAGCGACTGCAGCTCCTGACCTCCGAGATCGACACGAAGGACGTGTTGCGCCTCGCGGCCGATCCCGCACCGGCTGCCCGCGTCTTCGCCTTCTGGGCCGTGTCCGGGATGGCCAGCAAGGCGCGCAATGCGATGCCCGGCGGCCCGGACGCCCTGTTCACG
>CAMBXM010000277.1 GCA_945871815.1 Singulisphaera sp. GP187
GTGCACGGTCACGTCGCAACGGACGCACCAGGTCTCGGTCAAGCACAGGAGCACCAGTGGGCCGCTCGCGCGCGACGGCAGCCTCCAGCGCACATTGCAGCGTCGGAAGTCGAACTCGACCGGCACCACTTGGCCCGCGTAAGTCGGACCGATGCTCCGTTCGATGACGCGGCGGTCGGACCCCGCGGTCCCGACGAGGCGGAACTCGCGACCACAACCGACGGCCACACGGACGCGGTCGGCGGCGACCCAGGTCGGGCGCCCCTCGGAGCGCCTCTGCGTTTCGTGCAGCGAGAGGACATCGACCTGCACGTCCACTCGCGGCCCCAGCACCGAGAACTCGAAACTGCCGATCGGATCGAGCACGACCTCGACGGGCTCGTCGAGGTCCTCCTTGGTGATCGCGCGCGACACGGCGAGTCCCGGGACCGAGACCTCGCAACTGAAAGGTGAGAGACCACCGAAGCCGACCAGGTCGAAACGCGCGATCCCGTCCGCAGCGCTGACCTTCAACCACTTCATCATCACCGCGCCGGAGAGGACCTGCGCTCCGGCGACGGGCTCGCCACGACCGTCGATGACTCGAACGACGAGATGTTGGATACGGCTCGGGGCGACCGCGACCGGCGGCTCGCTCGCGCCGACGGCGACGTGCACGCGCGGCTGCTCCACGGCGTCCTTCGCTGAGGTCGGGGATGTGCCTACGGCTTCGACGGGTGCATCGGGCTTTGCCTCGTTCGTCGCCATCGCATGCGCCAGTCGCGGATCGTCAACCGGGCGCTCGCGCAGCGCGATCGCGCCGACCACGCCGATCACGAGCACGATCCCTGCGAGCACCGACGCTCGCAGCCTGGAGTTCGTGGTCGAATGCGTGGCTCCCATCTGCATGGAACGCTACCGCATCGTGTCGGTCGGTGGCCGGACTTAGAACTCGGCGAGGCTACCTGAGTCGACCCGTCGGACGTCACGAGCCTCGGATCAGATGCCGGACGAAGAACTCCGCGCGCCGTTTCGCCAGCGTCGGCATCTCGCCACACCCGTGGCCACCGCCGGGCACGAGCACGAACTCGAAGTCCTTCTCGGCCTTCAACAGTGCATCGACGACTTGCAGGGTCGAGGCCGGGTCGACGTTGCGGTCGAGTTCGCCGACCGTGAGCAGCAGCTTGCCTTCCAGGCGGTGCGCGTGCTCGACGTTGCTGTTCTCCTGGTACCAAGGACCTACGGGGTAGCCCATCCACGCCTCGTTCCACCAGATCTTGTCCATGCGGTTGTCGTGGCACCCGCAGTCGGCCGCCGCCGCCTTGTAGAAGTCGCCGTGGAAGAGCAGCGCGCCGAGCGCGCTCTGGCCGCCGGCCGAACCGCCGAACACGCCGACGCGCGTGAGGTCGACCTCGGGATGCTGCGCCGCGAGTGCCCGCAGCCACGCGATGCGATCGGGGAAGCCCGCGTCCTTCAGGTTGCGCCAACAGACGTCGTGGAACGCCTTGCTCCTCCAGTTGGTGCCCATGCCGTCGATCTGCACGACGACGAAGCCGAGTTCGCACAGCGCGCGCAACCGCAGTTGCAGGTCGAACGACTTCGGCACGTGGAAGTCGTGCGGGCCGGCGTAGATCGCTTCGAGCACCGGGTACTTCTTCGTCGCGTCGAAGTGCGACGGCCGCAGCACGATCCCGTGGATGTCGGTCGTGTCGTCACGGCCCTTGCTGACGAAGCGCTGCGCCGGCGCGAAGCCCTTCTCGAGCAGCGGAGCGAAGTCGTCGCGGCCGAGTTCGGCCATGAGCGCGCCGTCCGAACAACGTCGCAACTCGGTCACGCGCGGGTGATCGATGCGCGACCAGCGCACGACCGCGTGCGAACGGTCTGGCGCCATCTCCCACTCGTGCTCGCCGTCGCTCTGCGTGATCGCGATCGGCGCACCGCCATCGAGTGGAACGCGCAGCAGATGGCGGTGGTACGGGTCCTGCTTCTCGTGGAAGCCGAGAGCCGCGATCCACACTTCGCGCGCGGCTTCGTCGACGTGCTCGACGCTGCGAACGTTCCACGCGCCCTTCGTCACTTGCGTGATCGCGCCGGTCGCGACCTCGACGCGGTAGAGGTGGCAGTGGCCGTCGCGTTCGCTCGCCCACAGCAGTTCGCCACTCGCATCGAGCCAGTGCAGCATCGTCTTCTGCGAGTAGTCGACGAAGGTCTCACTGCGCTCCTCGACGACCGTGCGCACGGTGCCGGTCTTGGCGTCGATCGCGAGCACCGAAAGCTGCTGGTGGCCGCGACGGTTGTAGAGCACGTGCACCTCGCTGCCGTCCTTGGCCCAGTGCACGCGGTCGATCGACCACGCGTCGATGAACGGCGCCTCGTCGACGGCGATGCGCGTTCGCGTGCGCAGATCGAACAACCGAGGCCGCGGACGCGCGATGCGATCGCCAGGCTTGAGGTACTGGAACGAATGGAGCTTGGGCTCTGCGCGGTCGCTCGGCCGCAACTCGATCACGGTGACGAGGTGCTCCTGTGCGGGCTCCGTCTGGAACGCGAGCAGCGCTTGGCCATCGGGCGCAAGGTGGAGATCGCCGCGGTAGTGATCGTCGGCGCGACCATCGTGCGTGAGTTGCACCTCGCCACGCCGGGTCCGAAGCCAAAGGTCTTGCTCCTGCAAGAAGACTCGACCACGCACGCGCTCCCTGGCTTCCCATGCATTTCGCTCGGCGGCTGCTTGCCGCGAGGACTCGTCGGCTCGCGCCACTTCCCCGCGTCGGCTCGCGAACCACGCCCCCGTCACCTCGCCGTCGTTCGCGACGAGCCGCCACGCGTGGCCGCGGTAGGTGCCCTGCTCGCGCGTTTGCTGAGGCGCGACGACGCCGTAGTCGTGAGCGACGGCCTCTGCATCGATCCACTGCAGGCGCAGTTCTCGATCGAGATGATTGGCAAACGTGATCGACGTCTCGACCCCGCCGTTCCGGCTGCGGATATCTCCGCGCTGCGGTTGCAGCAAATCGTGCCCGTCTGGCAGGCTCGCCTCGTCCTGGCTCTCGTGACGTTCGCCTGTGGCGCAATCGACGCGGACGTACGTCGGGCGGTCAGGGGGGCCGAGTTGAAACCAGACCGCGGCGCCGCCATCGAGCCACTCAACGAACAAAGGTCCGCGTTGGAGCAAGCGGCGCCAGCCGGAGACACGAACCGCGGACTGCGCGAAGTCGCCCGAGTCGAGGGCTTTGGGGTCCTGCGCGCGGGCCAAGGTGCACAGGCACAGGCCGCCGAGTAGGAGCCGACGAGCGAGTAAGCGGGTTCGCCGCAGCATGGATCGATTCTGCTCGATCCCTCAGCGTACGGCCACCCGTCGACGACCGTCCCGTTGGGGACAGCCGCCGACGGTCACCGGGGTCTTGCGACCCAAGGAGATCGACTCTCCCTCTT
>CAMBXM010000278.1 GCA_945871815.1 Singulisphaera sp. GP187
GCCATCGTGGTTGGCATCGACTCGCTGCAGAGCATCGAACCGTCGCGCTCGCAGTTCGGTCGTGGTCACGCGCTCGTGCGGTTCGTCCTTGCTGCGGTAGCGCGCGCGCACGAGGTTCTTCCCGACTTCGCTGGCGATGAACTCGGCCAGCGTCGCCTTCGCATTCTTGTCGGCGTCGATTGCTGCGAACTGGCGATCACTGCCGGGGAACTCGGCGCGAAGGAGCATGCCGTCCTTGTCGGCATCGAGCCGTAGAAACGCGGTCTCCAAGAACTTGGTGTCGTCTTGCGCCGAGAGCGGCGCCGAAACGAGGAGCGCGACCGCGGCGATCCGGTGCAGGATGGACCTTGTGTCGGTCATTTCCCGGGTTCCTTGCTGTTGCGGCTGCGCTTGTCCGCGGGTGCAGCCTCGATCGTGCCGTAGCGGCCTTCGGCTTCGCGGCGCACCGGTACTGGTGCGCGTAGGACTTTGAGCATCTCGTCGCGAGTCAGGTAGCGGGAGCCTTCGTGGCTGATGTCCTTCTCCCAGCGGCCGCGTTCGTCCTGGAGTCGATCCAGTGCAAACTCCTCGACGACGAGATCGCGCACCCCGGACGCGCCGCTCAGCTCGGCGAGTGGCTGGAGTCCCGTCGGCATCTTGCTCGCATCGACCATCGTGCCGACACCGCCAGAACCGACGGCCAGGATGAAGTGCTGCAAGAACGGCGCATTGTAGGCTCGCACGACCTGCAAGCGGCCAGGGCTCTTGCCGACACGTGGCGCTTCACCGGCCGCCTGCAGGGGCTTCAGAGGGTCACTGCAGTCGTAGGCGCGCAGTCGCATCTGACGGTTTTCGTCATTGCCGTACTCTTCGTAGGCGAACAAGTAGTCGCGCTCTCGGCTCTTGATCCCGCCGCCTTCGCTGCCGAGATCAAACTGCGTGTTCCAGGCAACGCCCTTCACGTCGCCGCGATCGGTGCGGAACGCGCGCTTGTGCAGTTCGCCGTGCAGCAATTGTGGGTTCGAAGGCTCGGTGACGTCGACGAGACGAACACCATCGAGGCCGCACGCGAGTGCGACGAGGTGGCGCGCTCGCGTTCGCTCGAGCCGCTCACCGAGTGGATCCAGAGCGCGTGTGCGTGAGTACTGGAACAGAGCAGCGACGTCGGTCGCGTCATCGGGTCGCGTCGACTCGCCGTTGCAATCGACCTGCGCCAACGCCCTCGGTTCAGTCGGATTGGCGATGTCGACGACGATGAGGCCGCCCGGGCCGTCGGCGAGGAAGAGCCATGGCCAGGCGATCGCCAGCGATCGGGCTTGAACGCTAGGCATGGTGCCAGCGAGCTTGGGCCGGTCCGGCTTCTTCAGGTCGAACACGCAAAGGCCGCCGCTGCCGTCAGCGACATAGAGATAGTCGCCCTGGGCGAGCATGCGGCGCGGCTCGGTCAGTTCGCGCTGTTCGGTGACGAGTTTCGGCAGCGCGGGGTTGCCGACATCGACCGTGAGCAGCGTGCCATCATCGCAGCCGATGTAGGCGTGGGTCGTGGTGCCGCGCACCGCATCGATCCGCAGCGCCAGAGTGCGCGGCGAGGTTGGTAGCGTCAGTTCGGCAATGATCGCGCTGCGAGCCGGTTGCTTGCGGTCGAAGGCCTGGACCAGCAATCTGGCCCCGTCGACGGCGAAGGCGAACTCGCGCGCCAGCCGGAAGTTGGTCGAGCCGAGGCCCCAGGTCGTACCGCTGCGATGGCATTCGACGCAGTCGCGCGCTTCTTTGCGCGTCGTGTGGGTTTGGTGCGGCACCAGGGTGACACCAGAGAGTCCCGCACCGGAAGTCGGCAGCGCTTGGTCGAGATACGGCGCACCGGTCCTGTCGTGAAAGCTGCCGATGGTGGAGAAGCCGACCATGTAGGGCGCCACTTGCCCCTCGTGGTTGAAGCCGAGGCGCAGTTGATTGAACGTCGCGAAGACTTTTTCTTGCGTCGTCACGCGGCCCGCAGTGCGTCGTCCGGACAACAGGTCGAGCTGAGTGAACTGCTCGTTGCGGTCGAAATGGAATCCGAAGAAGTCGACGTTCCACGACGCATGGCAGCTGTAGCACTCGAGGCGACCGTGCACCGCGGTCATGGCCTCTTTCGCGCGTGCGTTGTAGCTCGGGTGCGTCGGGTCGACGACGTGCTTGCTCTGCACGACTTCATGGCGTTTGCCCGTGACCTTGCTCACCAAGAAGAACTTCTCGCCTTCCTGAACGAGGTTGGTGACGCGGCGGCCCTTCTGCGTGCGCAAGTCAGAGACCGCGTCGATGGTGCCGTGGCAACTGGTGCACTCGATTTCGACTGCGTGATCCATCTGGGGCCAGAGGTTGCCGTCGCCCATGACATCCTGCGCGGTGTGACAGTCGATGCAGTGGAGTCCGCGCTGGTGGTGGACGTCGGCGGGCACGAGGTCGGGGTCGTCGAGGTAGAAGGTCCCGTTCTTCAGCGTGCTCGTCGTGCCGGGCACATTGGGGCCAGCGGGCATTCCGGGCACGAGCTGCGCTTTGCCTTGGAACGAGAGCCCGATGCTCGCATCGCCATAGTGGCAGTGAACGCAGGTGTCGGTCGGGATCTTGCTGGTGAAGCGATGCTGCAGTGGGTGGCCAGGTTCGTCCTTGTCGATCGTCGGATCGCCGCTCTTGCTGCGGCCATCCTCGGCATAGGTGACGTGACACGCGGCGCAGCCTTCGGCGCGGTAGTCGCCGTCCAAGCCAAGTCGCCCGCGCACCGCGCGCCCCGTGCTCCACAGATGGCACTGCATGCACGCCTTGCGCGGCAGGTCGGCAAAGTGGCTTTCGATGCGGTCACTCGGTCCGTCCGGCGGCGCCGGTACCTGCGCGACCGAGCGCAAGGCTCCGTCTGGCACTTCGCCATCGTCATCGGCTTCGGGAAACACGGCGAAGCCTGGAGTCTTGCTCCGAGCGAGGCCGTGTTCGTAGTAGCCATCGCCGAGGTGACCGCAGGTGGTGGCGTGAAGCGACTTCAGTACGTTGGCGACCGTCGGGTCGTGGCAGTCGCCGCAGACGAGTTGGGCAACGCGCAGGTTCGATGGGTTGCGGAAGCGCTGCCAGGCCAGTTCGAAGTTGCGCGGCAGCACCCGTTCGTCACTGGGCGGTGACTGCTTTGGCTGCACGTGTGCCTTGTTCTTGTCGGTTGCGGTGCCGTCACCGCCGTGGCAATCGACGCAGGTCAGCTTGTAGCCCGGATGGATGTCTTCGATGCCGGAGTGGCATTGCACGCATGCGTCGCTCACAGCCCCGAGCGCGCGCGGTGTGCGCGCCACTGCGCCCGTCGTGCTGCTGATCGAAGCCAGGAAGAGCAGCCCGACCGCCAGTGCGGCAGCGAGGGCGCGAACGGTGTGCTTGGTCGGCAAGCGACAACTCAGGCGAAGGC
>CAMBXM010000279.1 GCA_945871815.1 Singulisphaera sp. GP187
CGGCAAAGAAGGGGCGCAGCGCATTGGTGGCGATCATGGAGTTGGTGAACTGCAACATGACGACGGTCTGCACTGGTTGCTTGAGGTTCGGCCGGGCGAGGACCTCCTCGGGCGTGCGTGTCGGAGCCGAACTCATCGCGTCGCGCGCGCGTGGACCTCGCATCGAGAGCACCTCGTAGGTCCCGCGCTCGGCGTCGCGGGGGACGAGGAGTAGGCCGCGCGAGTAGATCAGTTCGCTGAGTGCTTCGTCGGCCTGCTTGCGATCGAGCCGCATCGGCGTCTGCAGTTCGATCGGGCTCGCTTCGCTCAGTTCGCTCTGCTCGAGCAGGATGTTGCGACCGAGGAAGCGGGCCGTCTCGTTCACCAGTCCGCGGATCTCATGGACGCCTGCGGGCAAGACCAGAGTGTTGGCGTCCTGCTCGATCTTTGTCGGGTCCTGCGAAGAGAGTGTGGACGTGCAGGCGGCGAGGACGAGAGCGAGGCTGGTCAAGCGGTTCATCATGCGAGTCGGCTCCTTTGGGATGTCTCCGAAGAGCCGCCTCGGACTGGGCGGGCGCCGCGGCTATTCCGCGGCATTGCGCAGGGACTCGCTACTTCGGCGCGTTCGGCCGCTGCGGCTGAGGCGGTGGGGCGCCGACCATGCGGGCAATCTCGGCCTGCTCGAGGGTTGGCAAGGCACTCTGTTCGTTGACCTGCACGGACATCGAGATGGCTTGAGGCACCCCGTTCATCGTGACCATCTTGACCGTTGAGTAGGTGCCGTCTTGGTGCTTCCACCACCACCAGCCGTTGTGAAACACCTTGTCGGCGATGGGTGAGTACGGCCGGTCATCCCACTGCATCGGGATGTTCTCGGCGACGTCGTTGATGGCCTCGACGACCGAGCCGTCGGGGAACGTCACCTTGCCGTGTGGCGCGCCGTTGGCTGGGCGCGGTTCACTCGCGGGCGAGGTTGGCGCCGGGTCCGGCGGCGTCGGCACCGATGCGGAGGCCGCGGGGGTGCCGGTTACGAGTGGCTTCGTCTCAGGAACTGGCGCCGGGCTCACGGGAGCCTCGGCGTCGTTCGACCGGCTGACGAAGACGGTCGCAGCCACCGCGATCGTCAGCACTGCTGCGATCGCGATGCCACGATTGGGCTTCTGCTCAGAGGTGGACGGTCGCACAGCCCGTTGCCTTTACCTCTGCTGGCGACAGCGCCAAGTTCACCACGAAGCCTTGCCACTGCATGTTCAGGGCGCCGAAGGACGCGAGGAACTGGCGTGCTGGCGAGTTGGCCGGACCGAGGTTGAACATCTGTTGGCAGCGACCGTTCGCGTCGGTGAAGTTGATCAACGTGTAGGCGCTCGGGTCCGCGAGGTCGATGCACACGTTGCCGGTGCTGGTCGCCGCGTTGAAGCCGGGGATGAAGGCCATCGGCAACGAGCCATCCGGGTTGAAGCCGCCGACGAGCGGCCCGAACGCGAAGCGAATGATCGCCAGCGAGTTTGGTCGGTTGCGCTCCGTGATCAAGAACCCAATGTCGTCAGCGCGCGCCGGCGAGCCCGCAGGGGGCGGAACGCTGGCGGTCGCATCGTTCACGTCCGGGTAGAGACCCGAGAGCATGTTGGTCGTGCCGCCGAGTGGTACGGCAACCGCCAAGCTCGGCACGGCCAGCGGGTTGCTGGACACGTAGCGAAGCTGATTGGTCTGCGTCACGGTGACGCCGCCAGTGTTCAACGCCAGGATCTCGAGGTTGAGCTGGCGGAAGCCACCGCGGGTGTTGACCGTGCCCGGGAAGTTTGGAATCTGGCCGGTCGGCAGCGGCGTCGGTCCACCGGTGCTCGCCACGGTGCAGACCTTGTTGATGGCCGGCGCCGTCAACCCCAGGATCCGGGGGCCGACGACATCGAGCTGGTTGGTGCCCGTGTTGCCGGCGTTGAAGTCGAATGCCATGCTCAGACCGAGTCCATCGGTCGGCCAGTTGCCGGCAGGAAGGCCGACACCGAGGTAGACGTTGTCGTCCGTCGCTCCGTGCGAGGCGCCGAAGAGCATTGGCGTCGTCGGCGGGTTGATGCCAATCGTGACAATGAAGACGACTGGGCCTGTTGCGGTGCTCGGAGGCGTGTTCAGCAGGCCGGTGCGGAACCAGACGCCGCTGCCGGTGGGGTTCACGTCGGGGGTGCCTGGTGCTGCTGCGTCGTCCCGGTAGCCGACCAGAGTGTAGGTCGACGGCGTCGTGCCGATCTGGTCCTGCAAGGACACACGGAAACCGATGAGCCGCTTGGTCGCGCCCAGCGGATCCGCCGGGTTGATCAGCCAGTGGCGATAGTCGCGCGTGTCGAAGACATTGAGGATGTCCACGTCGGTCGTGCCGACACCGCCACGGTCCGTATAGGAGTTGTTGAAGCCGCCAGCGAAACCGAGAAAGTTGGCGATCTGCGCGGGCAGTGAGCCAGCGATGACACTGACCAAGGAGAGGGTGAGTAATGCACGCATGTGATGGGTTCCTAGGTGCGCGGGATGGACTGGATCCTGGGGTGGATCCAGCCGCAGGGAGCGCGGAGTCTACGCTGCCCCTCCGCGGACGCAAACCTCCCAGAGAGGAGCGAAGTTCGAAGGATCGGCCTGCCTTTCGGCTCGGGTGCGACAGCAGGATGCCGCCCGGGCGAATGTGCGGCAGCCAATCCGGACGCCGCTGAGCCCCGATCAAGCCGCCGAGGGTCTGGGAGCGGTCCATGCCGCCGCGGCATACAACCCGGCTGCCATCATCGTGACCACGAAGAATCCGCCTTCCATCGCTACCAGGATGCTGAGGATCGAGGCCATCACCGAGGCGGCGCCGTTGACTCCGAATGCCCAGCCGATCGTGCCCGGTCGCTCGTTCTGCAAGAGCGAGAGGCCGGTGGGAAAGGGGATGCCCATCGCGAAAGCCAGCGGCGCAATGGTTGCCATCGCGACGAGGATGCGCAGCCCTTCGGGCCAGGCGAGGGTCCCCTGGAGGATCGACGGCAGCAGCAGCGCTTGCAGCATCAGCAGTACGACGACCGTGAGGCCGGCGCGTTTGGCGCCAACTCGCCCGAGGCTCTTGTTGCCGGCCCACGCCGAGCCAAGTCCAGAGAACAACAGGAAGCTGCAGAGGCCAACGCTCAGCGAGTAGGTCGGGTGACCGAGGTAGAGCACAAAGCGCTGGATCGTGCTGATCTCCACCAGGAGGTAGGCCAGCCCGAGCGCGCCGAAGTACCCAATCACGCGCAAGCGCGAGTTTGGCGACTCCGGGCTCTTGCCAAAGCCGAGGCGAAGAAGCGGCAGCAGGATCAGCAACAGAGTGGCAATCAGGGTCTGAACCGTCAGCGCTGCCAGGATGTAGAGACCGATGGGCTGGCTGCCTGT
>CAMBXM010000280.1 GCA_945871815.1 Singulisphaera sp. GP187
CTGGTGCGGGTCTGCCGTCGCTGTCGCCGGCACTGCTGTTTCCGCAGTTGGTTGAGGCCGGTGAGCAACTGCGCCAGGGCATCGTCGACGCTGGGCACCTCCTCCGCGTCGCTCACGCCGAAGGGAAGCGCATTCTCCTCGAAGGTGCGCAGGGATGTTTGCTCGACGTCGAGCATGGCACCTACCCGTTCGTCACGAGCTCGCACGCTTCGACCGGCGGCGCATTTTCGGGCACCGGCCTGCCGCCGCATGGCATGCGCGTGGTCGGCATTGTGAAGGCCTACGCGACTCGCGTCGGTGAGGGGCCGTTTCCAAGCGAGTTGCAGGGCGAACTGGCGGAGCGGCTGCGCAAGGCTGGCAATGAGTACGGCTCGACCACTGGTCGTCCGCGCCGCATCGGCTGGTTCGATAGTGTCGCGGTCCGCTACTCAGCCCAGCTCTCGGGCGCCGACGAACTCGTGGTCACCAACCTTGATGTGTTGTCCGGTTTCGACTCTTTCCAACTGGTGACCCGCTACCGCTTCCCCGACGGCAGCGAGACCGACCGTTTCTGTGCCTTCGATTTGGAGACGGCGACGCCCATCACCGAGACCTTCGCGGGCTTCGCGCAGAATGTGCGAGAGGTGCGTCGCTTCGAGGACCTGCCGGCGCAGGCAAAGCGCTACATCCAGGCGATCGAGCTGCACACCGGCCTTCCGGTCAAGACGATCTCGGTCGGTCCAGAGCGGCACCAGGTGATCCTCAGGTGAGCAAGAAGGCCGGCAGCCATCCGGCGGACGGCGGCAACCGCGCCGCCTCGGACTTCGTCGTACCGCGTTCGGTTGCGGTGATCATGGACGGGAATGGCCGCTGGGCGCGCAGTGCCGGCTTCGAGCGCATTCGCGGCCACGAGAAGGGTACTGACTCGGTGCGCACGACAGTGACGGAGTGCGCCCAGCTCGGCGTCGAGGCGCTGACGCTGTATGCGTTCTCGGAAGAGAACTGGGAGCGCCCCAAGCGCGAGATCAATCTGCTGATGGGTCTGCTGCGTCGCTTTCTGGTCGACGAGCGGCCGACGCTGATGCAGAACAACGTGCGCCTCCTGCATGCCGGTCGCCGGCAGCGCCTGGACTCCGACATCCTCCGATTGCTCGACGAGACGATGGCGTTGACGGCGGACAACAGCGGCATGAGGCTGTGCCTCGCGATTTCGTACGGTGGCCGCCAAGAGCTTGCCGATGCGGTGCGTTCGATCGCTCGCGAAGTCGCTGCGGGCTCGCTCGCCCCAGAGGCTGTCGATGAAGCGACCATCAGCGCCCGCCTCTACCAACCGACTTTGCCGGATCCGGACCTGCTCATTCGCACGGCCGGGGAACTGCGTGTCAGCAACTTCTTGCTGTGGCAGATCAGCTACGCCGAGATTCATGTGTCGCCCGTGTGCTGGCCTGACTTCGGCAAAGAGCAGCTGCACGAAGCGTTTCGGGACTATGGCCGCCGCGTGCGCAAGTTCGGCAAGGTGCACGGCTGATGGCGAGCTCTGATCTGCGCACCCGCGCGGTGCTGGCGCCGACGATGCTGCTCCTCATCGGCCTTGTCTACTGGCTCGACGTCGAGTGCCTCGTGGTCGACAAGCGCGGAGCACTCTCTGCCTCGGTTCTCTTCGTACTCGGGATTGTCGGGGTGCTCGAGTACGCCGCAATGCTGCGAACGGCCGGCTTCGCCGTCGCGCGCACCCTGTTGCTCGTAGCCGCGGTCCTGCTCCATGGGCTCGCGTTCCCACTAGGTTGGCAGCAGCTTGACCGCGAGCTGTATCCGATCGTGGCACTGACCCTGCTGCTGCTGTTCCCTCTGGCGACGCGGTCGCTGGGCAAGGACGCGATGGCGCGCGGGCTCGAGGAACAGGGCGCCACGTTGCTCGGCTTCTTGCTGATCTCGTGGCAGATGTACTTCGGCCAAGGGATCTGTTTCCGCCACCTGCCATCGCTGCTCTACGTGGTGTTGATCTGCAAGGGTGGCGACATCGGCGGCTACTGCGTTGGCCGGATGATCGGACGGCACAAGCTGATCCCGCACATCAGCCCGGGCAAGACGGTTGAAGGCGCACTCGGGAGTCTGTCGGCGTCGCTCGCGATCGCAGTCGGGTTGCGTTCGGTCCTGGTGCCCGATCTGCCGATGGGAGTTCCGGTGACCCTCGGTGTCGGTATCCTCCTCAACGCCACGACCCAGATCGGCGATCTCGTGGAGAGCCTGTTGAAGCGCCGCTGCGGCGCCAAAGACAGTTCGCACCTGTTGCCGGCGCATGGCGGCGTGCTCGACCTGGTCGACAGCTTGCTATTCTCGTTCTCGGCTTGGTTCCTGTTCCTTGTCTGGCTGACCTGACCCCGATGCGTGTGACCACGTGACCGACGCTGACGTCCAGATCCCTGTGCAGTCGACCGAAGAGGCTCGCACCTTGCTCGGCCCCCTAGACAGCAACGCGCGTCTGATCCGAGAACTGCACGGCGTGTCCGTGCTGGTCCGCGACGGCAGCCTGCGTCTCCTTGGCGACCCACACAGTGTGACCACCGTGCAGCACGTGCTCGAGGAGAGCCTGCTGGCCCTGCGCGCGGGCAAGCGCCTGTCGACGCAGGACGTCGCCGGACGGCTGCGCGCCAGCTCGCCGGACGAAGAGGTCGACCCTGCGCACCCAGGGCCCGCAGTGGACGGGGCTCGTCACGTGGCCAGGAGCCAGCACGTCGTTCGGGCCCGCACCGGTGGGCAGGAGCGCTACCTCGAAGCGATGGAACAGAGCGACGTCGTGTTCGCAGTGGGCCCGGCGGGCACTGGCAAGACCTACCTTGCAGTGGCCCAGGCAGTCGAGGCCATGCGCCGCGGCCTCGTGCGCCGACTCGTTCTGGTGCGGCCCGCGGTCGAGGCCGGCGAGAAGCTCGGCTTCCTGCCGGGGGACTTCCAGCAGAAGATCGATCCCTACCTGCGGCCGATGTACGACGCGCTGCAGGACCTGCTCGACGCTCGCACCCGCGTGCGTTGGCTCGAGAGCGACGTCGTCGAGGTGTGCCCCTTGGCTTTCATGCGCGGCCGCACGCTCAACCGGGCGTTTGTCATCCTCGACGAGGCCCAGAACACGACCGTCACGCAGATGCTGATGTTCCTCACTCGCTTGGGTGAAGGCTCGCGGATGGTGATCACCGGGGATCCGTCGCAGGTCGACCTGCCGGGCCATGTGACCTCGGGCCTCAGCGACGCAGTCCGTTGCTTGCAGGGTGTCGAGGGCATCCGCTTCGTCACGCTGGGCGCGGCCGACGTGGTGCGCCACGCAGTCGTGGGGCGCATCGTCAATGCCTACGACCAGGATC
>CAMBXM010000281.1 GCA_945871815.1 Singulisphaera sp. GP187
CGGACTGGCGCTCGACCGCCGCTACGACCACCGGACCGTGCTCGACCAAGTCGCCGACGCCGCGCGCAAAGTCGCTGTCGCCGAGGACGCGTTGCGCATGGGACTCGATTTCACCGGTTCGTTCTCGGTCCCGTCGGTGGGCGGCAACAGCATCGAGCCAGATTGGTCGAACGTGCAGTGGTCGCCGGGTTTCCGCCTCGACCTTGCCCTCAACCGCTACCTCGAGCGCAACAACTATCGCTCGTCGCTCATCACGCTGGATGTGCAGATCCGCGCCCGCGAGCAGAGCCAAGACAGCATCGGCGGCCAGATCCGCGCCGCCTTGCGCAACATCCAGGCAGCGTTCGACAGCTACACGATCCAGGTCGATGCCCTGAAGGTCGCCGAGTTGCGCGTTGAGAGCACGACGGAGCTCTACTCCGCCGGCCGCACGAATGCGCTCGACGTGCTCGACGCCAAGGACTCGCTGCTGCTGGCCCAACTCAGCCAGACTGCCGCAATCGTCGACTACTCGATCGCCCGCATCGAACTGATGCGAGACCTCGAAGGACTGCTGTTCGAGTCGCAAGGCCTGCGTTTCGACCCCGCTCTGGACGTTCCCGCACCACGCACCGCTGAATGACGACGATGAACTACATGCACCAGCCAGTCGCGGCCCTAGCAACCCTCTTTGCCCTGGCCTCGTGCAGCGGCGAGGCCACCACCACCGGCCAGGACCCGAGCCTGCTGACCGTCGAACGGCGCGATCTGCAGATCACCGTCAAGGAGAACGCGGAACTACAAGCCCAGCGCGAGACGGTCGTGCGCTCCGAAGTCGAAGGACAAGCGACGATCATCTTCTTGATCGAAGAGGGTCGAGTCGTAGCGCAGGGCGAGAAGCTGGTGGAACTCGACGCCAGCGAGTTGGTCGACAAGCGCGCCAACCAGGGGATCACCGTCGCCAAGGCCGAAGCCAGTCTCGCGCAGGCCACGAAGGCCCTCGAGATTCAGCAGAAGGAACTGACGGCCAAGCGCCGCACCGCCGAGAGCAACCTGCGCATCGCGGAGATGGAACTCGAGAAGTTCCTCGGTCGCATTGCCGCCAACACTGCCGATCCGGCTCGCGGCCGCAACTCCGACATGGTCAAGAAGCTGTCGGACTTGGTCTCGACGCCTCTGGCCAGCGCTGCCACGGAAGCAGTGAAGAACGACGCGCGCGAGCCCAGTGTGGACAGCGGCGCCGACACGAAGGCGGTGCTCGCAGCGACGGATGCGGCCACCCTGGCGGCGGCGGAGAACCGCAGCGCAATCAGCCAGATCGACCCGCGACGCTATGCCCCGTTGGTCGGGAAGGTGAACGAGTTGCTGGTCGACGCCGATGGCAACAATGCAGTCGGCCGCGACATGGGCGACCTGTCCAACAAAGTCCTCCAGCAGGTCGACAAGATCCGACTGGCGATGGCTGACCTGAAGTTCCAGGAGACCTACCTCGGCCACAGTCGCCGGCTCGCCAACAAGAAGTTCATCACCGAGAACGAGCTGGAGAAGGACGAAATCGAGTTCCAACGGCGACTCTCGCAAGTGGGCCTCTCCTGGAACGACCTCGACCTTCTGGTCAGCTACGAACTGTTCAAGGTGAAGGAGAAGCTGACGCAGGATGTCGACAACGCGCGTCTCGAACTCGCACGCGTGCTGGCGACCAACGAAGCCGAAGTCACCAAGGCGGACAGTTCCCTGAAGAGTGCGCTCGCCGAGTACCAACTGGCCAAGGACCGCCTCGACAACCTGGAGCGCCAGATCAAGAACGCCATCGTCTACGCCCCAACGCCTGGCCTCGTCATCTACGCCCGCCAAGAACGCGGTCGCTCAGGTTCGGAAGCGATCCGCGAAGGCATCCAAGTCCGCGATCGCCAGGATCTCATCGTGCTCCCTGACACCACGCGCATGCAGGCCTTGGTCAAGGTCCAGGAAGCCGTCGTCAGTCAGGTTCGCACCGGCCAAAACGCGCACCTCGACATCGAAGCCTTCCCCGATCGGTCGTTCGCTGGCCACGTGATCCGAATCGCGCAGCAGGCCGACAGCAACAACGGCTGGATGAACAGCGATCGCAAGGTCTACACCGCAGTCGTCGAACTCGACGGCGAGAACACCGGCGGCATGCTGCGCTCGCGCATGGCCGGAGCAGTCACGATCCTTGTCGACCACCTCAAGGACGTTCTCGCCGTGCCGCTGCAGGCCGTGCGTCGCGATCGCTCGGCCAACTACGTCTGGAAACGCGGACCCAATGGTCCGGTAGCCGCGCCCGTGGAGATCGGCCAGCACAACTCCGAACACGTGGTGATCACCAAGGGCCTCGACGTCGGCGACGTCGTCTACCTCACCCTGCCGCCGAGCGTGCAGCCTCCCAGCTTGCCACAGCCCGCGGTGCCGATGCCCGAAGTGCCGTCCACGAGCAGGCCCGCAACCGATAGCGGCGCAACACCAACACCCCCGACGCAAGCCGGCGGGACCGCTACGGCCGAAGGCACAGCCGTGGATCGGCGAGGCAGCCGTGGCAGCGGCGGCGGCATGCCGAGCATGACGCCGGAGTTGCAGGCCCAGATGGCGGACTACCGCCAACTCGGCAGCGAGATCCAGACCTTCTTGAAGAACAAGTTCCCCGATCGCCACGAAGAGATCGACAACCGCCGATCGCTGTCGGCAATGCTCGAAGAGCCGGCCGTGCTGGCCGCGGTGCAGGGTCTCGGTGAAACCTGGACCAAGTACGAGGCGATGCGCCAGCAGATGCGCAGCATGATGGGCGGACGCGGTGGCGCCCCTGGTGGCGGGGCCCCGGGCGGCGGCGCCCCGACGGAAAGCAATCGCTGAGTCATGCAGCCCAACCCCGAGCCAATCGCGGCCGACACGCGGCGTGTCATCGCTGAGTTCCGTGAGGTCCATCGTCACTACAAGATGGGCGACAATGTCGTGAAGGCACTGAACGGGGTGTCGGTGCAGGTTCACGCCGGCGACTACCTGGCGATCATGGGACGCTCGGGTTCGGGCAAGAGCACCATGCTCAACATCCTTGGCTGTCTCGACCGCCCAACCAGTGGCCACTACCTCGTCGGCGGCCGCGATGTCTCGCAGCTCGATGACGACGCGCTCTCCGATGTGCGTGGACAGGAGCTGGGATTCATCTTCCAGTCGTTCAACCTGATCCCGCAGTTGACGGTCCTGGAGAACCTCGAAGTGCCGCTGTTCTACCAGAACCGGGT
>CAMBXM010000282.1 GCA_945871815.1 Singulisphaera sp. GP187
ACTCCTGCACCATGCGGTCCGTGTTGAACTGCGGCGGAACGGTCGCGAGGCAGTGGACCATGCTCTCGACCCAAGCCTCAGGCAGCCCACGTTCGTCCAGCGTAAAATAGGTCGGAACCAGTTCGTCCTCGATGAGGCGATACAGCGCCGTGGTGTCGGCCTGGTTCTGCAGCTCCGTATCCGCGTAAACCTGCCCTGCACCAATGGTCCAGCCGTTCTGGCCGTCGGCCGCCTCCGGCCACCAACCATCGCCGATCGAGAGATTGAGCACGCCATTGGCCGCGGCCTTCATGCCCGACGTGCCGCTGGCCTCTTCCATGCGAGTCGGGGTGTTGACCCAGACGTCGACGCCTTGCACCAACGCGCGTGCCAGCGAGATCTCATAGTCCTCGACGAAGATGATCTTGCCGGCAAACTCCGGCGTGCGGCTCAGCTGTACGATCCGCTTCATCACGTCCTGGCCGAGGCGATCGCGCGGGTGCGCTTTGCCAGCGATCACGATGCGGACCGGACGCTTGGGGTCATCGAGCAGGCGACGCAATCGAGTCGGCTCGGAGAACAGCAGATGCGCGCGCTTGTACGGCGCAAAACGACGAGCAAACCCAAGATAGAGTGCGTTGGGCACTAATCCCTCGAGGATCGTGTGCAACAACGCCGGACTATCGCCTCGCGATTGGAACGACCTAGTCAACGTATCCCCAACCGTCTGGATCATGCGTTGCTTGCAGCTCTGGTGGGCACGCCAGAGCTCGTGACGATCGATACTTGCCGCCCCGGCGAAGTCGATCGGACGCACCGATTGTTTGCCGCGTCGCAGCAAATTGCCGAGTCCGTCGTCCGTCCAGCTCGCAAGGTGGATGCCGTTGGTGATCGTGTTGACCGGCACCTCCGCCATCAGCAACCCAGGCCAGAAGGCCTGCAGCAGCTTCTGCGACGCAATCCCGTGCAGCTTGCTGACACCGTTGACGAAGCCAGCGAAGTTCATCGCCAACCATGTCATGTTGAACTCTGCGCCCTGGCCACCGGTGCCGAGGGCAAAGAACCGATCCCACGGCAGGCCGACCCATTCCTCGGCATCGCCGAAGTATCGGCGCATGAGGTCTTCGCCGAAGCGATCGTGGCCCGCAGGAACTGGCGTGTGCGTCGTGAACAACGTGGTCTCGGCGACGTACTCTCGCGCCGAGTCGAACGTCAGTCCTTCGCCTCGGACAAGCCGGCTTGTCCGCTCGAGCGTGAGGAAGGCCGCGTGGCCTTCGTTCATGTGGTAGACGGAAGGTCGCAGCCCGATCTCGCGCAAGAGGCGCACGCCGCCGCGACCAAGCACGATCTCCTGCTGGATACGCATCTCGGTGTCGCCGCCATAGAGATGGCGGGTGATGTCGCGATCCTCAGGGCGGTTCTGCGGAACGTTGGCGTCGAGCAGGTAGAGCGCAACGCGGCCTACCGGGGCCTTGAAGGCTCGAAGCACGAGTTCGCGCCCGGGGAGCGGCACCGTGACCTCGAGCGGTCGCCCGTCACTGGCCCGCACCGGTTCGAGCGCCAAGTCACGGGGGTCGTTCTCGCGGTCAACGGTCAACTGTTGGCCGTCGCTGGCGAGCTTCTGCTGCATGTAGCCAAAGCGGTAGAAGAGCCCCACGCCGATCAGCGGCAGGGCAAGATCGCTCGCCGATTTCAGGTGATCCCCGGCGAGGATGCCGAGACCGCCGCTGTAGATCGGCAACGATGGGTGCACCCCGAACTCCGCTGAGAAGTACGCGATCGGGTTTTCCGCGGTGATCGCAGTGCCCTTCGCGTCCAGCGTGAGCGGGCGCGGACCCGAGGCCATGTACTCGTCGAAACGCTGCACCGTCTCTTGCAGCTTCTTCTGATAGCTCTTGTCCTGGGCCAGTCGCTCGAGCACGTCGACACTGGCGCGGTGCAAGCACTGGATCGCGTTGTCGCCGCCGCGATCGAACGCTGGATCGATTGCCGCGAACAACTCACGGGCCCCCGGCTGCCAACTCCACCAGTAGTTGCGAGAGAGTCGTTCAAGACCGCGCAACGCCGTCGGCACGGTGGCAGAAACTTCGAAACTCGTGAGTCTCGGATTTGGCCCCACGCCTGGCGACGGGAGTGCGCGGCGCGGCAGGCGGAACTGAACCACACCGGTCGTGCTGCGCTTTTGCACCGCTTCGATGGCGATCTCGTAGGCCTTGACGTAGTTGGCGAACAGATCTTTCCACGCCGTGTGCCCGGCCGCGACTCGGCAGCGCTCACGCAGTGCCGGATCGACCTTGCCACGGGCTGCGAACGCCTCGAGTTCGGCGGTCAACGCGGCAGTGACTTCTTCGTACGGCACGCGCTGGCGCTTGATGACGGTGATGCCATCTTTCGCGTCGAGGCCCTCCTGCGCAGCCCAACGACCGAAGCCGGCGAGGTCCGTGGTGATCGTCGGCACGCCCACTGCGAGCGCTTCCTGGGGTGTATAGCCCCACGGCTCGTAGAACGACGGGTAGACACCAAGGTCCATCGCCGCAAGAACGGCCTCGTACTCGCGATTGAACACGCCGTCGTCCGGACGCAGGTAGATCGGCACCTGCACGATCTTGATGCGTGCACCCTTCCTGTTATCGAGGCCCAGGCGCTTGCAGTGCTGCTGCAGCGGGTCGCGCTGCTCGTCAAACAGGTTGTGCGTGCAGATCCCGATCGGCCCAGTGCCCTTTTGGCCCTGGAGACGCTCCAACAGCTCCCCGCGCAGGCCAGAGTTGCCGGCCGGCACCAGCACGAACGCGACGAGGCTGCGACCGGGCTTGTCCTTGAGGCGGGCAAGAGCGTCGAGCAGGAGCTCAATGCCCTTGTTGTAGAACTCGTAGCGGCCAGCGATGCCGACGAACATGGCATCGCCGATGTCCTCGCCAAACATGGCCGACGCCAATGCACCTACCGCCTGGCGCGTCTTCGCGCGATCGCCGGCAGCGAGTTCGTCCACCACGTCGAGATCAATGCCATTTGGTACCAACACGTCGGCTCGCCGCTCGTGCAGGAGGAAGGCCTCGTCCGCGGTGATCGCGCTCACGGTCGTGAATGCGTCGGACATGCGCGCGCAGGCACCTTCCATGCTGTGCTTGGCACGCACGCCATGCGAGTCGGCGAGCTGCTGCGGCGTCTGGTCGCCCAGACCTTGGCTC
>CAMBXM010000283.1 GCA_945871815.1 Singulisphaera sp. GP187
CAGCGAACTCGTCGATCACGATAACGATGTACGGCAACTGGATGCGATCGGGCTCGACCTCACGCTTCATCCGCTTCTCTAGTTCTTGCTGACCGAGGCGGTTGTAGCTCTTGATGTGGTTGACGCCCGCAGCTGACAACATCGTGTAGCGGTTCTCCATCTCGTCGACGGCCCACTGGAGCACCGCCGGCGCCTTCTTCATGTTGGTGACGACCTCGCAGCAGAGATGGGGCACCTGCTTGTAGGCCTGCAACTCGACCATCTTGGGATCGACCAGGATCAGCTTGACCTGTTCTGGCGTGCGCGTCATCAGGATCGACAACAGGATCGCGTTGATGCACACCGACTTGCCCGAGCCGGTCGTGCCGGCGATCAGAAGATGCGGCATTCGCGCCAGATCCTCGACGATCGGATTGCCAGCGACATCCTTGCCCAGATACAGCGGCACCGCGAGGTCTTCCGACCGGCCAAACTGCTCGAGGAGGTCGCGCATGAAGACCTTCTGCCGCGTCGCATTCGGCACCTCGATGCCGATCGTGTCCTTGCCCGGAATCGGTGCGACCACGCGCACCGAGAACGCTTTGAGTGCCGCCGCCAAGTCGTCGGAGTAGCCGGCGACCTTGTTGACGCGAATCCCGTCGGCAAGGCGCAGCTCATACTGCGTAACGGCGGGGCCGATCGAAGCCGCGACGACCTGGGATTCGATGCCAAAGCTCCGCAGCTTCGCCGCAATCGCTTCACCGCCCTTCTGCAGTTGGTCAGCGGTCGCACCGACGTCGGAAGTCTCGGCTTCGCGAAACAGCTCGACCGGTGGATAGGGGTAGGCCGCGTCGAATGGCAGGTCGCTCTGCGCCACGGGCTTCGGCTTTGGCGGCGCCTTGACGATCTTTGGCCGCGAGATCGGGACCACGATTTTGGGCGGCTCCAGCGGACGCGGCGGCTGCTCGGCCTCGTCGTTGGCGGGCGCCTTGGCGGTTGTGGCCTTCTGCGGACTGGCCTTGCCCGAGTCGGCCTTGGCGCTGTCCGCCGGCTTGCCTTTCTTGGCCGCACCCGATGCGTCGACTGGCTCGTCGTCGAGATCCTCGTCGTCGACCTCTGAAAACGGCGGCTTCTGCTTGCCCCGCTTCGGACGCAACGCGGGCAAGACGGCGGCGGCATTGTCATCGCGCTCCTTGTCGCCGTCGCCGAGTGCATCCTCGGCGTCCTCATCATCGTCGATAGCGGGGGCGACCACCTTGGTCCCTGGCTTGCGGGATGGCGGAGCCGCTGGCTTGGTCCGAACCGGCTGCTTCGCAACTTCGTCCTCGGCGTCCATCGCCCCCGACACACCCCAGGCCAAGGCCGGTCGACGCTGCCGCAGCCGAGCGACAGATCGCCGCAGCGTCGCCACTGCGCGCATCAGCATTTGCGAGAACATCCACTCCGTGGCCACCAGCAGTGACAGCAGCGCACCAAACGCCAGCAACAGCACGCGCCCGGGACCGCCGAACACGTCGAAGAGCCGCGGCGACAGATTGGCTCCGAACGCGCCACCAGGACCCTGCGGCGTCATTGCGGTGTAGCCGAGTGCTGCGCCCATGCTGCCGTGGCCAGTTGGCGCCGCCAGGAGCAGCGAGAGCATCGCGGCAAACGTCAGGGCGCCGATCGACTTCAACCACACGCGCTCCACGGTGCGATGGAGAAACAACGCAATGGCACAGCCGAGCAATGCCAGGAACGGCACCACCGAGGCGTAGCCCAGCACATAGGTGAAACCGCCAGCCAGGTAGTAGCCGAAGGTACCGCCGAGGTTGCGACCTCCGCCGACCGGGATTGGCTGGTCGAGGTCTGCGGTGTGAAACGTCGCCAGACACAACAGCGAGTACAGGGCGAGGCCGGACAACAGCAGCGCGACCAACTCGCGAGCGCCGTCCGACATGTGACCTGTCGGCGCCTGTTCTACCGGAACGAACTTGGTGCTCTTGCTCTTGCCCACGGGGCCCCCAGTTGCAGTTGCTCGATGCTGGTATCGATGGCCCAGTTGCGCCTTCGCACCGGGCCCGGATGTAGGCGGCGGCGCAGGGTCACGAGGACCTCTGCCGCTGCTCGTAAAGGGAAACGGCGATGCGGACGATCGCCGCCGCAGTCACCGACTTGTCCTGCGGACCGAAGTCGCGGCGACTTCCGTCCGAGAACAGCAGGACGGTCTCGCTGGCAGCGCTACCGATCGCGTCAGAGCGGTTGCAAATGCACAGGTCGAGCTGCTTGCGCTGCAGCTTGTCCCGCCCACGCGCGACCGCCTGATCCATCGAGGCCGCAGCAGACTCGAGGGCAAATCCGACGACGACGCGGTCGCCTTTGTGGTCCGCAAGGCCCGCAACGATGTCAGGATTCAGTACCAGTTCGAGCCGTTCGACCCCGACCGGAGCGCCCTGACGGCTCGGCTTGCCAGGGTTCCGATGGGCCGGTCGCCAGTCCGCGACGGCCGCCGCGGCGATCGCAACTTGGCACTGGGCGAAGCATCGCTCCGCCGCATCGCGCATCTCGAGCGCCGACGTCACGGGCAAAACCCGCACGCCCTGCGGCGGGGTCGATTCGACTGGCCCGAGAACAAGCACGGGCTCGTGACCTTGTTGCATCGCCGCCTCGGCCAGGGCGAACCCCATGCGCCCCGTGCTGCCGTTCGACAAGAATCGAACGTCATCGAGGTACTCGCGAGTTGGACCCGCGGTGATCAAGATGGAAACCATGCCCCCTGGAACCAAACCAGTAGCCAAACCGCCAACCAGGGCGGAGATGCTAAGCGCTGCTCCATGCCGCACGAGAAAAAACAGTTGGCCAAGTGATCGAGTCCAGCCGTAAATGCCCGCCCAACTTGTGGCTAGGCAGCTCCCCCCGATCGCCATGATGCGTTGTCACCTCCCCTTCTCCACGCCGCTCGTCACCCTCCTGCTCGCCGGCTGCTGGTCAGCGGCCGGCAGCAAGGACGAAGTCGACAGCCGGATCTACCCGATCCTCGAGGAGGCCGCCGAACAGGTCACCGGTCAGAAGAAGTCCATGCCGATCGTGCGGCCGGTCGACACCTTGCGCCAGCGATTGCTCGACACGCCCGAGCCCGTCGAGCTGACGCTGTTGCAGGCCCTCGACGTCGCCGCGGAGAACAGCCGC
>CAMBXM010000284.1 GCA_945871815.1 Singulisphaera sp. GP187
CAGGTCGCCGGGTTGCATCCTGGCGAGGCTGTGATCGACGTTTTGTTGCGTCAGGATCGCCATCACCTTCAGCGACACGTCGAGCACACTCGATGCCGCGCCCACAGAGTCGACCGGCGTGCCGATGTCGATCACGATCAGGACGTCGACGTTCATTGCGCGCGCAACCGCGATCGGCACGTTGTCGGCGAGGCCACCGTCGAGCAGATCGCGGCCATCGATGCGCGCCGGCGCGAAGATGCCGGGCAGTGACATGCTCGCACGCATCGCGTCGGCCAGATTGCCGCGGTCGAGCACTACTTTCTTGCCGGTGCGCACGTCGACCGCCGTGCATCGAAACGGAATCGGCAAGTCGTCAAAGGTCGGCAAGTCATGGGCCGCCAAGGTCAGCAGTCGCAACTCCGTCTCGAGGTTCTGCCCCTGCAGCAGGCCCTTGGGCAAGCGGAAGCTGCCGTTGCGGATGCCGAACTTGGGGCCGGCGAGGTAGGTCTGCGCCTCTTCCTTGCGGCGGAACGGCAGCGTCACGAACGGGCCACCATCGCGCAGCAGATCCTGCCAGGTCGTCGTCAGCGAGCGCCGCGTCACGAGCTGTTCGAGTTCTGCCGTCGTGCGGCCGTAGGCGTAGAGGCCACCGACGATGGCGCCCATGCTGGTACCGGCGATGCAGTCGATCGGGATGCGCAGTTCTTCCAGCACCTGCAGCACCCCGACGTGGGCGGTGCCGCGCGCGCCCCCGCCGCTGAGTACGAGGCCGATGCGCGGTCGTCCCGCGCGAGGCTCTTCTGGGCTTGTCTGTGCCGACGCGGGCGTGGCGATGAGGGCGACGAGCAGCAGCACCCGCACGAGAGCGATCATGGTGGGATCGATGGCAGCACGAGGTCGGGTGTCAGCGTTCGCGCAGTACAGCAAACATGCGCGCCATGTCGGGCTCGTGCATCGCCCGCAACTCCAGGATCTCGCCGGTCGCAGGCGCGGCGAGGCGCAGCCGTTCGCTGTGCAGGAGCACTCGGTCGATACCATACGTGCGATGTGCGATCGCGTCGGCCGCCGGGTCGCCGTAGCGTGCGTCTCCGAGCAGCGGATGGCCGATGGCACGCAGATGGGCGCGGATCTGGTGGGTGCGACCGGTCTCTAGGCGCAAGCGAACGAGGGTTGCGGTGCGCGACCGCGCGACCACGGTCAGATGGGTGACGGCGCGCGTCCCGTGTTCGTGGTCGACGATCACTTTGGGCCGGTCGCCCTGGGGTTCGTCGGTTGTCAGCAGCGGCAGATCGATGGTGCGCTCGTCGATCTCGATCACGCCGTGGGCGATGCCGAGGTAGTGCCGCTCGATTTCCGCGCGCTCCATCGCCATCGAGATCGCGCGCACGGCGGCCGCATCGCGACCGCAGAGCAACAACCCCGATGCCGGGCGATCGAGGCGTTGGCACAGGCCGGCCTCGGGCAGCACCGCTTGGAGGCGAGCCGCGATGGGGTCGTCGACCAGCGGCCCCGCGTGCACGGCTGCGCCAGGCAATTTGTGCAAGACGAGCACGCCGTCGCGGTCGCACACGACCGCGAGACCGAGTTGCAGGGAGAGTTCTGCCAGGGCGGGATGCCAGGAAACACGTTCGCCAAGGCGCAGACGGTGGGTTGCGGGCGCGCGGACGCCATTGACCGCGATGGCGCCGATGCCGCACAGTGAGCGGGTCTTCTGCAGCGAGAACTGCGGCGCGCGGGCGCGCAGCGCCGCATCGAGGCGCTGGTCCGCTTCGGCATCGACGACGAAGGTGGCAGTCGCAGCAAGAGGTTCGTTGGGGTCGGTCATCGCAGGGGTTCGATCCGCACGATGCGGCAGGTCCTTGGTTACGTCGAGCAAGAAATGGTAGCAGGGGCCGAGTGTGGATCGGGGGCGGTGACAGTCGGAGTGCAGGTTGCTAGATTTGACGTCCGCTCATTCCCCGCTTACTCGGAGAGGATTCTGTCCATGAGATCGCTGCTTCTTGCTTCGTTCGTTTCGCTCGCGACGGTTGCGGTTGCGCAATCGCCGCTGACCACCACGATGATCGGTGGACTCGCGCTCACGGCGACGGCGCCGTTCTCGAACACGCTCTACTTCGATACGACGGTCACGGTCGGTTCAGGGCTGATCCTGTCGCAGATCGATATTCGTGCGCAAGACCTCAACGCTGCGACCAGCGCATTCGACGTCTACCTCACGGCTCCCGGCGGCACGCACGTCGGCAACCACTCGCTTCCCGCTGTTTGGGGGACGAAGCGGAGCTCGGCCTCGGGCTTCGTCGCTGACGGCACCGGTGCCGCCAACATCGTGCTGGACACGGGCATCTTCCTTTTGCCCGGTACCTACGGTGTGGCTCTGCACTGCAAGAACTTCCGCCACGTCTACACCAACGGCTCGACCCAGATCCCGCCGCTGCCCACGCTGTTCTCGACCGCGGAGCTGTCGGCTGACCTCACCTCGGCCGTCATCCAGAACTCGACCTCGGCGGCGCCGTTCTCGGGCGGCCAGTCGGCGGTTCGCACGCTCAACATGCGTCTGCACTACCAGATGACGAGCTTGCTGACGTTCGCGGCGACACCGCGCACGGGCACGGGTCCGATGAACGTGCAGTTCACCAACGGCTCGGCGTCGATGGACCCGCTCGGGTTCACGGTCTTCGCGTGGGACCTCGACGGCGACAACATCGACGACGACTTCACGACGAACCCGTTGCGGAGCTACACGTGCGGCGACTACAGCGTGCGCCTCACGGCGTTCGACGCACTCGGCAACTACCAAGTGACGCGCACCAACTTCATCGTCGTCGATGCGTTGGCTGCCAACTTCACCTGGCAGAAGATCGCAGAGCCCGCGCTGTTCCAGTTCACGGCGGTCACCTCGCCGTCGGCCTCGGGCTGGCAGTGGGACCTCGATGGCATCCCCGGTGTCGATGCGACCAACCAGAACCCGGTGTGGAGCTACACGGCTGGCTGCGGGCCGATCCCGGTCTCGCTTACCGCCACGAACAGCTGCCGCACGGCCAGCCGCACGATCACGTTCGCGCCGCAGTCGTCGATCGCGACGACGCTCGTCGCCGGCAACGCCGGGGCCACGGGCTATGCCATGAACTT
>CAMBXM010000285.1 GCA_945871815.1 Singulisphaera sp. GP187
CAGCGAACAGCGGGTTCTTCTCCGCGCACAAGCGGTCGATGCCGGCGCGCAGTCGATCCGGACGGATCAAGTCGCCCATGCGCAGGCCGATGCGATTGCAGCGATCCGCGTAGGCCGGGCCGATGCCGCGTCCGGTCGTGCCAATGCGGCCCTTGCCGCGCGCCTGCTCGTGCCAATGGTCCTGGACGCGATGCGCCTCGAGGATCACGTGCGCGCGCTCGCTGATCAGCAGGTTCTGGCCCAGCTCGATCGGCAGCCCACGCTTTTGCACGCCCTCGATTTCCTTCACTAGGTGCAGGGGGTCGACCACCACACCGTTGCCGATGACGTTGGTAACGCGCCGGTGGACGATGCCCGAGGGCACGAGGTGAAGGACCATCTTGCCGCTGGGCAGGATGAGCGTGTGGCCAGCGTTGTGACCACCGCCATAGCGGACGACGTAGTCGGCCTCGGCAGCGAGGAAGTCGATGACCTTCCCCTTCCCTTCGTCACCCCAGAGGATGCCTACGACGCACGTTGTGGACATGGAAGATGGCGGCGAAAAGGCGGGCAGCATAGAGAGACGGTGGGCGCGGCTCCACACCTGGACTTCGCCGTCTGTGGAATCGCAGGCGGCCACGCCCCCATCGAGCGATCTCTTCGCCATGCACGAAGTCGTGGACGAAGACGAGCGCCGGCGACAGGCGCTGGCATCCCTGGAGTGGTTCACCACGAGGCTATTGCGAGGTCAGCTCTGGCGTAGCAATCGCTGTCGATTTCGCTCGGCGCCGTTGCGACAGCAACTGCTGGTTGAAGTCCGACAAGAACTGCTCGTCGACTGCCTCACGCACGTCGATGCGGTGCTGGCTTTGTCGCCGCCGGAGCGGCATCGACGGTGGTTCCGATTCGTCGAGCGCTGGATCTACCACGAACTGCGCCGCGGCGAACCACTGCCCGAGCACTTCGAGGCGGCCATGCACGATCCCGCCGTGGAAGCGCCGCGGGTCGAGGTCGCGCTGCCACGGGAAGCCGTGACGGACACCGAGCACCGAGCCGCGACGCTGCGGAACGGCCGCACGAACGTCACGGCGACGGCACACGCAACGGGCTTGACGAGGCCCCGCGTGCGCGCGCTGTGGGCCCACATCGCCGATCAACTCGGCTATGACGCGACCTTCCTGGGCTTCTGGCGGCGGCGGCTCGCCGAGGCGCTGACAGGGCTCGCGTGCGACCTGCTGCGCGACCGCGATCAGGTTCGGCTCCTGCCTCGACCGCGGCGACGACCCGACCCGCAGGCGCGCCTTCGACGCATCCGCCAGATTCTCGCCGTGCTGGCGGTGCGGCCACTGCCACACGAGATCCGCGTGGCGATCGCAATGGCCAAACTCAGGCGCGGAACACGGTCGGTCCGCCCGATCGGCCTGTTGGCCGCGGCGGAGCTGCTCGCTGGCGGCTGCCCGAAGATTGCACTGTGGCGCTTCGAGGCCGCGGTCGCCGACCACGAACTGGCGACCGCGATGCGCGCCGTCGTCGCCGCCCGCGACTACGGCGCCGATCCTGTGGCCATCGTGCTAGCCCGCGCCAAGCTGCTCGCAGTTCGAGGCCGGATCGGGGCGGCCGGTTGCTTGCTCCACCGCGCCCGAGCACGCCAGCCGCACGACCCGCGCCTCGACCTGGCAACGCGATCCGCCGGCTTCGATCAGGCGCCGAGCGCACGCCGAAGCGCGTCGCCGAGTTCCTCCTCGAGCCGCACGTCGGCGCGGGGAGCGGACCAGGACGGTATCGAAGCGAACATGGCGAAACCGAGGTAGCGAACTTCGACGACGCAAGCAACCGAGGTCCCCTCACGGAAGAGCGTCACCCGTTGCTGGCTCGCGACGTCTGGATTGGGACCCGCTACCCAGTCGGTCTGGAGCCGGAACGCTTGCGCATCCTCGACGACCAGGAACCGGTAGCGGCCGCGAATGAGATCACGACATCGCGCGTAGCTGTCCGCAGGCAAGCCCTGGGGGAGATCAACCCGCAGTGGCTGGTAGGCGGGAGTGGCACACGCAGACAGCACGAGTGAAACTGCGACGGTAGCGCTACGCACGGCCATGGCCTCCGCCGCCGGGCGTCTGCACGACGATGCGTTCGCCGATCGCAAGTTGCAGGGACACCTTGCTGGAAAGCGCACGCCGCACGCCGCGGACATTCTCGATCGCAAGCGCGCCGGGCGCGCCGCTACCGCCGCCCATGGCTCCAGGTGGCCCGGAACGATGGCGGTCGCCGAGAAAGGTGACCGACATGGGCACGAGGGCTTCGACGATCTTCTCGATGCCGTCACCGCCGGGGCGCCGACCGCGCCCGCCAGTGCCACGTCGCACCGTGAGCGCGAGCACCCGCACCGGATAGCGATGCTCGGTTTCTTCGACCGGCGTGTTGCGCGTGTTCGTCATGTGCGTCTGCACCGCCGAGCGACCGGCGCGCAGCGGCCCGGCACCGGCCCCGCCTGGCAGAGTCTCGTAAAAGGCAAAGTCGCGGCCGCGCGCATCGACTCCGCCCATCGACAGGTTGCTCATGGTGCCGGCCGAGCACGCCGGAACGACGCCGGGTCGCGCCTTCCCGAGCGCGGACAGGCAGACGTCGACGAGGCGCTGGCTGGTCTCCACGTTGCCGCCAGCGACCGGCGCGGGTTTCTTCGGATCGACGAGCGAGCCGGGCGTGGTCACGATCTCGAACAGTCGGAAGAGACCGTCGTTGGTCGGCATGCGCTCCGGGCACAAGCACCGCAGGGCATACGCACAGGCCGCCAGCACGACGCTCCGGTTTGCATTCACGCCACCCTGCGCCTGCTCGCAACTGCGCGTGAAGTCGAACTGCAGCATCGCGCCGCGTCGCCGCAGGCGCAGATCGATGGTCAGCGGGCCGTTGCCCTGACCGTCGTCTTCCAGCGCATCCCGTGCCGCGAACGGTCCGCGACCGAGGCTCGATAGGGCTGCTCGTCCTTGCGCCTCGGTGTAGTCCATCAGGTGCGAGGCGTAGCGACCAAGCTCGGCCCGCCCCCAATCGTGTTGCATGGCCAGCAGCCGGTCGCGGAGCCGTTCCAAACTCGCCTCTTGGGCTGCCAGGTCAACTTCGCG
>CAMBXM010000286.1 GCA_945871815.1 Singulisphaera sp. GP187
CCAAGTGCTCGATCCGGAGCGCTGTGAGGTGTTGATCGACAGCCCGGATGCCGCCGAACGCTGGGGCTGCGGCAATCTCGCTGCATGGTTTGTTTGCGGCCACGGCGTGCTATTCGATTCGGCCAATCACTTCGACCTGCAGGGACTCGCCAAGGTCAGCGAGCTACTGAAGACCGACAAGGACCGACAGGCCTACGCCGTAGACCACATGGGGCTTTCGCTCGCGGACTGGCGCGCGACCAAAAGCGCGGGCTATTGGAAGAACCCGCAGAAGGCCACCGCCAGCGTCCCCGACCTGTCGGCCTTCCGGTTGCTGACCAACTTCGTGCGCAGCAAGCGCATGGGCGTCTACTGAAGAACTCGAGGCCAGCCCCGCAAAGACGGGCGCTTGTTCCAGTCACCTGGGCCGGCGGGCCCCGGTGTGGCTCTGCGCCTTCCCGCTGGCGCCAACGCGTCGCGCGCTGACCGCGCTGCCGTCGCTTCCACCGTGATTGCACGGAGGCTACGGTGGCGCCCCTGATGGCCTCTCTTGCCGCCAGCGCGAACGTCTCCGCGAGCCCGCTGCTCATCGTCTGGGCCTATCGCCGCACTGGCAAGTTCGCATTCCATGTGCTGACAGGCGCGCTGGAGTCGGCGCCAGATCTCGTGCACGTTCCGGTCGAGTTCGGCAACGGTGTCGATGCGGTGGTCGCAGCGATCGAGGCCGGGCGATCTCGCGGCCAGCGCGTGCTGGTCGGCTGGTCGTTCTACTCACCGGACTTCGCCCAGATGACCCGTGAGCTCCACGAGGTCCGCCGTCGCACCGGCGATCATCTCGTGGTGCACGTGGCCGGCGGCGTGCACGCCTCGGCTGAGCCGCTGCAGACGTTGCGCGCCGGATTCGATCTCGTCGCGATAGGCGAAGGCGAGTTGCTGGTGCTCGACCTCGTGCGCACGCTGTTGCGCGGCGGCGACCCGCGAACGGTGGCCGGAATCGCGTTCCTCGAGGACCGTGGCAGCGAGTTGCACAAGACCGAGCTGAAGCGCAACGGCAAGGCTCTGCGCCCGAGTCTCGACGACTTCCCGCCGTGCGCGCCTGCTCATCGGCGTCATGGTCCGATCGAGATCACGCGCGGCTGCATCTACGCCTGCCGCTTCTGTCAGACCCCGTACTTCGCGGGCGCCAACTTTCGCCACCGCAGCGTCGCCAACGTGCAGCAATGGGTGCGCTACTTCGTCAGCATCGGCTTCCGCGATTTCCGCTTCTTGACGCCGACTTCGATGTCGTACGGCACCAGTGGCGCCGAGCCAAGTCTCGCTGCCGTCGAGGATCTGCTGGCTACCGTGCGCGCCGAGATCGGTCCTGAACGGCGGTTGTGGTTTGGCACCTTCCCGAGTGAAGTGCGGCCCGAGCACGTGACGCCAGCCGCGCTCGCATTGCTGAAGCGCTACGTCGACAACCGCGCGCTGATCCTCGGTGGACAGTCGGGCAGCGACGCGATGCTGCAACACAGCAAACGCGGCCACGACGTCGCGTCGATCGAACGTGCTGCTGCACTGTGCCTCGAGCACGGCTTTGTGCCGCACGTGGACTTCTTGTTCGGCATGCCGGGCGAGAGTGAGGGCGATGTCGAGGCGACGCTGGCGTTGATGGATCGCCTCGTGGCGCAGGGCGCGCGCGTTCACGGCCACACCTTCATGCCATTGCCCGGGACGCCATTCCGCCGCGCGGCCGCCGGCGCGTTGACCCCGGTGCTACGAAAACGACTGCTGCAACTCGCGTCGCAAGGCGCAGTCTACGGTCAGTGGGAGCAGCAGGAGACGACGGCGCTCGAGATCGCTGCGTGGCAGCAAAGCGAAGTCGTGGCTCGTCCTCGTCACTTGCCGTCGTAGACGACGACCTTGGCAAAGTGCGGCGCGAAGCGCGTGAGCAGTTGCTGGTGGATCGGATCGCTCTGCCAGTCCTGCGCAGCTTGGTGGTCGCGGAAGCGCATGACCAGCATCCAATCGAAGGAGTCGTCAACGACGTCACGCGTGCTCTCGACCGGCCCGCCGCACCAGCAGGCCTGCAGGCCGTCGATGCGGTTGGCCTTGGTCGCCAGTTCGGTCGACAAGGCGGCGCGCTCGGCGGCCGGCATGTCGGGCTTCAACCAAAACAACACCACGTGCAGTTCGCTGCCGTTGCCCGGCACCGACGTCGTCGGCAGGGTCGAGCAGGCGATGAGTAGGAAGGCAAGGGCGACTCCGAACGAGCGAGCGAGCATGCAGCGTTCGTAGCGAACGCGTGCGGTTCTGCCTATCGCCGCGGTGTCATTCCAAACAGCCGCCAGTGGACGCGGATGCTCGCTACTCCGAGCCATCGGCGCCCAACATGGAAGAGAACACGCCGGTTCGCCCGTTGTGCTGCCGCCCCCGACTATGCGGCGACCGACTAGCTGCGCATTCGCATCCACCACGATCGCATGTTGGCGCTGATTGCGTCGCCAATCGTGCGCCACAATCGCGCCGTCGCAGTCGGCAAAGTGCACGAGGCCACACGATGCCTTCAGGCGTTGGTCGGCCTTGCCGACGACCGCGCCCTGGTCGATTCCTTCCTGCGCGGCGCTATCACTGCGCAACTGCCTTCTTGGGATCGAGTGCGCGGTGGCGGCAGGATCCCGGCGGAGGCCGAGCGGCGACCGTCAGCCGCCGCCAACGTCGGGCAGCTCGACCTCGATGTTGACGATCGGCGCCCCGCCTTCTCCGACCATGCCCCCGATCAGTTGAACCTTGAGGAAGTCGAGGATCGCCTTTTGGTCGGCCGCCCGCAGCGTCGTGAAGGCGCGCGTCGCGGCCGCGGCTTCGGAGTAGCCGTCAAAGTCCTGCACGATGACCGTGTAGGTGACGTTCGTGGGCGACTGGAACACGGCTTGGATCGCGACCGAGGCGCCGGGCGGGATCGGTTGCGTCAGGTTCCAGTAGGCCCCTTGGCGGCGCGTGCCGTCGGGCGACAGACCGTTGGCGTTGAACGCAAGAGCCGTCGCCGGCGACATCAGACCGACCACCACGACGCGGATCGGTTCGGCGGCCG